>JBHOSY010000077.1:0-20232 GCA_042584165.1 Bacteroidota bacterium | reverse complement strand
TTCTTCATGGATTTGATGTCGAAACAAAAGGGACATTTTAAAAGGCCGGCTTACCTGCAGGCAAACATGTGGCCACGCTGATCGTGGACGCCAGCCGCACCCACACATACAGAATATTGTTTCAATTAAATAATGATGTTGAATTATCAAGGGGCCCCTATTTATAGCCAACCAGATTATATGAGTATGTGAGTCTGCTTGCCGTCAGCATGGTTCACATGGTAATGATGATTTTCCCCATGGATTTCCCTTCTCCCAGTCGTTGGATAGCTTCAGGAACCTCGCTCAATGGGTAACATTTGTCTATCACAGGTATTACTTTACCGGCTTCAAAAAGCGCTATTATATAACTCAGATCTTTATTTGGTTTATGCATGAGGACACCCAGTTTCTTGCCCCGTTTCTTTGAAATCATTGGTCCCAGGATCATGACCTGAAAAATTGAGCTGATAGTTCCTCCTACCATAAAAAATTTCCCTTCCGGACTTAAAGCTCGTCTGTAATCAAAAATCGACCGATTGGCTACCACATCAATAATCAAATCATATTGCTTTCCATTTTGTGTGAAATCTTCCTGTGTATAATCAATGACATGATCTGCTCCGATCGAACGCATCAGGTCAAATTTGCTCGCGTGGTCCACGGCAGAAACTTCGGCTCCATAGTGCTTACCCATTTGTATGGCAAATGTACCTGTAGCGCCACCAGCACCATTGATCAAAACTTTATGGCCTGATTGCACCTTTCCATCATCACGGATACCCTGCAGGGCCATGACTCCCCCCTGGGGTATGGCTGCTGCTTGTTCAAATGTCATACTGGCCGGTTTCAGCGCCAGAGCATTTTCACGTGCACATGTATACTCGGCAAATCCACCCCAACCAGACTCACAAAGATCCCCGAAAACCTCATCGCCAACCTGAAATCCTGTGATGTTTCCTCCAATCGCTTCGACACGTCCCGCAATATCAGCACCAATAATATTGTATTTTGGTTTCAGCAGCCCGGATATTAAACGGAACAGGTATGGTTTACCTCTCACAAGGTCCCAATCCCAGTTATTTAAGGATGCTGCATGCACTTTTACCAGTACTTCATCATCCTTGGGAACAGGTTTTTCTACTTCCTTAAATTGAAGAACATCAGGTGATCCGTATTCAGTGTATACTATGGCTTTCATAACTAATTCACAGCATTTATTACAACATTTCCTGTTTTCTGTCCTTTTTCAACATACCTGAAAGCTTCAGGAATTTCTTCGAATGAATATGTTCTATCTATTACTGCCTTAAACTTTCCTTCCTCAATGAGTTTTTTGATAAAAAGCACACTATCCTTACAATCTTCGGGCATTGGAAATATTACTTTCTTCCTGCCAAATATTGGTGTAAATAGTGCAAAAAAAATATTTTGGGACATCGAACCCAATTCAGATGAAATATATGCCCCCCCGGATTCTAACAAGGGTTTGCACTTTAGGAATGAACTTTTACCAACTGTATCGAAAACGTAATTATATTTTTCATCAGATGAAGTAAAATCCTCCTTTGTATAATCAATGACCTTTTCAGCTCCGAGTGATTTTACTAATTCCGTATCTTTTCCTTTACAAACTGCCGTTACGTTCACATCATAATATTTAAGTAGCTGAACCGCTGCAGAACCAATACCTCCTGTTGCTCCGTTTACAAGAACTTTCTGCCTGCCTGACCGGTAGGCAGGTCCACTTTTAAGATCCACCTTATTAATAAAATTATATGCATAATGAGCACTTTCGAAACTAGCTGCAGCTTGCTCATATCCTATATTATCTGGTATTGTCGTCAGTGCTTTTTCGTGAGACATCGTCATATATTGCGCATGAGAACTTAAACCACCATCATCTAATCCAAAAACCTTATCCCCAACATTAAATAATTCCACCATTTTACCAATAGCTTCGATTTTTCCGGCAAATTCAGTTCCAAGGATCGGATTTTTAGGTTTGAATAGACCTGTAAAAACCCGGGCAAAAAATGGTTTTGCTCTTAGCGTTGCACAATCTGTTCGATTTACTGTTGTTGCAAAAACTTTTATAAGTACTTCATTATCCCCGGGGACAGGTTTTTCTAATTCTTTAAATTCAAGAACATCAGGCGAGCCATATTTTTGATATACATATGCTTTCATAAGTACTCCTTTGCGATCACTTCTATTCTTTTTTTGAAATATTTACTATACTACATTCTGAATGCCACCATCTCCTGGCTATTTCGAATCACCAGGATGTTGCCTACCAGTACAGGGTGGTTCCATGTCTTTCCCTCGATGGCCTGGAATTTCGCCAATTCCGTAAACTTATCGGGGACTGCATCAATCAGCGCCAACTCACCCTTCTCTGTCAGCACTACCAACACGTCCTGGTCAGCCAACAGGACTAGCTGGCCACCATAGCGTCGGCTTTTCCACTTGCGTGTACCGTCCTTAAGGTCGATGCATGCTAGACTTGGGCCATCAAAGCCATAGGCATGACCTTCGTGAACGACGATGTCAAAGAAATTGGACTTCAGACGGGTTGACGTCCAGCGCTCTTCAACGGTCCATCCGTCGGATCCTTTCGAGACCGCAATGCGACGTACGCTTTTAAGAACGGTACTGATCAATAGATCACTGTCCGGGATCAGGGCCGGTTGCAAAATGCGATCATCCGTCGGCCACGGGTGTTCCCAGAGTATTGTACCATCAGCCGGTGCGAAGCTGGTTATCCCAACTCCACTCAGAAACAGGATCTGTGGGATTCCATTAATTGTCATTAGCTGTGGCGAGCTATATCCGGTACCGACCTGTCCAACCCAACGCTGATCGCCGGTGGCAAGATCGTAGGTAAGGAGCTTACTGACGACATGAACGATGACGATGTCTTCCACTACCAACGGTGAACTGGCAAAACCCCAAACCGGAACCTTCACGTCGGCGTCGGACGCCGCGTTGCGCGACCACACAAGGGTGCCGTCACTGGCGTTAAGTGCATTCAGGATTCCGGTTGCACCAAATGTATAAATGCGACCGTTACTAAGGGTTGGTGTTGCGCGTGGACCGGGATTTGCATCCGCGCCCACGAACCGGACTGCATCATGATGCCTCCAAACCGGTTCGCCGGTGGTCAAGTTGTAACAGGCGACAACTTCATCCTCACCGCGCTGCTCCTGTGTGTAGAGGAGGTCGCCACTTACGGCAAAGGACGAGAAGCCCGGTCCTATAGGCCGTCGCCACAATTCGGTCGGTGGCGATGCCGTCCAGTTGGTTTCGATCTGCACACCACGGAGGATGCCATCGCGACCGGGTCCACGAAAACCGGGCCATTCAGCCCTGGTGTCCATTGTTGCCGAAACCGACGGGATCATCTTTAACTCTTCGTCAGATTGAGCCATAAGTTGCTCCTCAGGAGCCATCGCCCACCGCCATACAAAATCATGACCGATATCACTGGTCATACCTTCGGTCCGGACGAGGGTCCACCCTCCACAGGCAAGCAGGACAGTCACAACCATCGCTACGCGCCTAGGTATATCAGTCAGGCGATTACAGGCTACCGCCCAAATAACGAAGGCGAGACTCAGGACCGGAATGGCATAGAGGAAGAACGTCAACCCTGCCTGGGCTGTTGCTATCGACTCGTGGGTGAGGCGGGACGTTACGATCAATGTGATTATTACCAGAACGATGGCGCCCCAGCGTTCGAACCGGGGTGCCCGGCTGAAAAATGCCCACCAAATAAAAACAGCCAATCCGCCGAGAAATCCACCTAATATCCCGATTGTCAAAAAAATAGCATCGGTAACAAACATGGGGATGATGAACCTGAGCAGCCATTGCAGCATCACAATGACTACACCAGGCCACAATCGGAGCGGCATCTGTTGAGTCGGTTCATCGGATTCTACATGTTTTCTTCTTTCCATCATTTTATTAGGATTTATTATGAATAATAGAAATTACTACTTTTCCTTTGACTTTTCCTTCTCCAAAATACCGGAGAGCTTCATCGACCTCACTTAACATGAATCGCCTGTCTATTACCGGTATTACTTGACCAGATTCAAGAAACTCTTTCATTAAAGCCAAATCCTTGTTTGGTTTATACAACAATAGACCCATTTTCTTAGTTCCAGCCATTGAAATCCATGGTCCCAATAAAATTGTTTGGAATATTCTGGAACCTCCGACCACAACATAAATTCCCTTAGGGCTTAATGCACGTTTGTAATCAAAAATCGAATGATAGGCTGCAAGATCAAGAATCCGGTCATAATACTGCTTTTTCCTGGTGAAATCTTCTTGTGTGTAATCAATGATCCGGTCTGCTCCAACCGAGCTCATTGTGTCTAATTTGTTTGTACTGTCCACCCCCGTCACTTCAGCCCCGAATAATTTGGCAATCTGCACCGCAAACGTACCTGCACCACCACCCGCACCATTAATCAAAACTTTTTGTCCAGGTTTAATTTGTCCTTTATAGCGAAGGCCCTGCAAGGCCAGTAGTCCTGCCTGGGGTACGGCCGCTGATTCATCGAATGTCATACTGGCCGGTTTCAGCTCTAACGCATTATCACGAGCACATACATACTCAGCAAAACCACCCCAACCACACTCGCATAAGTCCCCGAATACCTCATCATCTGGCTGAAACTTCTTTACATTCCTGCCAACAGATTCAACCTTCCCTGATATATCACATCCTAGTATTTTGATTTTTGGTTTTAGAAGTCCAAACATTGCGCGGTTTGCGAAAGGCTTTCCTCTCAAAAGACCCCAATCCCAGTCATTTACAGATGCTGCATGAACTTTCACCAGTACTTCATCATCCTTGGGAGTTGGTTTATCAACCTCTGTTAATTCGAGATTATCAGGAGATCCATATCTGTTAAGGACAACAGCTTTCATATGTGTTTTACCCGGGTTACTTTATTTCGTATATTATAAGAAAAGTTATAAACAGTCTTTATTTCAAGTTTGAAATAGCTTTTAAAGCAGCTTGCTTCAATTTACAGCCTCTATTTCTCATCTTTAAAAAATTCCAGTAACCTGCCTGTGTAATCTGGCATAATCCTTTGAGTTACTGCTTCAGATAATAGATCCGCCATCGGAATACCTTCGTCTACAAAAATTCTGACATAAACCTCCGGTTCAGCAAGAGCCAGGGCTCGCTCCAGTGGTGACAGGGCTTTGGAGATGTTATCTTGTGCCTCATAAGCAAGCGCTTGCAGTATCAGTATTTCAATCACAGCACCCAATCTTTTGCCTTCTTCTGCTGCTTTCAGGAGGCGATCCAGTAATACCATTGCATCTTTAACAACGTGATCTTTACCTTCACTCTTATACTTGGCGATCAGAATCCTGGCCAGGGTGATATGTTCGAACTCTCGCATGTAACTGAGATCATCCTCAACAGACAGATTCCGTTCATTCGCCCAGTCCAGAGCCTCGGTCAACTTGCCCTGTTTAATCCATACCCTTGTCTTTAACGAGGCCACAGGACATATGTCAGGGATAGGACTCCTGTGATACCGTTGTTCTGCTTTATCCAACAGGTCGAGAGCGGCCTCCAGATCCCCCTGAATCTCCATTAGTCGAGACTGGGCAAGACTTAGGCGATATTTCCAGCTCTCAGGTAATGTAAGTTGATCATACAACTCTTCACTTCTCACAAGGTACTGACTGGCGGTTTCAAGATCACCCTGCTCACTATATAATATACTCAATCCCATATATAATTCTTCCATTCCCTGGGAAACTGACATACCATGATCTGAGGCGAGTTTCAATGATTGCTTATATATTTTTATAGCTTCCTGTAGCTGGCCTTGCGCTATCCTTATGCCAGCCGGAAGAAATGTGACGCCGATTGCAATAGAGATATTATCGGCTTTCAGAATACTCTCCCTGAAATCTTTGAACGAATTAAAGGCCTCTTCCAGGTCTCCGTTCGCCCAGTGGCCGAAACCCATGAGCACAACCGGGATTCCCCGTTCGATATAGTCCCCCTCAGGTAAGAGATCGAGTGCCTGTTGCGCGTATTTCATGGTGCCGGGCATATCTCCAAGAGCCTGAGCATGATAGGCCCGTGCATTGGCAATCGATGCCGGTAGAGACTGAAACTGCTTCTCATCTACAACTACCATCCCGGTCGATGGAACTTTTTTCCCTTCACCTGTATCAGTTGAAGTTTCCAGCAACTGTTCAGCTTCCCGTAATCGTGTGTCAGCGGCTTCAAGTTCTCCTTCATTCAATAATGACCATGCACACCCAACCATAAGCACAGGCCTGGCATGAACCGTCTCATCCGGTAGTGTTTTCACCCAGTTAAGCCAGGTCGCCGTCTGTAAATTCTTGTCCATTACTGGCCATGCCAATTCGGCAAGGCTGGCCGCCTTCTCAAAATCCCTGGCAGTAAGGGCGTGGTGAATTGCTTCAGCAGGCAGGTCGTTTTGTTCATACCATATACTCGCCTGTTGATGTAGGATTGGTACCGTATCAGGCGTCTCTTCCATTAAATGTGAGCGAAGAACGTCTGCAAAAAGGTGGTGATAACGATACCACTCCCTACTATCATCCAATGGAATTACAAAAAGGTTGCCTCTCTCCAGGGCCTCCAGCATTTTTCTACCGTCTCCCTGGCCTGTTACAGCATTACACAGGGATCCGTTTAACCTGTCCAGGATCGAGGTCTGCAGCATGAAATTCCGGATACGTCCATCCTGGCGCTGCAAGACTTCTTCAACCAGGTAGTCCACGATGTATCGGTCATGACCAGCGAAAGATTTTATGAAGCCGGAGACGTCCCTGTGTTCCTGCATTGAGAGTGCCGCCAGCTGCAGTCCGGCAATCCAGCCTTCGGTACGGGTTTCCAGAACATTTATATCATCTTCTGAGAGGTTCAAGCCCATCACCTGGTTGAAAAATCCGGCTGCTTCGGAAGGTGTAAAACGCATATCTGCCGCACGAAGTTCAGTCAATTGACCGCGCACACGCAACCTTGGTAGTGGAAGATTCGGATCTTCCCGGGTAGTGATGACCAGGTGCATCTGGGGTGGCATGTGGTCGAGTATAAAGGTAAGTGCATCGTCTACTGATTTTGTATCAATCACGTGGTAATCGTCAAGGATGAGTGTGAATTCTTCCTGGACAGATGTGAATTCATTGACCAGCGAGGTCAGGATCGATTCGATTGGCGGGGATTGCGAAGACTGTAGTAATATCGATACCCCTTCTCCAATACTTCCTGCGATTTTCCTGATGGCAGCGTTGAGGTAGGTTATAAATCGTATGGGATCGTTATCTCCTTCATCCAGCGACACCCAGGTAGTTGGTTGGTTACAATCTGCAACCCATTCGCTTACCAGTGTCGTTTTGCCAAATCCCGGTGGAGCAGAGATGAGGGTCAGTTTGCCATGCAGGCCTTCATTAAGCCGGTTGATCAGGCGAGATCGGTGTATGATGTTAGGCCGTGGCGGGGGCATAAAAAGCTTCGTAGCTAAAATTGGCGTACCTGCCGGTTGGACCTCTGATTCAGGTCGTACTGGTTCTTCTGGTGAGGTACCTGGATCGTAATCAGTTTTACCAGTGATCTCTTCAGGTTTTGGAACAATCAGTCCCACATTGGATATGGCATAGACTTCAACAGGTTTCTCAACGTTCTTCAGTTTGAAGGTTTTAAGCATCGAAGTCTTGATGGAATCCTGGTTTTTGATTTCGTCATAAACTTTATCAGAGACAAAAACACTTCCTGACACTGCCAGGGATTCTATGCGTGAGGCAACATTCACCCCATCTCCAATGATCTCCTCTTCGCTGAAAATAATGTCACCGGTATGAATTCCAATTCTTACCGGTATCGTTGGATCCTTCTGAAATCCAAGCTGCATTTCAATCCCACAGTTTACAGCATCAATTGCGCTATCAAAAATGCTTAATGTACCATCGCCATAATATTGCAGGATCTTCCCTTTATGCTTTTTTGTTATGGAATTGAATATCTGTCGATGTTTATCCCGGACCTTTATGGCTCTATTTTCATTTTGCTGCATAAGGGTTGTATATCCCTCAATATCAGTAAACATGATGGCAGCTAATTGACGGGAAAGTGTCATAATGACAAGTTATAAAAATATTCAATAAATAAGGGGCTCGATCTTTAATTACAACTGCTAATACAATGAAAATATTGATTTATATTCGTTTAGCAGCATAACTTTTAACCATGTACCCTGAACTCTCAACTTCTGTCAATCCCGAATCTTTGATTCGAGGACACTCGAGGCTTTGCCTCGGTGCTGTTAACTGTCATCAGTCAATTATCAACTCGTAACCATCATTCATTCATAAGCGGCAATTGAAATGCAGCCATCTCCTCGGTATTACGAACTACCAGGATTTCTCCGGCCAGTGACGGGTGATTCCATGTTTTTCCATTAATAGCCTGAATGCTAGTGAGTTCTTTGAACTGATCAGGTGTAGCTGAAACCAGAGCCAGCTCGCCCTTTTCGGATAGTACCAGCAACAAATCCTGGTCAGCCAGCAGGATGATCTGTCCACCGTAGCGTCCACCTCTCCATTTACGTTCACCATTTTCGATGTCTATACACGCCAGACTGGGACCGTTAAATCCATAAGCATGACCCTTGTGAACGACAAAGTCATTGAAGTTGGGTTTCAATTGTTTTGAAGTCCAGATTTCTTTAATTGCCCAGTCATTGGATTCCTTTTTGACGGATATGCGTCTCATCCCTGTGAGTCCACCGTCATTGAACAAGAAATCTCCTTCAGCGATCAGGGCCGGTTGCAAAATCCGCTCTATGCCCCATGTGTGTTTCCAGAGTACCGTACCATCTAAGGGTGCAACGCTGATTGCACCGTTTTCACTCATCAATAATACCTGCGTGATTCCACCGATGGTCACCGGGTGCGGTGAACTATACCCCAGGCCTCCATCCGGACCAATCCATCGGTTATTACCAGTTGCAAGATCATACCCAGCCATTATCCCGGAAGTTGCAACAATAACCACATCATCAACAACCAATGGGGAACCTGTAAAGGCCCAACCTGAGTGTTTTGCGTCGGTATCGGAAACCACATTATGCGACCATATCAAGGTTCCATCATATGCGTTAAGGGCGTTAAGGATACCGGTCGCACCCAGGGTATACACGCAACTGTCGCTGAGGGTTGGAGTAGATCTCGGACCTGCACCCGCATGTGAATCCCAGAAACGAGCTTTGTTGCTATGTCTCCATATCGGGTCGCCGGTCTTTAGATTGTAACATGAAACAATTTCATCTTCGCCTCGCTGCTCCTGTGTATAGAGCAGGTTCCCGCGGATGGCACAGGAAGAGCATCCAGGACCAATAGGTCTGCGCCATAATTCGACAGGAGGAGATTGAGACCAGTCTGTCTTAATTTGCAAACCAGAAACGACCCCATCACGGTTTGATCCCCGAAAACCAGGCCAGGCTGCTTCAGTCACTGATACCTCAATAGCAGACGGAAAAGCCAATTTCTCATCACCGGTTTGGGCCAGCAGACGTTCTTCGGCAGTTGGCGCCCAACGCCATGTAAAATCCGCTCCAGCCAGACCAGTAATACCATCAGATCGGAAGAGAAACCATATTCCGCATGCAACCAGAATGGTTAAAATCATTGTGATTTGCCGCAGCCTCTCAGATAAATTACGACTGACAACCGCCCAGATAATAAAAGCCAGGCACAACACCGGAATGGCATAGGAAAAGAACATCATTCCCTGCATGCCAGTTCCGATCGACTTATCAACCAAACGGGATGTTCCGACCAGAGCTATGATCATCAGTACAACGCCACCCCAGCGCTCGATCCGGGATGCCCCGCTGAAAAATGCCCACCAAACGAAAACGCCCAACCCGCATACCATGCCTCCAAGAACTCCTACTGCGGCCATAAGATCCCCAGGGAAAATAACAGGGAGAACTAACCAGAGTAGCCACTGCAGGATTACGATAATTATACCGGGAAGTAATCGGAGTGGTTTCTGTTGAATTGTATCGGAGGTATTATTTGTGTTCATGTTTATATTTTTTTTAATGATAATTTTCAGGAATTGATTTTCTAATTATGTTCCAGGGTTATGACTACTTTCCCCCGGGCGTGCCCTTCTTCAAGATACCTGATTGCTTCCGATACCTCCTTTAACGGATAACGCCTGTCTATTACAGGCACTATCTTACCGGTTTCAAGAAAATCCTTTATTGAATTCAGGTCTTCTTTGTTCTCTTTCGGCATAAGCATACTGATTTTCTTACCTCCCTTTGAAACCAATGGGCCTGCAAATGCAACTTGAAATAAACGTAACAGCGATGAAAATCCGACTACAACACAAATCCCTTTGGGATTTAATACCTTCCTTAGATCTGAAAGAGAACGATTTGCCACAGCATCCACAATCAGGTCATATGACTGCCCCATTTTGGTAAAGTCCTCTTTGGTGTAATCAATAACATGGTCAGCACCAATTGACCGCACCATGTCCAGATTTCTTGTACTGCATACACCGGTTACTTCAGCCCCAAACGCCCTGGCAATCTGAACAGTAAACGTACCTACACCACCAGACGCACCATTAACCAAGACCTTTTGGTCTGGCTCCTGTTCTACATCACTAAGAGCGTGCAGGGCGGTTATTGCAGCCTGGGGAGTTGCTGCTGCTTCCTCGAACGTAATATTACCAGGTTTCAAGGCTAATGAATGTTCGGGGACAGATACATACTCAGCAAAACCACCAAAGCCACACCGGTACAGGTCTCCGAATACTTCATCTCCTGTTTTAAAATCCTTTACCTTTTTGCCAACTTCTTCAACCTTTCCTGCTATATCAGCCCCGAGTATCCTGTTTTTGGGTTTAAGAAGCCCGGATGCCAGACGTTGCAGGAACGGTTCACCTCTCAGCGTATGCCAATCCAGTGGATTTACTGATGCTGCTTGAACTTTTACAAGGACCTCATCATCCCTGGGAACAGGTTTTTCCACCTCTGTAAGTTGAAGAACATCAGGGGATCCGTATTTGTGATAAACAATGGCATTCATACAGTTTGAATTAATTTGTTATAATAACTAAAACGGTCAAACTCTAAACTCTGTAAAGATAATTTTATCGAATATGGTTGGTAAGTCATCGTCCTTAAAATAGAATAAATCTAAAATTTACATATTAAAAGCACCTCGTATCCTTTGACACTACAACTCTGAATTTACCGCTTGAATTAAACCCTTAATATATCCATAACCGAAGGCAAATGCCTGCCATTTTCTTTGATCTTCAGGATGATCTGGCATATGATCCGGTAATATGGAATATGGATATTGTACATCTCTCAATATTTTCACAACCTTATAAAAATTCATATCACCTTCGTCTGGATAAACCTCTGCAAAATGATCGCGTGTGCCTCTAATATTACGTAGATGGACACAAAATATTTTTTTGAGTTCCCCGAAATACCTGATAATATCGTAGACATCTTCACCCGGATTTAACATCCCTTCCCCAAGCGTTCCAACACAAAGAAGGAAACCATTATACGGGCTATCCACTATCTCACTATATTTTTTTAAGCCTTCGAATACATTATGGTTCCACCTATCAACACCACGGTATCCAAGTGGAAGCGGCGGATCGGGCAAGTGACAAGCCATTCTAACTTTGTATTCCTCAGCGACAGGTATTACCCTCTCAAGAAACCATGTGATTCGTTCCCACCATTCATCTTGTGTAACTCTGCCGGCCATTGACATTGGTAGATCTTGCCAGTTGTCTTCGATATCCCATCTGCGATATGAACTTCCACCTCTTCCTTGATCGTAACCATTTCTCATAATAGGGAGTATTCTCCAGTGATACCTTATTGCAGGTATTGAAACTTCACCAGCCTTTCTAATATTTCCCAAAATTACTTCTATTTCTCTATCGCGTTCAGGACTCTTACCCAGGGTAATGTTAGGTGTTCTTTGCCTTTCCACATGGGTCTCGAGGGTATCCCCGAGGTTTAAACATTCTAATTCAACTCCGCATTTATCACAGTTATCTTTTATCCTTTTTATTTCATCTATATCCCATGCCCCATCAGGATTAAATTTTCTAACATGAGTTGTAATGTGTTTAATCCCATGACGAAGTTTGAATTCCAGGTTTTCTTTGGATGTGCTGTCACCATAATGCCTTACACTGCGATTACTATTGTCAATTGCATCACTCTTTAAGACTTTCACACTATGATCATCTCCCCCAACACGCATAAGCAAATTCTTCTGAGGTTTTACAGTTGGTAATCTTGATACACTTCCTAGAACCGTATTGCTAGCCATACTTGCACCAATGACGCCTGTGGTTAATACTTTACTAAAATTTCTTCGTTTCATAATGTATAATTCCTATCTATAATGTTTCAATTCGTTTTTTTTCTATTATATCAAATAATTGAATTTCTTGCTATTTTTTTTCAGGAATTATCTTTAGTGTGCCTAATATATTCTCTTTAAAAAAAGTAAAATTGGTAAATGTAAAATTTTAACTTATTGCATTTAACAGTCTACAGATATCCTAAGCTGCCCTAAACGAAGCATAGGACAACCAGGGTGAGGACAGTATTCCATCCACACCGCTTAGCCACCGTTGTAAGATGGGTTTAGGTGGCGGTTTTAACGTTTTTATCTCAAAGTATCTCAGGTTTTATCGATATGCCCCCACAGTTATCACTATATTCCCCTTTTTGTGGCCCTTATCAACATACCGGTGAGCCTCAATAATTTACTCAAGGGAATATTGCCTGTCTAAGGTAACAGATACGATCATAATCGGGCATAAAATACATGCATCTCTTGAGATCTTATTGATTGAGTTCATTTTTTTCTTCCTTTAAACCTTTAGATAAAAGCCATATACCAATTATTATTTCAAAAAGACCGCTCGGTGTCCAGAAAATAATTTGATTTATTGGCATCGTTGCGTATTCAGGTGCAAGAATAAACATTAAAGCGTGAATGAAAATAAGTGCAAATGACAGGATTCCAAAGCCGGCTAATATACCTGGTATATACCTGGATTTGAAAAACAAATAAGAGAAGAGCATCATGTCCATGCCAAGAAATACCATGGGAATAGAATATATAGCAGTGTGTGCGTTGAGAATTAATCCGATGGGGGCCTGCAACTGTTCTTGTGTAAATGCTGTCACATATATATCTCCATGTAATACCTGTAAAGCTATAAAAGAGACAAGTACAATAGCTGCAGCAATAGCCGCTTCTACCAATTTCAAAGAAAGTGCAAGTAAAGCAAGATTCTTATTTACTTCTTTGAGAATTATATAAAGAGCCAGGGCCAATACAATCAAGCCGACGGACATGAAAAGTTCTATAGCAATACCTATTCGAAATAGCAACTCATTGGCCATAATGTTATTGGCTGTGGCCAGAGCATCATTTGCTACATTAAATCCGGATAGTACAAAAGCCCAGTTAAGGGTGGGAACTATAAAGGCAAAAAGGAACATGAAGCCTGCCACTTTTGCCGCTTTACGTTGTGACCAATCTGCAATGCGATATGTTGTTTCGTTTGAATTCATTTTTTATAATTTTCTGGTTTAATCACTTATTATACAAATAATGATTGTATGAAATGCCAACAGGGGCATATAAATAATCAATTTCATAATCATACAATGTGAATGTATAGACAGACAGGATGATGGACGATTGTTCGTTTACATGAAAATACGTACCAGCAGATATACCAAGATCTCTGAAATATCCTACATCCCAGGTTATGGATGGCCCGGCATAGAAGCTAAATCTATTGCTGAATCGTTTTCTGACATGAAGAGGTACTGTAAGATAGTGTTCATTCCACTTATAAAGCCATGAATATTTTGGGGCAACCTGCAGGTAGTATCCATTTTTAATATGATAATCAAAACTAATGGATGCTACCGGAGCACTGAAATTATACGCCTCATCCGAATATGAACAATTTACTCCAAGGTTACATCCGATAAGAATCCTGGAATTTGTATCAGTATTAACATCAGACATCCTGTCCTGTGATCTTGCGATTATTGATAAAAATAACAGGGAAAAGAATAAAATAAGTTTTTTCATAACCTAATTGATTGCTGGTAAAATAAACCTTTCAAGGATCTCAAATGGAGGCCTTCTCGTCAAATAATTGCCACAGGTGAAAACAACGACCGTGTTTAATTCAGGGAGTATCATAATGTATTGTCCACCAAATCCAGAAGCTGTATACATATCTATTTTATTCCCTTTAAAAGCATATTCCCTGGTCCACCATGTATAAGAGTATCCAAGTCTTCCGGATGCCTCACCCGGTACATTGATTCCCTGGTTACCGGAATATGGAACAGCACTTTTTTCAACCCATTGCTTGGAAACAATACGGTTCCCATTCCAAACCCCGTTATTCAGAAATGTAGCACCAAATTTTGTCATGGCTCTTGGTGTGATCCTTAAATTGTTAGCATCATAAATGCCATTTTCGAATTTCAGGTACCAGTCAGCAGTATCAATTCCCAGGGGCCCAAATAAATATGTGCTGGAAAACTCATCGATGGTCATCCCTGAAGCATTCCTGATTATTTCGCCCAGAAGATTCATGTGTCCCGTTGAATAATTAAAATTTGATCCGGGTGCGTCGACCAGCGGCATTTCCAGGATATATGAGATCGGATCTTCCTCCTGAAACCAGATCCCTATGCAGGGATTTGCCGTACTGCTGTAAGGTGCACTCCATTCGCGCCATTCCAGCCCGGAGGTCATCGTAAGCAGATGTTCGATCGTGATCTTTTCTTTCCCCCCGTTGCTCAGGTGTTGATGATCCGGCAAATAATCAAATATGGACTGGTGGACACTTTCGATAAAACCGTGATCGATGGCAATTCCTATACAAGCTGAAACGATGCTTTTTGTAGCTGACATAGTATTATGAACCATATCCCTGTTCCATGTCACCAGTTCACCGTGATGGTAGGGCGCATCCCATTTATATACATGACCCTGAAAATATTCTTCAAATACCAGCCTGTTATCCTTGTAGATAAGCATGGAATGAACTTCCTTATATTTTCCCTGGTGTATTCTACCCACTGCTTTTGCAATCATGCCGGCGTCAATATTCACTTCCTCCAGGGAGCCTGCTACAAATCCATCATTGATACTGTCAGGCGGAATATACGGCCAGTTACCGGAAAAATCTTTTTCACAACTGGCCTGAAATAATGAAAGAAGTGAGATTAGAAGAATTGTTTTTTTCATTTTAAAGCTATTTTGAATGAGTTTTTGGAATTCCATTATTTTGAAGTGTTTTTTTGCAACATATCTGCGATTATGGGACGCATCGTTTTAATCTGTTTGTAATCCAGATCCAATCCAATAGGTCCAAAAGTTTTCCCAAAGTAATCGTAAATACTCCGCACAGCCTCGAAGGGTGCAGTAACCGATTCCAACGCAGTCGATCCGGCATTGTTCCTTATATTTTTATCAGCCCCATTGGCCAGCAGGGCTTCAACGATCTCCGTGCGGCAAAAGAAAGCAGCAGTGTGAAGAGGAGTTGAGCCTTCATTGTTTTTAAAATTCACATTTGCACTGCCTTCAATCAATGTCCGCGCCACTTCAGTCTTTCCAAATAAAGCCGCGGTGATCAATGGGCTGGATCCACCGGATGGTTCTTTTTCGTCCAGGTTCGATCCGGCTGCGATATGTTGCCGGACAGATTCAATATCACCTTGAAGTACCGCCTTGTGAAGGCCCACATCCGGGGGTAAAATACTATTCTGTGAAGACGAAACCTGATCTCTCTCGCCAGATATTTTATCCTTATTTCCATAATTGATAAAAGCGAAAAGTGTGGCAACTAATACAACAAGTGCGATAGTTCTCAATAATATATTATTTTGAAGAAATCTTTTATATTCATAAATAATGATATTTGAAACAACGAAAGTTAATATTGCCAGGATGAAATATTTCACAAAAGCCGGGACAGGTAAATAGACCAAGATCATTGCAATAATTCCCAGTATTATCATATGAATTATATAAACCTGGTATGAGTTTTTATTTAATTGATCCATTAACCAGTTGCTTTTGTTAAAGTGGAATCGAAAAACATAAATAAGTATATACAGGAAGCTTAACATAGACAGCAACGCTGTAACATAATACATTAACTTGTCTATGGGTTCTGAAACGAAAAAGTAATTTCTGGCAGGATATATAATATTGAAGAACAGGTTCAATGCAACTGCAGTAAAAACACCCAATGAGAGTGTTAGTAAGACATTCGATATAATGTAATACTTTTTATTTTTCTTTTCTGATTCAAAAACATGGAGTTTATAGCACAAAGAACCCAGTAAAAAAACCATAAAATAGATCAATAATCTTTCACGTTGAAAATCAAGAAACGGGGAGTGAGTCCAGCCTTTAAGACCACTAAGTGAAATTATCAAACTGTATATAACACCAATAGTAAAAGTTAGAACAATGCCTGTTTTTAAAGAAATCCTAATTGATAATAGATTGATTTTGGAAAGAATTAAATACAGTACCTGACATAGAAATAGGGCAGGCAGGAACCACAACCAGTTTTGAGTTGGATTATTGGCAAAGAAACTTAAATCGCTCCCCATTCTCTGGAAAAAGTGAAAATAGGAGAACCATTCCTCTTGTGGAAGGCCTCTCGAAAAGAGAAAAATTGCTTTATAGGCTGGTATCAGGGTGAAAACTGCAATAATCCAGGGTAGCAATATTCTTTTAAACTTGGATTTAATAAACTCCCAGTCATTTTTACTTTTTATTGAATTCGGTATGAAATAACCTGAAATAAAAAACATAATAAACATCACAAAGAGATCCAGGTACATATTGACCAAAGACAATGTATCCAATTTATCGGGGTCGGATACTATCCAGAATGAATCCATACCCGATACATATGACATTCCTGCATGAAGTATAATCACCAGGAATATTAGGAATGTTCTTAAGTTATCCAGAAAATAAATTCGTGTTTTCATATCTAATTGTTTTTAAGTTTGACTTTAAACAATGGTGTAAAGTTCTGTCAAGTGAGGATGCCCGACGTATCAAAAAAGAAGCGAAAAATATCAAATTTGGGGAAGTAGTTGTAATTATGACGAAAGGATATAAATTATGACGTATAGGATGATTTAAAGCAAAAAAACCTAATTTCGATTTATCTTTTTTAACCATGCATGATCCTTTGTTCGTGGAAAATGATTTTTTACATAAGATCACAAAGATCATAGAGGAGAACATATCTGATGAGCGGTTTGGGGTTTCTGAACTGGCAGGTGAAATAGGTATGAGCCGGTCCAACCTGCTTCTTAAGGTGAGAAATCTAACAAAGCTTTCGGTCAGCCAGTTAATCAGGCAGATACGTTTACAACATGCCATGGAAATGTTGGGGCAGACTTCCCTGACCGTTTCCGAAATATCTTATAAGGTTGGATTCAGCAGTCCGTCATACTTTATCAAATGCTTTCGGGATTATTATGGATACCCACCTGGCGAAGCCGGGAAAAGTGATTTGAAGGAAAGTGATTCCAATCAAATCGATCTGCTATCTCAAACTCACCAACTGGCTGCAATCATGTTTACCGATATCGAGGGTTATACGGCCTTGATGCAACGAGATGAGACTATAGCGATCGAGTTCAGAAATCGTCACCGGGAAGTATTCAATGCTGTTACGAAAAGATTCCATGGTAAAATTTTACAATACTATGGAGACGGAACATTGAGCACTTTCTCAAGTGCCATAGATGCAGTGCGCTGTGGAATAGAAATGCAGTTGGCTTTTCAGGGAGAGCCTCAAATTCCAGTAAGGATCGGCATCCATACCGGCGATATTATTGCCAGCAAAGATGAAATTATTGGTGACGGTGTAAATGTAGCTTCCAGGATCGAATCTCTGGCTTCAGCAGGGAGCATTTTTATTTCAGAAAAAGTATACGATGAAGTCAAGAATCAGCCGGGAATTCATACCGCCACAATGGGTGTATTCGAACTCAAGAACGTGGATAAACCAATGGAGGTGTTCGCCATCACCAACCCGGGACTTGTAGTCCCGAAGAGGGATCAAATTAATGGTAATGTTAAAATTGGAATATTGGGTGATCAAATGGAGTCAGGTACCAAGAAGAAAAATGCTTGGATCCTTTGGATTCTTCTCCCATTCGTTGCCATTTTATTTGGATACTTTCTATATACTTCAGAAATACTCAAAAATATTACACCAACCACCTCGTCTATTGATCAGACTATTTCCAAAAAGTCAATTGCGGTTTTACCTTTCATTAACGATAGTAACGATTCTACCAATGTTTATATCATCAATGGATTAATGGAATCAACGCTTAATAATCTTCAAAAAATTAAAGATTTAAGGGTAATAAGCAGGACATCCGTTGAAAAGTACAGAAACAATCCCAAAACAATTCCTGAGATCGCCATGGAGTTGAATGTGAATTACCTTGTAGAAGGAAGCGGGCAGAAAATCGGAGATCAAATTATGCTGAATATTCAACTGATTGAGGCCAGAAATGATCAACACCTTTGGTCTGAACAATACACCAGGGAAGCTAAGGATATATTTAAACTGCAGATGGAGCTGGCCAAAAAGATTACGGATGAAATTGAAGTAATCATAACCCCGGAAGAAGCCGAAAGAATAAATAAATTACCAACCAATGATCTGGTCGCATATGATTATTTCTTAAAAGGGCTGGAATTAATTAATAAAATTAATCGTGAAGATGTAAAAAAGGCCATTCCCTATTTTGAGAAAGCGATAGAACAGGATCCTGAATTTGCCCGTGCCTATGCAGCTATTACCATGGCCTATCACTTTTTAGATGATACTCAGCCTGGAAAAGAATATTCAGAACAAATAAAATTTAATGCCGATAAGGCATTATTACTCGATGCCCAGTCGCCTCAAAGTCTTGTTGCAAAAGCTCTATATTATATGCACAATGAAAAATACGAATCGGCGGTTCCATATCTTGAAAAAGCGCTGGAATATAATCCGAATTACGATATTGTATTTGCTCACATGATTGATATTTATGTAAATCATCTTCCTGATACAGAAAAATACCTGGAATATGCTCTTCGGGGACTTCAATTAGATATTTCAAAATACGATTCAATTTTTGCCAGTATTAACTATTTACACATTAGCAATGCCTTTATACAATCAGGCTTTATCGGTGAAGCTGAGAAGTATATCAACAAATCATTGGAATATTATCCAGGGAATTTGTATTCAAAATATACAAGGGCATTCATACTATATGCGAAAAACAGGGATTTTCAGCAAACAGTGGATCTGTTACTGGAAGCCCTGTATACAGATTCGACGAGGTTGGATGTCATGCATGATGCCAAATTTGATATTTTGCAGGAAGTTGGGAAAATCTATTATTACATGAGGGATTATAAAAGTGCTTACCCTTATTATAAAAAATTCAATGAGATAAGGGAATCTTTGAACCTGGATGTTGCCAGATCAGAAAATGCTAAAATTGGATTTGTATTATCAAAAAATGGACTGTCAGACGAGTCTGAAAAATATTTTAAGAAGTATAAGGATGATGCTGAAATCAATCAATCGATTTATAAGCATATTAATTTAGCAATGTATTATTCGTGCAAAGGTGACACAGAAAAGGCCATTGAACATCTGGAGCTTTTTTCAGAGCAAGACCATTATCATTATTGGACTGTGATTTTTGTCGAAATAGAACCTTTAATGGATAACATTAAAGATCTTCCTGAATTCAGGAAAATAATGGATGATATAGAAGCCAAATTCTGGAAATATCATAAGCAAATTAAGGCTTCACTTGAGGAGAAAGGTTTGATCTAACAGATCCCATTAATAAATCAATAAAAATTCCCTTCAACCAGAATTGAATACTAAGATGATAAATCAATTACTGTATTATCCTTCCGTTATGACAGCCCTGAGAACGAATTTTATATAACGGTATGATGGAGGAACAGTGAGTCTTGGATTTGTGATAACCGTCGGCCAATTTGCTGACATACATAGGGGTCCATTGATAATTCAACATTATCATTTAATTGAAACAATATTCTGTAGGTGTGGGTGCGGCTGGC
>JBHOSY010000076.1:0-20296 GCA_042584165.1 Bacteroidota bacterium | reverse complement strand
CCTAATTCCAGATCATATGCCCGAATATAGATTTTACTACCGCCAACATCTTCCATTAATAAGTACCCAAGCATTAAGGTATCGATGCGATCTTCAATTTCTATTATAAATGTTGAAACATTATTATTCATGGATAACGGAAATTGAAAACTTGTCAATGAATCATTTGTTGTAGAATCTCGAAAATAAAAAGGTTCAAGGGCACCGATTCCATTAACTTCTTCAATTCGTAACTTGCCATTATTAATATCTTGTTGAGTTTTTTCTAATCCCGATTTTATCCGTTCCAGTTCTTCCTTTAATTCTATCAGAACAGTATCCCCGTTTTCAATTTCTTCATTGATAATTCCCAGGCTATCCTCAATCACTAAAAGCGCCGAATCAACTTTTAATAAACTGTCAATGTTGTAGAATTTTACTTTAACAGTTGGTTCCTCGTACAATACACCGCAATCATTGCATTCCTGGCATCCAACGAACCAGGCAGTGATAGTCAGAATACTTATTAATACTGCAAGAGATGCTTTTTTATCCATAATTACGTCCTGGCAAATTTAACTGAAAAGGTTAACAGCAAGGGTGCTAATTTGTATTATTTGCTTTGCGAAGGTTTATTGTGGATCGACATCGAATATGATCCTTCCTTTCCGATGTTCCTTTTCGAGAAGTAAATCTCTCGCGATAATTAGAAGCTTTTGTTTTATCAAAGACAGGTTTACCCTATCTCTTTCCATTTTGATCAGTATTGTCATAATATATTCATTCCGGATCTTGGCGATAAGTGGTTCCTCGGGTCCAAGTACTCTTCCTTTCCCAAAATTTTTCACGGATAAGTCAGCCATTGCGCGTGCTATCCGGGCTGATAGATTTCTATCCACGTGCTTTATATGAATCCTGATCATACGACAGAAGGGGGGGTAGTTGAATTTTTTTCTTTCCAGAATTTCCTCAAGTGCCATGGAATCGTAATCATTATGGATTATCTTATTCAGGATTCTCTGTGATGGATCATAGGTCTGGATCACTACTTTCCCTTTGACATCTCTTCTGCCTGACCTGCCACTAACCTGAGTTAACAATTGGAAGGCACGCTCTCCTGATCGGAAATCCGGAAAGTGTATAGTCCGATCGGCATCAACAACACCTACCAGTCTGACTTTATCAAAATCAAGTCCTTTTGAGACCATTTGTGTCCCAACCAGGATATCGATTTCACCATTCTCAAAATCATTCAGGATATTCTGATAGCTGTATTTGCTTCGCGTTGTATCAAGATCCATCCGTCTGACTTTTGCCTCGGGTAACAGGATTTTCAAGTCATCCTCGATTTTTTCGGTTCCGATCCCGATGGTTTTCATCCGTGTTGAACCACAGGCTTCGCAAATAGCCGGTACTGGAGTCCTGTACCCACAATAATGACAGATCAGTTCGTCATGATACATGTGATAGGTAAGGCTAACTGAGCAATTCGTGCATTTCGGGATCCAACCACACTCTTCGCAGAGTATATAAGGTGAGTAACCTCTCCGATTCTGAAAAATAATGGCCTGTCCGCCTTCCTTAAGATTCTGTTCCAGGTTTTCGACCAATACTGAGGTAAAATCACCTTTTAGTTTATTTTGTTTTTTCTCCCGGGAAATATCAGCCACGATCATTTCAGGCATGACTGCCGCACCAAATCTTTCTTTTAAATTCACAATACCATATTTCTCTTTCTTTGCCATGAAATATGACTCTAAAGAGGGTGTGGCTGAACCAAGCAGAACCTTGGCCTCGTGATCCCTCGCCATGACCATGGCTACATCTCTTGCATGATATCTTGGGGCCGGGTCATATTGTTTAAATGAAGGTTCATGTTCTTCATCTATAATGATCAATCCGAGATCGTGAAATGGCAGGAAAACTGATGATCTTACTCCTGCAACGAATTGAAGATTCCCGGAATTGACACCCTTCCATACTTCAACCCGTTCATTATCTGAGAATTTGGAATGATATACACCGAACGTATTTCCAAATACTTTTTTCAACCGACCGACTATATGCGTGGTGAGGGCAATTTCGGGCATCAGGTATAGTACCTGCCGCCCACTTTCCAGCACTTCCTGGATAAGACTGATATATATCTCTGTCTTACCACTACCTGTAATGCCATGTAACAGGACAGTGTCATGAGTTCTAAAATGGGTTGTAATGCTACTGAGAGTCTCCTGCTGCAAAGCACTCAACTGAACATCATATTCTGTTGATTCAAATTCTTTGAAACGCGGTATAATCACCTCAAACTCCTCGAAAATGCCATTCTTTTTCAAGGTATTCACCGAGGATACAGATATTGTTGCATCTACAAGTTCATCTTTCCTGATACCATTTAAATTCATCCAGGGATTCTCCAGAACTGGCACCTTCTGAAGAAACTTCATCAGAACATCTGTTTGCTTCGGTTTTTTATGTAAGGTCTCAAATAAGGTTTCCAGATTTATCTCATCAACAAATGTTTCATTCAGCCTGATTCTCTTTTCTTTTTTGGGAGAATACTTATCCTTGACTTCTTCATAAATCAGAATTGCTTCCTTTCGGATCAGCGATTTAAGGATATGATAAATATTTCTGATTTTTAAAATTATGCCTGCCTGTGGATAGGTAAGGGATTTTTCACCTTTTAAGGCATTAATAAGCATCAGTTCTTTATCTGAAAAAAGTTCCTCCGATTTCTCAGCATCGAAATCAGGATTCAACTGGATTTTAGATTCACTGGATAACTTAAGGCCGGTTGGCAGTGCAGCGTTCATCACCTCACCTTCAGTACACATGTAATAACGGGCCATCCACTCATACAACTTAAGCTGAAGGTGATTAACTACAGGTTGGTCATCAAGTATTTCTAGAATTGGCCTGGACTCATATTTTTCAGGTGGATTGTTATGAATTGTCTTAATAATGCCTGTCAGTATTTTTTTTCGGCCGAACTGAACAACTACCCGGCTGCCAACAGCAGATATCTGTTCCAGTGAATCAGGAACATGATATGTGAACAGATTGGGAATGGGTACTGGTAGCAGGAGATCTGCAAAGGTACCGATAGTATTTTCATCCTTAGTATTCACCCCTGGGGATTTAATAGTTTGATTGCTTCTTCTGTTGTTTTCACAGGCAATTTACAGGTTTTGTTGAAACATACATAGATGGTTGTTTCATCTTCACGAGCAATCCTGTTCTTTAACAGGGGCAAACTACTTTCTGAGATCGTTCCACATACGACTTTATTCGGATGATAATATTTCTCTATCTCCTGTCGGTATTCACTCGCCTTTTTCCCTGTAATGGCTACCTCAGCTGTTGGATTTGATAACATCAGGAATAATGTACCCCAATTCGACATATAATCCGGTTCTCTTTTCAATAGATCCATAGTTATGGAAGCCATTTGTGATGACATCTCAATCCACCTGGAATTTCCAAGAAGGTGTCCTGATCTTAACAGGTTCTGAGCCATTACAGAATTAGAAGATGGGATTACGTTATCAAATAATTCCTTTTTTCTGGCGATGAGTTTTTCAGAATTGCCGGATGAGTAATAGAACAGGTGTTCATCCGGATCATAAAAGTTGTCAATAACAACATTTGTAAGATTTCTGGCAATGTTCAACCATTTTTCCTCAAAGGTGGCTTCATAAAGTCGGATCATACCCTGGATAACGAAAGCATAGTCTTCAAGATAACCGGGTATTGCCGGATTGTCTTTTTTGATCGTACGATACAGTTTGCCATCTTTAATAAGTTTGTTGCTGATAAAGGAAGCATTCCGTCTGGCTCTTTCAATGAAATATATTTCATCAAAAGAGAGATAGGCTTCCACCAGGCCATTAAGCATCATTCCATTCCAACTTGCAAGTATCTTGTTGTCTAGGCCGGGTTTTATCTTTTTCTTCCGGTATTTATATAGCCTGTAGTTAATCCTATCTAAATCTTCGAGAAATCCATCTGAGAAGTCATTTGTTTTGAGGATGGGGATATTCTTTCCGGACTCCCAGTTTCCATTTTCTTCAAAAGAGTATATGGATTTTACATTATCTGAC
Source organism: Bacteroidota bacterium (assembly GCA_042584165.1). Taxonomy (GTDB): domain Bacteria; phylum Bacteroidota; class Bacteroidia; order Cytophagales; family Cyclobacteriaceae; genus JBHOSY01. The sequence continues at coordinate 16,217 of JBHOSY010000076.1, read as the reverse complement.
TCATCCATAAATATCGCATCTATTTCAGCTGTCGTCCATACATAATATTTACCCTCCTCTCCTTCGCTATCAGCATCCAATGCTGAATAGTAGCCTCCATCCGGGTCCAGAAATTCATTTTCTGTTAATTGGATTGTTTCATAAACTACTTTTTGAAATATCGGATCATTATTAAGTCGATATGCTTCCGCATATAATGCAAGTAGTTGACCATTATCATAGAGCATTTTTTCAAAATGTGGCACATGCCATTTCTCATCAACAGAATATCGACAAAATCCACCTCCGACCTGATCATATATACCTCCCTTTGCTATTTCCCTGAGTGTAAAATGAACGTGTTTATTGATCATTTTATCCCCTGAGGTATGACCATATCTTAATAGAAATAACCACAGGGTGGGCATCGGGAATTTTGGTGCCTTTTGTAAGCCGCCAAAATCATGATCAAACATTGACGTGAAAGATTTAATAGGATCAATTAACTCTTTCATATCAAATTCTGTTGAATTCTGTGTCAATTCATATTTCTCTGAAATCCCAATAGAGAGAAATTTTGAGACTTTCCGGCTGGAGATCTCAAGGTCATCCCGATTATTCTTTGTGGTCTGAACAATATTCCGGAGTAATTTCATCCATGAAGCAGGTGGGAAATAAGTACCACCATAAAAAGGATTTTGTGTAGGAGTGAGGAATACATTCAACGGCCAACCTCCCTGCATTCCCATGGCCTGAACGGCATCCATATAAATGTGATCAATATCTGGTCTTTCTTCCCGGTCAACCTTAATACACACGAAATGCTCGTTCATGTACCCGGCGATCTCCTTATCTTCAAAAGACTCTTTTTCCATCACATGACACCAGTGACATGAAGAATAACCAATGCTCAGGATTATCATTTTATCCCCTGTCATTGCCCTGGATAGTGCTTCATCATCCCAGGGATACCAGTCTACTGGGTTATAGGCATGTTGAAGCAGGTATGGACTGGTTTCATGAATGAGATGATTAGGTTTTTGATCCGGTTTCATCAAAGTTGATTCTTTAGGAAGGTAATTTCCTCCTCAACATCTATCATATTACTAAACCTGCTTACCTCGTTAATGGTTTTGGATATAAATTTTTTATGTTCTTCTGTACCCGGGAAAAAAGGTTTGTGATTCAAAGCCTTCAGGATCTTATCCCATTGGACAAGAAAATCATTGGTGTCATCATCAATGCATGCTTTTTTGAACTTATCCCAAATGTAATCAATAGCTGATTTGTTTGGATGAAGCATATCCTGATTATAGAAGCGGTAATCCCGAAGATCATCCATCATGATTTCATATGCCGGGAAATAATATACATCATTTAATTCAGATTGGATGCCATGACATGCCAGGCGTAATGTAGATTTACTAACGTTATTCAGTTCCAATGTATCCCTGATATGACGAACCGGGCTCACTGTCAGAATAAATTTTGCATCGGCACTGAAAGCTTTAATTAAGTTGTAGGCCTCTTTAAATCCATCAGTAATTTCCTCGACCGACAAAATTGATCGATCAAATTTACTGGCAGGTATTTTATGGCAATTAGCAACAATGCGGTCATATTCTTTAAGCTTAAATATATAGGATGTTCCGAATGTAAATATGATCCAGTCAGCTTCTTTTATGAACCTGCTGGTTTGATTAACAGAATCCTTTATTTTATTGACAAGCTCTTTTTTATCTGGATGAGATACATCTGAATGGAAGTCCCAGTGCCTGTATACTCCCTGGTTCTCCAGGATGCTATTTTCGATATGTTCATCGGGGTTGAGACTATTTTTTACACAATTATATAGTGAGATTGGGTTATAGATTACCCCGTAAGGATTAGTCAATGTACTGAACTTATTGGTCTTCAGTTTTTCACCTATATGGATTGTAAAACATGAGCCTAATAGAAGTACATTCGATTTCAGATTAATCTTATTAAGAAAGGGATAGGGATTTAATTCGGAACGAAACATAAAATAAATTTACATATACAGATGGAAACAAAAAAAGCGCTTCATAAAGATGAAACGCTTTTTCTGTTTTTTAAATGTATTATCTTATTCCGATACTACTTTAAAGTTCACCTCTTTTTTCACTTTCTTATGAAGGTCAAGTATCGCGATAAAATCACCAACGGATTTCACATCACCTTTAAATGATATCTTTTTCCTGTCAATTTCGAATCCCTTTTCTTTCAGTGCATCAGAGATCTGAAGAGTAGTTATCGCTCCGAATATTTTTCCACTGTCACCCACTTTTGTGCCAATTTCAAGTACAACATCACCAATAGCATCTGCAAGTTCGTTGGCATCATTTATGATTTTTTCTGCTTTGTGTGCAGCTTGTCTGATATTCTCCTCAATCATTTTGACATTGGAATTATTTGCCACAATGGCGAATCCTTGAGGGATCAGGTAATTTCTACCATAGCCGGCCTTTACCTTCACGGTGTCGTTCTTATACCCCAACCCTTGTATATCCTGTTTTAAGATTATTTCCATTTTCTGCTTTGTTTGCCTTCTACTTTAATGAATCAGTAACATATGGCAGCAAGGCTAAGTGTCTTGCTCTTTTTACAGCCTGTGCCACTTTTTTCTGGAATTTTACACTTGTTCCAGTCAGTCTCCGGGGAAGTAACTTTCCCTGGTCATTGACAAACTTCAAGAGGAAATTAGCGTCTTTGTAATCGATATATTTAATTCCATTTTTTTTGAACCGGCAATATTTCTTTTTAACATCGGCTCTGTTGATGGGTTCATTTTGTAATGTCATGATGCTGGCTCCTCCACTGCCTCAGTTTTCTTGTTAAATTCACCTCTGCTGCGTTTCTCATTATATGCAATTGCATGCTTATCGAGTGATATAGTCAGGAATCGCATTATTTTATCATCCCGCCTGTATTCGAGCTCAAGAGCTGCAATTGTATTAGGAGTCGCTTCAAATTCAATTAAGTTGTAAAAACCAGTGGTCTTGTGCAGAATCGGATATGCTAGCTTTTTAAGACCCCAGTTTTCCTCGTTTACGATCTTTGCTTTATGATCGGTGAGCACTTTTTTGAATTTGTCGACAGCATCCTTCATCTGAGTTTCAGACAAAACGGGAGTTAAAATGAATACTGTCTCATAGTTTTGTGTTACCATAATTGTGCTTCAGTTATAATTTTTTTGGACGGCAAAAATACCAAAATAAAAAAATAATCCCAACTATCCACTGGGATTTATTATTGAATTTCAGGTATTTAATAAGACAATCACTTAACCATGAAGGCTCTTTCACCCATCAGATAATCTTCGGTATAAACTTCAAGCTCATATCGACCGGTTGCCCATTCACTTCCCTTGTCATATTGGAAGGTAAGTTTTTGCATGGTATTGTCGAAAAGGATTTGCTGTTTTGCTGTATAAAATTCTTCCCTGCCACGGAACATAAAGGTTCCTGAACCAGTGGCTACATCAAACAATATATTGTCATCCGGTCCGACAATCCTGATCATGATATCTTTCCCTTCGATTGGGGCAAGATTATTTTCCGCTATGTTAAATTCAGCCCGGAGTTTATTTATATTTCTGGCTTTAAATTCATTCTCCTTGATCCTGCCCCGGCTATTGAGGGCAAAAATGCGAATATTCTCTGCTTTTAGTCTGCCAGCAATTACCATTTGTTCTTCCAGTTCCTGCTTGGTTTGTTCAGTTTGATTAAGTGTACGTCTAAGCTGGTTTTGCTCTGTTTTCAGGCCCTGGTTTTCTGCTACCAATTCCTGATTTACATCTTTCAGTTTTACAATTTCCTGATCTTTCAAAATAAGAAGTTCCTGATACCCATCAACACGTTCTTTGAGGCGTACAAGTTGACGTTCGGAATATTGGGTACGATCCAGCAGATTGGCCTTTTCCTCCTCAAGTTCAGCAACAATGATCTCAAGATCCTGAACGTCTCCTCCAAGGCTGTCAATTTCATACATCCTTTCCTCAAGTTCGTGCTGGAGAATAGTGATTTCGTCTCGCGCTTTTGCCATTTCTATTCCGTGAGCCTTGTCAGCCCTATACTTGAAAAACATATTTACAGCCTGAACGATTACTAAAACAACAATCACCGATATGATTAAATCCCGTCGTAGTCGTTTTTTCTTTGTGGTTTTATCTGCGTTTACTTCCATATTCAAAAAATATTTCAATAGGTCTCAGCAAAATTATGTGAAAGTGACAACTTTTACACAATTGTTCTTAAAATAATCATATTCGGGAACATATCGATTTGTAGCAGAGCAATGATCTGTTAAATGCACTCAACGACTTTCATCAAAGAGAAATCAGTAAGCCAGGACATATTTCTGCTTTGTAATACCTGACTTAAAAAACAGAAGTCCAAATTGATATATATCAATGGATATGGATACCCTGGGATCATTCGAGATTTCTCTCCATGCCTTTCCCATTTCATATGACCAGTGTATGTCGTCCAGTATGATGATTGAATCTTCATTTATATAATCCACGGCCTGGGTAAAATACCTTAAGGTGGCTTCATAGGTATGATTTGCATCTATAAAAAGGAATGGTAATTGACCATCTTCTCTAAGGAAGGGGAGAAAAGTTTCATCAATGTCTCCCTCAATGACCTGTATATTGCTCGATGGAAATGCAGTGAAATTATCTATTGCCCTTTGAATTAAAGATTCATTTCCTTCAAACGTAATTACCTGCCCATCAGCGGATGCGATTGATAGATAGAGAGAGTTGATCCCCAAAGAAGTTCCCAATTCATATATCTTTTTATAATTGAAAAACCGGATTAAACTCTTTAATAGTAGTGAATACTTAGGTGTAGTAAGACTGTTATGTGCAATTGTTCCGATTGGTATCCGGGCTTTTTTCCCGATCCTTGATCCGGCCCCAAAAGTGTTCCACGGTATTAAGTCCCCGGATAAAACTAATTCCCTTCTGAAAGACTCTATCTTATCATCAGGCTTATCGAATCGGGAAGGCTTTATACATTCGGCATATAACCGATACATAAATGGAGAATGCAGGGAATGTTCATCTACCTGCATAAGCCAATATTTTAAATATGATAATAATGAGTAAAGAAATTGCACCCTGTTAATTTAGCCGATATGGTACAATCATGGAAAACTCCGGTATGGTAACATTAATTTTTTTCCCATCTATAATTCTTTCCATAAGATAGGTGCCATACATTTTCCCTATTCCGGATTTAAGGTTACAGCCTGAAACATATTTATGCGATTCTCCCGGTTCCAATATGGGCATTTGTCCAACTACACCTTCTCCTTCCACTTCACGAACTTCAAAGTTCGTATCATGTATATGCCAATGTCTCCGAAGAAGCTGAATAGTATGATCAGAATGATTTTCGATGGTAACCTTATAAGTGAACACAAAATGCATCTGCCGTGGACTGGAATAGTCTGGCTGATATGTGATGGTAACTGATACCTTAATTCCTTCAGTGATTGCAGTTTCCATATATAAGAACTGTTACAATAACTTCCAACCCATAAAAATAATATAATAGTTTTATTTTTGAGCAAGATGTAAAAAATTAATTTGTGATTTAATGAGTATAGCAATAGCCGAATCATGGAAAAAACAACTGGAGGAAGAGTTTGAGAAAGCATATTTCGAAGAACTTGTAAACTTCGTGAAGGATGAATACGAAAAACACACAATATATCCTCCCGGGCTGGAGATCTTCAGGGCTTTCGATAAATGCAGCTGGGATGGGATAAAGGTAGTTATAATTGGACAGGATCCTTACCATGGTCCAGGACAGGCAAACGGATTGTGTTTTTCAGTACGACCCGGTATTGCGTTTCCACCATCGCTGATCAACATTTTTAAGGAGATTAAGGAGGATACTGGCAAACAGGTACCAGCCAGTGGAGATATTGAACGTTGGGCTGAACAGGGTGTACTGTTGCTGAATGCAACGTTAACGGTAAGAGCAAACAATGCAGGATCACATCAAAACAAGGGCTGGGAAACCTTTACTGATGCAGTTATCAGGAAATTATCAGATGAAAAAGCAGAACTTGTTTTCCTGTTGTGGGGGTCTTATGCCCAGAAGAAAAAAGAACTTATTGATGTACAAAAGCATTATATCCTGGAATCACCTCATCCATCTCCTCTATCAGCCAGCAGGGGATTCTTCGGAAATCGTCATTTCAGCAAGACAAATGCTTATTTAAGGCATGTTGGAAAGAAAGAAATTGATTGGTAGAGTAATCACAGGGATGCCATCTCTTTGAAGAGATGGCATCCCTTCTTAATTATAATTATTTAATTAACGAAAACATCCTTCTAAAACGTACTTTCCTGAAGAAATTCTCATTTTTATCAATTGAAAGCCAGATAATCAAAGCTTTTCCAACCACGTGATCCTTAGGAACAAAACCCCAGAAGCGTGAATCTTCAGAATTATGTCGATTGTCCCCCATCATGAAAAAGTAATCCTGTTTGAAAGTATATTCATCGATATTTTCTCCTCCGATAGTTAAAGTGTTTTCAGCGATTACTACATCTTCATTACCTTCATAAAACTCAATCAGATTACCATATTTTGCGAGATTATTCTCATTAATCTCGATGGTTGAACCTTTCGATGGGACCTCTAAAGGTCCAAAATTATCTTCATTCCATGGATAAAGTCTTGCATCCGGATATATTCTTGGATTCACCTGATCTTCACTTATCTTAACCATCACTACATCATTGATGAAAGCCAGAGACTTCAACTTTTCAGCTGTTTCATCATTTGTCATTACGGAATATCCTCCCTGGACCCTCCGGAATTCTGAGATGTCATGGTTTTTCCAGACCCGATCATTGATTACATCATTTGTCATTACGTAGAACCTGAATTGCATTTCAGGTGGATTTTGGAGAGCCTCACCGTTGATATTAACCTGGGTGTCTCTCACTTCTACTATATCTCCCGGAATACCGACACATCGTTTTATATAATTGGTTCGAAGATCGGATGGATAATGATGTTCTAACGGATAGTTGAAAACAACAACATCATTGTTTTTGATACTGGTGAATCCAGGTAACCTGAATTGAGGGAGTTGGATCCAATCTACATAGGATGGGATTTCAGTTCCCCATATCTTTTGATGTGTAAGTGGGAGTTGTAAAATGGTTTTTGGAGTCCTTGTTCCATAGTGTACTTTTGATACAAACAGAAAATCTCCAACAAGCAGGGATTTTTCCATTGATGGGGTAGGGATCGTAAATGCTTCCAGAAGCAGCCACCTGATGATAGTTGCTGCGATAACTGCAAATACAATAGCATCAACCCATTCTCTTAATGCTGATTTCTTCTTTACATATGATTTTCGACCTGTATCAGTTTGATCAGTATCCTGAAAGGCAGATTGATTATCCTTTTCCTTTCTGTCTTGTTTATCTGCTTCTTTTACTGCTTTCGAATCTGCCATTTTCCCACATTTTGTTTGATTCACCTACTAAACGGTCGCAAAAATATGATTTTATTCTCGTTTTTATTTTATATATCCAGAAAATCATCCATACCCAGAATGCCCTTTTTATCTCTTAACCACTCACTTACAAGAATAGCACCCTGGGCAAATCCTTCACGGCCAAAGGCTTCATGACGGATTGCTATCTCTTCTATATTTGAACGATATTTTATCAAATGGGTTCCCGGGACATTTCCAGTACGTTCTGATTCGATACCTAGAACGTCTTTTTTTGTTTCTTTTCGATTTTCCCATTTTTTTAGCCTGGTGATATTATCGATAATACCCTCAGCCAGGGTTATTGCAGTACCACTTGGTGCATCTTTTTTTTCAGCATGATGCACCTCGATTATGGAGGGATCATATTCAGCATACTCATTCATGATATCTGCCAGATACTTATTTATCCTGAAAAACACATTCACGCCAATGCTGAAGTTGGATGCATAAAAGAATGTTCCGTCATTATCTTTGCAGATCTTCTCAATATCATCTTTTCGCTGAAGCCATCCTGTAGTACCTGAAATAACAGCAATTCCTGTTTCAAGACAAGTTGCAATATTCTGGTAGGCGACATCAGGCTGACTGAATTCAATGGCCACATCCACTTCATCTGACTTGATTGATTTAAGTTGATCCTGATTATGCACATCAATCTTGTCAACAATATTATGGCCTCGTTCAATCGAAATTCTTTCAATGGTTTTTCCCATTTTACCATATCCAAGAATAAGTATATTCATAAGGAATTAATTCAGGGTAAAAACTAGTTTTATGCCATAGTTGTAATTACCTGCGTAACAACTGTTGATGCCTGGTTTCAACTCAACAGTCAGATCTTCAGATATAACAAATTCCATCAGATGCGCTTCCACATGTGCTTCAACGATCTGAAGAAAATACAGACCCACTGTCAGAACCATCAGCAGATCCCTGTTTCTTCTATAATATTCAACATTACGGCGCAATAAGTCTTCGCTAGCATATTCTGCCAATGGATTGGTGATAATACCATCATCATCGATTTTATCCAATAAAGCATTCCTGAATTGTTGATACTTATTGTTGTTCCAATTAATATAGTGTCCCATGGTTATAAATCCACCATATATGATAGGTAACTTCCAGTAACTGTTGTTATAGATCTGCCCGAGTCCTGGTAATGCTGCTGAGTAAAATGCTGCAACTTTTGGTCTATTTAACGTAGCCTCGTCAATATAAATCGAGTCAGCCTGGCTGGTGACACGGGTTGTGTCCATACCAGGTTGCAGGATCAAAAGAGAATCTCTCGGGATATCCTTTTTAATCCTCTGTGCATCAGTTTTTTCACTGATGCCAGTGAATAGGATCAATATAAAGAACAGAATATCTAGTATTTTCGGCATTATAAGTGTACTTCAAGAATATCCAGGATCCTGTTAAGATCATCTACAGACATATATGGGATCTTTAATTCTCCCTTGTTCTTTCCCAGGTCATTTATTCTGACCTTGGTTCCAAAATGGCTGGATAGTATTCCCTGAAGTTGCTGCAATTCTGGTGATAAGCCTCTGGGTTTGGGTGATTTCTCCCTAACCTTTGTGGCTATCTGATTGATCTGACGGGCCAGTTCTTCCGCTTTTCTCACTGAAAGATCATCCCGGAGAATTCGGTGATATATGCTTAATTGAATATCGGGATTTACAATATTAACGAGTGCCCGGGCGTGTCCCATGGATATCTGGTTATCCCTTATGGCAGCCTGGATGTCTGGAGGTAATTTCAATAGACGAAGATAATTCGTAACAGTAGCTCGTTTTTTACCCACCCTTTCACCAAGTTCTTCCTGTTTTAGATTGCATTCTGATACCAATCTTTGATAACTAAATGCAATTTCCATAGCATTCAGGTTTTCACGTTGTATGTTTTCGATGAGAGCTAATTCCAGCATTTGCTGATCGTTGGCTTCACGAACAAAGGCTGGGACTGAAGCTATACCGGCTATTCTGGTAGCCTGAACACGTCTTTCACCTGTAATTAATTGGTATTTGTTATGTGAAAATCTTCTAACAGTAATGGGTTGAATAATCCCCTGAATTCTGATCGACTCGGCTAACTCTTCGAGCGTTTCCGGATCAAAATCAGTTCTTGGTTGAAAAGGATTTACATCAATCTGATCTAAAGGGATATCCACCATTCTACTGAGAGATTTCTTATCAGTAGAAAGCACTGATCCCGAGGTGATTGGTATATCCTCCAATAAGGCTCCAAGGCCTCTTCCCAACGCATTTCGCTTTTTTGGTGTCTTCTTTTCAGCCATAGTCTCCTCCTTTATGCTGAAAGGTTATTTTTCTTGAGGATCTCACTTGCAAGGTTCAGGTAACTGATGGCTCCTTTGCTACCAGCATCATGTGCAATAACAGGAATCCCAAAGCTGGGTGCCTCACTGAGCTTGATATTTCTCGGTATGATCGTTGAAAATACCATTTGTTTGAAATGTATGATTACTTCTTCAACCACCTGATTGGATAACCTCAACCTCACGTCATACATGGTTAACAGGATTCCTTCAATTTCCAATTGAGTATTTAACCTTGTCTGAATTATTTTTATTGTATTTAACAACTTCCCCAGACCTTCCAGGGCAAAATATTCACATTGTACTGGAATAATCACAGAATCTGCGGCTGTTAAAGCATTAACGGTAATCAGCCCCAGCGATGGAGCACAATCGATAATAATGAAATCATAATCATTTTTAATAGGCAATAGTGCATCATGCATTTTTTCTTCTCTGGCTTCGAGACTCACCATTTCCACCTCTGCACCAACAAGGTTTATATGTGATGGTAATAAATATAAAAAATCAATATTTGTCTCTACAATAGCTTCCCTGGCATTTATACTTCCCAGCATGCATTCATATATGCTACGTTCATTATCCTTTGGATTGATCCCAATCCCTGAAGTGGAGTTTGCCTGAGGATCGGCATCCACTATCAAAGTTTTATATTCTAATGCTGCAAGGCTTGCTGCCAGGTTAATGGCTGTGGTGGTTTTACCAACGCCCCCTTTTTGATTGGCGATTGCTACAATTTTACCCATTATATGCTCAATGGTTTTCTGAAAAGGTTAAAAATCTGATAATTTATGTCGTCCTGATTCATTCATCCAAAGGTAATCCTACTCGATGGATTTATTGAAAGTTGCAATATATTTTAATTAATCTGCACCGATATTTATGGTTTGCAAACTGGTTTACAAATATATGAGAATAGTTCACATAAGTCGTAAATTTTCCGATGACCTTAACAAATTTTCTATCGGATAATCATTAAATACTCTATTATATGATTTACAACAGATATAATGAACTGATATATTACAATTCAAACATTGAAAAGCAAAAATCAGGCCGATATGAGTTAAAGAAATCATTTTCAGGAAGGGGCCAGCTTGAATGTTGGAATATCTCTTCATGATGAAGAAATAAAGACGAAGAATGAATATCTTAAACGATATGAATAGCTGAGTTCTGCTCTTGTAAAGATCGAATTTCAAATACCTGATTTATTGACCAATAACCAATAACTATTTCTTTTTACCTTTCTTGGTTTCATCACTGGCTTTCATGGCATCTTCAAGTCTTTGCTGAAACTTTGATTTTTTCTTGGAGCCACTTTTTTTCTTATTCTCATCAAGAACCAGTCGGATTTTTTCTTCATCAACAAATTTCCTGATCAATGTTTGTTGCCCAAATGTCACGATATTACTAACAAAGTAGTAGAAACTCAACGCAGCAGGGAAACTGTTTAATACAAACATGAATACCACAGGCATAAGATATTGCATGGTTTTCATGGGCCCCTGAACTGTAGTGACCTGGCTGTTTGACCAGGTATATAAAATTGTTGATCCAGTCATCAGCAGTGTGAATAAACTTACATGAGCACCATATCCAGGAACTTTGAATGGCAAATTAAGAATTGAATCATAAGTTGAAAGATCAGTTGCCCAGAGAAATCCTTCCTGTCGTAACTCGATGGAGTTTGGGAAAAAGTAAAACATGGAGAACAGAATCGGCATTTGTAAAAGCATAGGCACACAACCACTCAGTGGATTAACTCCCACCTGTTGATACAACTTCATCTGTTCGGATTGCGCCTTCTGTGCATCATCCGGGTGTTTTTCCTTGATGGCATCCAGTTCAGGTTTCAGAACCTTCGTTTTTGCCATGGATATATAAGATTTATAAGATAATGGGGACAGCAGGATCTTTATTATCAGAACAAGTAGAATAATAATGATACCATAATTACCTATATAAGAATCAAGAAAATTAAATATAGGGATGATAAGAAACTTATTTACCAGATTTACGGGTGTCCATCCGAGGTAAATATTTTTTGAGAATCCATCGGAAACTTTCTTTAATACCTGGTAGTTATTCGGCCCAAAATAATAACGGACACCATCATTTTCAAGATCGGTAAGTTGAATTGATGTTTTAAAGTACGCATGTTTAACCATGGAAGTATCAATCTCTGATCCAATGGTGGTTATATATGCACCATTCAAATGTCCAGGGCTTATTAGGGCAGAAGTAAAGAACTTTTGTTTAAATGATATCCAGTCAAGTTTTCCCTGGAGATTTTCTTCTTCTTTTTCGATGGAGGTTTCTTTTAACCTGTCATATTCACCTATTGATTCATAATAATATATGCTGGTTTTGATCTGGCTTTGTCTCAAATCCTTTTCTACTTTTCTTATACGGTTATCCCATTCGTAAGATAAAACCGGAGAATTAATGAGATTATCCAGTCCCTTTAATTCCAATTTTACTAGAATCTGGAAGCCTGATCCGGGGATAAGATATATTTTACGGACAGTTCCGCCATTTCCGATATCCGCCATAAATGATATGGATAATGTGTCATTTCCTGAAACTCTGTTAGAATTGAATTCTGGCTTATAGAATAATTTATTCAAGTTAATTGCACCATGTTGTGTCTGTATCTCCTCAGTAATTGTGCTCGATTCTTTATTCATCAGGATCAATGTCTTTGAATCGTGCGTAAGATATTCCTTGAGTTTTACCTCATGCATTATTGCTCCCCGCGAAGAAAAAGTGTATGCCACATCGTCATTTTCAATACTAACATGTTCTTCATTCCCTTTCATTGCCGTACCGAATACTCCATACGTGCTGTTGATTATCGCATCCTCTACTTCCTCAACAGGTTTTGCATTTATAGTTTCCTGATGTATAGGTTCCTGTACTATTCCAGTATCAGTAACAGCCGGTTGCTCCTGTGGTCCAGATTTTGGTGCAAAGAAATAGAAATATACCAGCAGCAGGATTGATATCAGAATTAACCCCAGGGCTTGATTTTTATCCATATCAGTGTATTAGTTATGCATTAGAATTCTCCAGCTTTTTTTTCATGTTTTCCAGAGAAGCGGACACAAAGTTAACGAAAAGTGGATGAGGATTTAAAACAGTACTCTCATATTCTGGATGAAATTGTGTAGCAATGAACCAGGGGTGATTCTTTAACTCAAGCATTTCCACCAGATTTGAGTCAGGATTTATCCCTGAAAACACTACACCGGCTTTTTCAAAATCTTCAAAATACTTATTGTTAAACTCATATCTGTGCCGATGTCGCTCATTTATATTTTCTTTATTATAGATTTTATGAGCTTTGGTACCTTTCACCAATCTACATGGATAGGAGCCAAGACGCATAGTGCCTCCTTTTTTGGTGATTTTCTTTTGTTCTTCCATGAGATCGATAACAGGATGTGGTGTATCAGGAATTAGTTCAGTGGAAGCAGCATCTTCCAGCCCTAATAAATTACGGGCAATCTCCATCACGGCACATTGAAGACCCAGGCAGATCCCAAGAAATGGAATTTTGTTTTCCCGGGCATATTTGGCTGCTATGATCTTTCCAGGCATTCCTCTTTCACCAAAACCAGGAGCAATAAGAATCCCATTCAGGTCTCCTAACAAATTTTCAACATTAGAATCCTTGATATTTTCAGACTGTACCCATTCGATATTTACCTTACACTCATTTTCAGCTCCTGCATGGATCAATGCCTCATTGATGGATTTATAGGCATCATGTAATTCAACATATTTCCCAACAAGGCCTATTCTGATTTCACTTGTTGGATTTTTTAATCTTCCAAGGAATTCTTTCCATAATTCTATGTTGGGCTCTTTTGTATGATTAATATCTAATTTGTCTAAAACGCTTTCGTCTAATTTTTCTTTTCGCATGAGTATAGGCACATCATAAATGGTCTCAGCATCGATTGATTCAATAACATTCGCAACTGGAACGTTACAGAAAAGAGCAATTTTTTGACGAATTTCAATTGGTAGCGGATATTCACTCCTGCATACCAGGATGTCAGGTTGTACCCCAGCTTCCAGTAAATGTTTTACTGAATGTTGTGTGGGTTTAGTTTTAAGTTCACCAACCGATTTAAGGTAAGGGACAAGCGTTAAATGAATATTCACAAAATTTTCAGATCCAAGATCAAGTTTTGCCTGTCTGACAGCTTCAATAAAAGGAAGTGATTCAATATCACCAACACTACCCCCAATTTCAGTGATTACAAAATCATATTCTCCGGATTCACCCAGAATATAAAAACTGCGTTTGATCTCATCAGTAATATGTGGAATCACCTGAACGGTTTTGCCCAGGTATACTCCTTCACGTTCTTTTGAAATAACATTATAATAAATCCAGCCTGTAGTTACATTATTGGCCTGACTGGTAGGTACACCCAGGAATCGCTCGTAGTGTCCCAGATCCAGGTCTGTTTCAGCACCATCCCTGGTCACATAACATTCACCATGTTCATATGGATTCAGTGTACCAGGATCAACATTGATATATGGATCGAATTTCTGTATGGTAACAGAAAAACCACGAGCCCTTAACAATTTACCTAGCGAAGATGAAATAATCCCTTTTCCGAGAGAGGATGTCACACCACCGGTGACGAAAATATATTTTGTTGATCCCATAAGTATCCCTGGTTATCGTACCTATGGGATACAAAGGTAAGCATTCGGTCAATTTATGCGATTAATTCATATTTTATTTTTGAAAATTATAAGCAGTCTAAATAAGATTCATCTTTGAAACAGATCATTATTCAATCCAGGTGGATTTTATCTTTTTATCAGGTCTTATATTTATTAGTAAATTTGCCTCCATTGATCAAGTCTTGAAGAAATTGGAAGAGCTGAGTCATGCGTTGGAAAATAACAGGATATTTAAAATTATCGGTGATGCTGCTGACAATTTGTGTGTTGATACCTACGTTATTGGCGGTTATGTGAGGGACTTCCTGTTAAACAGGGTACCTGAACAATTGGATATTGATATAGTTGCTATTGGAAGTGGGATCGAATTGGCTCAGGAAGTAGCAGAAGCTGTTGGGAAGAATAAAAAAGCCGTATCAGTATACAAAAACTTTGGTACCGCGGCTTTCCATTTCGATAATGTTAATCTTGAATTTGTTGGAGCCCGGAAAGAGTCTTATAATAGGAATTCAAGAAAACCGGTTGTGGAAGATGGTACACTTGAAGATGATCAAAAACGACGGGATTTTACGGTAAATGCATTAGCTGTTAGGCTGAATAAAAAGGATTATGGTCAATTACTGGATCCATTTAATGGGCTTGATGACCTTCGGAAAAAGATTATCAGAACACCGCTTGATCCTGTTATTACTTTTTCTGATGATCCATTGAGAATGTTACGCGCTATCAGATTTGCGTCTCAGCTTAACTTTGATATAGAACCTGTGACATTTGATGCAATTATTAACAATACCAAAAGAATCAATATTGTCTCACAGGAGCGTATAATACAGGAACTAAATAAAATAATCCTGTCTCCGAATCCTTCGTATGGATTTAAACTTTTATATCATTCAGGTCTTCTTAAGGTAATATTTCCTGAGATGGTAGAATTAAAAGGTGTTGAAACTGTTGAAGGGAAAGGACATAAGGACAATTTCCTGCATACCTTGCAGGTATTGGATAACGTCTCAGTCAAAAGTAGCAATCTTTGGCTTCGGTGGGCAGCCATATTTCATGATATTGCAAAACCGATAACAAAAAGATATGATGCTGAGGTAGGATGGACATTCCATGGTCATGAAGAGATTGGGGCAAGGATGGTTCCCAGGATATTTAAAAGGTTGAAGCTCCCACTTCATGATAAAATGCTCTATGTACAAAAACTTGTCAGGCTTCATCTCCGACCTATTGCAATGGTTAATGATACAATAACTGATTCTGCTCTGAGAAGGCTATTGTATGAAGCTGGAGATGATTTTGATGATCTTATGACCTTGTGTCGTGCTGATATAACATCAAAGAACCCTGAAAAAATCAAGCGATATCTTAGAAATTTCAATAAAGTGGAACAGAAATTGAAAGATGTTGAACAAAGAGACCATGTCAGGAATTTTCAACCCCCGATATCTGGTGAAGAAATTATGAAATATTTTAAATTACAACCCTCCAGGAATGTTGGGATCATAAAGAGTGAGATTAAGGAAGCAATCCTCGATGGAAAAATCAGGAATGATTATGATGAGGCATTTGCTTTTATGGAAGAAGTTGGGAAAAAATTAGGATTAAATATATCTAAACAAATAGGAAAATGAAGAAA
>JBHOSY010000075.1:0-20300 GCA_042584165.1 Bacteroidota bacterium | reverse complement strand
GTATAACTGAGTATGGTATTGAACCTGGGAGGTTCAACATCATCCCAATCCTGAAAAGTGCGATACCATGCCTTATTGAGCGCATCAAGGGTGGTGTATTTCTTCTTTAACCAATTCCGGAATTTTTCCTGGGTATGTGGACAAAAACAATACTGGGCATTGGGTATCCACCTGGGTCTTCCCCATTGAACAATATGCGGTTCACTCCAGAGATCCCAACCATAAAAATTGGGATACCGGGCAGCAATTTTTGCTGTCTCAGTATAAAAATCAGCAAAAACCTTTCGAATATCTGGATGATCTATACAATATCCCGGTGCAGATTGCGGGACTATCTTATCGCCACTATGAGCTTCGAGAAGTCCATCGGGATATTTTTTTCCAACCCAATCCGGAGCAGATTCGCCATACATCTGGATAAAAACCTTTAATCCCACTTCCTGTGCTAATTCACACAACAACTCCAAATTTCTGAGATCATACTCCCCTTCTCCCGGTTCAGTATGGGTCCATTCAACCCAGGTTCTAACGGTATTAAAACCCAGGGACTTGATCTGCTCAAGATCTTTCTTCCATTCCTCTCTTGACTCTGGAGTAATTGCCGATTGCATGGGTGCTCTTGCCTTACCTCCGCTGTACCATACTGATACCGGGAAAAAATCCGGTTTTGAGTGATCTATTATTATTTTGTCACTGACGGTACTAGATAAATCTTCTTGCGATATATTTGAACAACTGCAAGTGAATAGCATAGTATATACTATCAGTATGGAAAGAATAGAGTAAATTTTCGGATTCATTATAAATAGATTTTTCATTCTACCTTAATTACTTATTTATAGGCCTTTAGCATGCATTTTATGTAAATTTTCTAATACTTATTTACCGGAAAACTAATACCCACCCCTAAATCCCCTCCGTGGGAGGGGACCTTCCCTACTCCAATTTCAGATTTCAGAAACAGATTAAATTAATCAGTTTAAGAACATTTTGTATACCTGATAACTCATTAGTACCACGGAAAGTCTCCTCCTGCCTGCCAACCGGAATAAAATATAGGCTGGGGAGGAGATTCAGAGGTGGGTTACATATTAATCCATAATCAAATAAAATACCGTATCAATTAGCATTTGTATCATCCAAATCATCCCGGTTATCCACATAACCTTCGGGTGCCTCGCATGCCTCAAATGGCTTTGATGGATTACCCAGGCCATCTCCGTCCTCATCCTTGTAGAAAGTTTTAACATCACAATCACCTGCTTTAATTGTCTGATCGAGTGCACGCATTAGAGACAAATCACTATTAAGCGTATCGCATGCTATATGCCAGATCATGACTCCTCCCAATTTCTCTTTGGCAAGTTCGGTTTTTCTAACGATCATAGGGATGCCGTTATAATGCCTCAAACCCACTGAATCCTGATAGGCATATTTCACATCCACCTCAATAACTTTTTTATAATCAATATACCGCGCTGGTGGCGTAAAGTCAAATCCATAAAACGGCACACCAAGAATAATTTTGTCAGGCGAAATATTCTTTTCTTCAGTCCAGAACTTTATGGCCTCTTCCGCATAAGAGAATGGAGAGTGAGGCCCAATTACAATTGGCCTCCTCCATGTACCTGTTTTATCATAAACCATCACGTTAATAAAATCATAGGCTTCCAAAGACTCCTGGGTCACAGCTTTATGAAATCGAATAGCTCCCAAAGCACATGTAATGCCCTTCCCTTTTGTATGTAACGCATCCCTCAATTCAAGGATAAAAGGTGTATAGCCATTACCAATATAAGGCAATAAATTACCTTCAATATCCACATCTATCCCATCCAGGTTATTCTCATCCACATAATCCAGCAGATTTTTAACAAAATTCGGCATGTTTTCCGGCTGTAACACAGAATTCCAGATAGCAGTATCTGGCCTGCCACCGCCTGCTAATGAAACAAATACTTTGAGCCCCGCCTCATGCCCTTTATTTACTACAGGTTTGATATCTGCATTCCGGCTGAAAACCAGTTTGCCATCTTTATCAGGATTACCAAATGCGAGGTTCAGGTAGGTGAGTTTATCAAGTTCGAGATCATCGATCCTTCCAAATCCCCCAGCAGGTAAATAACCAACTACCTTAAAATCAGTATCCGGCACATAAATATCCGGGCCGGTTGCATAAGGTTTCTTTTCTTTTGTTTCACAGGAGATTAGAACTATGAAAAGTAGACTAATCAGGACAAACTGGTAATAATAAATAGTCTTCATACTAGATCATGTTTAAAAATATATAGTTGAATTTAAGGGATTACATTGTATCATCTGTATCTTCCCGATTGTCAACATACCCTTCGGGTGCCTCGCATGCCTGAAATGGCTTTGATGGATTACCCAGGCCATCTCCATCTTCGTCTTTGTAGAAAGTCATTATATCACAATCACCAGCCTGGATAGTCTGGTCCAGGGCACGCATAAGCGACAAATCACTATTCAGGGTGTCATAAGAAATCTCCCAGATCATCACACCACCCAGGTCCTTCTTAGCCATATTGGTTTTCCTGGCAATCATGGGAATGCCATTATAGTGTTTCAAATCCACAGAATCCTGATACGCATACATTACATCTTCGCTAATTACTTCTCTGAAGGAAATATATCGTGCAGGTGGTGTAAAATCAAATCCATAAAAGGGTACCCCCAGAATAATTTTATCCGGAGGAATATTTTTTTCTTCGGTCCAGAACTTTACAGCTTCTTCCGCATATGAGTATGGAGAATGTGGCCCAATATCATCGGGTCTCCATCTTCCCCTTTTATCATATACCATCACATTGATAAAATCATATGCTTCCAGAGATTCCTGTGTCACTGCTTCATGAAATCCAACAGCTCCCAGGGCACACGTAATACCCTTACCCTTTGCATGTAGTGCATCCCTCAATTCAAGGACAAAAGGCGTATAACCATTACCAATATGAGGCAATAGATTACCTTCAATATCTACGTCTATTCCGTCGAGATTATTTTCATCTACATAATCCAATAGGTTCTTAACTAGTTTCGGCATGTTTTCAGGCTGTAAATGAGCATTCCAGATGTCTCCATCCGGACTTCCACCTCCAGCCAGCGAAAGAAATACCTTCAGCCCTGCGGCATGGCCTTTTTCTACAACAGGCTTTACGTCAGCATTCCTGCTGAAAAGAATTTTACCATCTTTATCCGGGTTGCCAAAGGCCAGGTTAAGATAGGTGAGTTTATCAAGTTCAAGATCATCAATGACACCAAAGGCACCTCCACTCAGGTAGCCAACTATTTTAAAATCAGTATCCGGCACATAAATATCCGGGCTCGTAGCGTATGGCTTTTTTTCTTTCTTTTCACAGGAAGAAAGGATTAACGTTAAAACAACTAACATTAATAAATGGGGAAGGATTGTAGTTTTCATTTTTATTCAGGGTTGAATATGGTCACTGAATTTAACAGTTTCAGTTGAAAACTCATATAGACTAATGAGAAATGCAGTCGATTCAATGTGAAAGATTAATAATATAACAACGTTTAATGAAGTGTGATTTTCTAATGATTTGGCAGATCTCTCCTGGCGTCGAGATGACAGTGCGTAAATTAATCCTTCAATTATTAATTTTGAAACACTTTCAATCGTTTTGCCCCAATTTTGAAATTTGATTTTTGTTTGCAAGTTGTTTTTTGTTATTTGTTATTTATAATGACGCAAAACCAGGATTATCACTTGATTCCTGAAAAAAATTTAAACCATTTTTTAGGTACACAATGAGAACTCAATCTTTAATTTTCCCAATAATAGTCTTTATGGCTATGACCTTTCTTTCATGTAGAAACAGCTTTGTAAAAGAATCCTCTCCTAACATCCTTTTCATAGCCATCGATGATATGAAACCCATATTGGGATGTTATGGAGATGCTACCATGATTACCCCCAACATGGATAAGCTTGCCGACCGGGGAACAGTATTTCTGAATGGTCATTGCCAGGAGGCATTATGTGGACCAACGCGATCCAGTCTGTTACTGGGGATGTATCCGGATCAGACCAGGATCTGGGATTTCAGCAGGAAATTCAGAGATATTCATCCTGATATAATTACACTTCCACAGCATTTCAGGAATAATGGCTATACTACTGTAGGAATAGGAAAGATCTTTGATTACCGGAACGTGGATTCTTATGAGGATAGCCTTTCGTGGAGTGTAACAACTTTTCCACACAGGGAAAATCCACCTCATGATTACTGGGATATCGAAAATGGCCCCACTGTAGGAAATTTTTACCAGTCACAAATAGTAAAAAAGAAGTTTGAAGAGTTAAAAGCTGAAGCAAAAGAAGCTGGTATTAATCCAACAAGTCTTCTACATAAGCATATTAAACCCTCTGTCGAATGCCTGGACATGCCGGATGATGCCTATATCGATGGTGTATTTGCAGAAAAAGCCATGTATGATATGGAATGGCTCGCGAGGGAAGACAATCCCTTCTTCCTGGCTGTAGGATTTCACAGGCCCCATCTGCCATTTACGGCTCCAAAAAAATACTGGGACCTGTATAATCTAGATGAAATTGAAATCAGTGAGATACAGACCAAAGCCGAAAATCCAGTCGGTTACGCCTATCATACATCCGGACATCTCAGATCATATTCTGATGAAGAAGGAAACTTTATTTACGATACGCTTAATAAAGGAGGCACGCTTACGGAGATTCAACAGCAAAAGCTAATACATGGATATAAAGCAGCAGTAACTTTCATAGACGCACAAATAGGTAAGATCCTTAATAAACTGGAAGAGCTCGAATTGCAGGATAATACAGTAATTGTCCTTTGGGGAGACCATGGATTTCATTTGGGAGACCATAATATGTGGGGGAAACATTCAAATTTTGAACAGGCGACACGTTCTCCGTTAATTTTTTCTATCCCAAACCAGAATGCATATAAAACAAACATGCCCGTTGAATTTGTTGACATATACCCTACCCTCTGTGAACTGGCAAGCCTTGAACTTCCGGATCATCTTTCAGGAGAAAGCCTCGTGGAATTGATCAATGGGAATGAAATCCGTAAAGATCAATATGCCATCAGCCAGTATATGCGAGGAAATAAAATGGGTTATGCCATTCGCGATCGTCAATATCGTTATGTGGAATGGATCGAGGAAGGATTGCATGTTAATCCTGATGCAGATTTAACTAAGGTAGCAGATCGCCAGTTTTTTGACTATGTGAAAGACCCCCTGGAAACTGAAAATTTTGCTGATCTGGAAGTATATAAAGAGGAGCAGCAGATTCTGGCTGAGCAGTTGCATGAGTTTCTTAAGGAGACAAAATAGGATAGTTTGGGATCATCATTTTAGTCTCTTTTAACTTTTTTCTCTCCAGAATTTCTCTATCTCTTCCAGGGATTTACCTTTTGTTTCAGGAACAAATTTCCAAATGAACCAAATTGCAGGAATTGTTAACCCGGCATATAAAAAGAATGTACCACCTGGTAAAATGGTCTTAATCAAAATTGGATTGGTAAGGGTTATAAAAAATCCTGTAACCATGAGAGAAAAACTTCCAATGGAAACAGCCATACCCCTGATACGGGTTGGGAAAATTTCACTTACTATGACCCAGACAATTGGGCCATATGAAAATGCAAAACATGCCACATAAAATAGTAATGGGATAATAACAAATTTAGAGCCTATTGCAAAAAGAATTCCAACTCCTGACAAAGAAACAAATGCGCCGGTCACACCGATCAGGAGTAACTTGCGTCTTCCAAATTTTTCAATATTAGAAATTGCAACAAATGTAAAAGCTGTATTTACCAATCCTACAAGTACCGCCCCTAAAAAAGAACTTTCAACACTCTTAATTGATTCGTTGATTATATTAGGCGCAAAATACATGATTGCCGCAATTCCGCTTAAGTGGGAAAACATAGGAAGGATAATTCCTATTAAAAGAGGTATGCGCAAGAATGGTGCTAACAGTTCTTTAAGGCCTCCGGTTTCCACCTTTACCATTTCATCAATTTCAGCCAGTTGTATTTGCGCCAGTTCTTTTCCGCCAATTTTTCCCATGATTCTTAAAGCCTCTGCTTTTCGATCCTTCGCAACCAGCCAACGCGGGCTTTCAGGAATAAAAAAAAGTAATGTGAAAAAGAGTAATGCAATTGGAATCTCTGTTCCGAACATGCCACGCCATAATTCCTGTTTAAATAACCATGCCCAAAGCCCGGTGGTATCATTCGTGATTACCCCGGCAGCATTACCAGCCTGGTTTAGAACGATCCAATCTATTAAAAAGGCCAGCAAAATCCCCAGCGTTATCGAAAGTTGGTAAATCGAAACAATTTTTCCTCTATTTTTTGGTAGAGTTAGTTCTGAAATATAAACTGGGGCTACCACGGAGGTGATTCCAACTCCGATTCCACCAATTATACGAAATATTATTAGCATATTAAATGCAGACCCTGTAGTTGAAGTTATCCAAATAGCATGGATTGGATCACCCAAAAACTGAGGTATTAACATAGAGCCAATAGCTGAAACAGTTAAGAAAAAGGCCGCCAGAATTAATGCTTTTTTTCGACCCATCTTGTCGGTGATTGTTCCTGAAATGATACAACCTGCTATGGTTCCAAACAAAGCAGATGAAACCACCCAGCCCAACAAGGCAGGTGATAGCTGAAAATGCGATTGAAGAAATGAGTTACATCCTGATATGATCGCTGTATCATATCCAAAGAGGAAGCCACCAATGGTTGAAACGAAACTAATTGTAATCAGGTATAGCGATGATTTATTTTTCATATCTACCTAATTCATTATTGAAATACCATTTACAGCATTGAATATAAGCTCTTTTTTTAATGAACCCTGCAAGCAAAGATTTATTACTTTTATACAATACTTGCACGTGAGTATTTTTTAATAGCATTAATTCATGATACGTCTTTAATACGGATCGAACATTTTGTATTCCTGGTCATGGAGGTAGACTTGAATTCACATATTTATTACATTTGACAAAATACAAACTGAATAAGAAGATATCATGATGACCTACAAACTAAACATGCGATATTTAATCGCTTTATTAATAGCTCCAGTATTCATTTCTCTTTACAGTTGCAGTAATGATCCCATCCAGGAAAGTAAAGCAATCCCTGATGCGTTTAAGCAAAATGAGCGCCTGGGCCGGGGCGGTAACCTGGGTAATATTCTTTACCGGTTTGACACCTGGGATAAGGAAAGGGAAATGGAAGAGTTTGACCTTATCAAAGAAACAGGATTTCAGGGAGTCCGAATCAATACCGGACCATTTGCACATGTTTCAGATGCCCCTTCTTACACATTATCAGAAGCATTTTTTGAAAGGCTGGACTGGGCAATCGACCAGGCCTTAGCACGGGATCTTACAGTAATTATTGATAATCATGAATACCATGCTATGGGGGATGATCCAATGGGAAACCATAAAATGTTTCTTTCCACATGGAAACAGATGGCTGAACATTACAAGGATTATCCTGATAATGTTTTCCTGGGTGTATTAAATGAACCTAATGGTCGTCTTACTCCTTATTTGTGGAATTACCTGTTGGCCGATGTACTTAAAGTCATTCGCGAAACAGATCCCTACCGGACATTGGTTATTGGTCCGGGGGATTGGAACGGCATGGATGCTCTTGAATCTTTTGAACTCCCGGAGGATGATCGTAATATCATCGTAGAGGTCCACTACTACAGCCCACACCGCTTTACCCACCAGGGTGTCTCCTTTGATGAAGGTGCCGAGGCATGGCTAGGTACTACCTGGAGCGGTACCCCTGAAGAGAAACAGGCTGTAATAGATGATTTTAAAATTGCAACAGACTGGGCTGAAAAGCATAAGAGACCATTGTATCTCGGCGAATTTGGTGTTTATAGAAAAGCAGATATGGAATCACGGGCTGCATGGTTCAGATATGTCGTTGCACAGGCTGAAAAGAACAATTGGTCGTGGGGTGTATGGAATCTAATGGGCAACAGTTTTGGCATATATGACCCTGATCAGAAGGCCTGGATCGAACCGCTGAAAGATGCTATTTTGCCACCTGAATAATCATTTAATGGTAATATAGATCACATCAGCTTTCTTCTGCCGATCAGTAATTATATCAGCAAGATCATCATAGACTTTCTTTACTTCCGGGATGTTACTTTGTGAACACTTCATCACACCGATTCCACCTTCGTAATATGCGACTGCCACGGAATCCCAGATCCCATATGTTTTATAAGCTTCAACGTACTTATAGAATCTCTCCCGGAACTCCGGATTATTTACTCTTGGGTCAAATTCAAACTCCATACCCATACCATGCTGCCCTGCAAATCTGCAGGCTTCATCCAGTCTCTCATCCGGAGTATCAGTACTGAAAAAATGATTTGGTTGTTGATATGCACCATCAAAACCACTCTGTTTCCAATCCCCGGCGCCAACAGCATTCCAATAAGGGATCCAGAAAAACTTCATTCCTTTCCCGGCTATATAATCAAATACTTCCGGCAATAAACCGGTTGATTCACCGCTTTGTTCGGCCACCCAGTAAAAACCTGCCAGTTCAAGGTGTTCCAAACCCATTTGATCCCAATACATTAAAGCAAGATCGATGTACCATTGACATGCCTTATATCTATCATCAGCTCTACTGAAATCTAAATCTTTTCCGTTAAGTTTACCCCATTCGGTAAAATTGATGATTGGCTCCGGGAGTGTCAGGACAACCTTCCGTTTTCTCGCTGGACTGAATCCAGCATTTTCCAGGCTATCAAGTAGAAGGTTCAAGGCTTGAATAGCCCGATCCTTTTCAAAATTCCTCTCGAGTAACCACCTCCATTGCAACTTTCCGGCAGGTTGTTGCTTATATCCGTGTGCATATTCATGACCTTCATTGTCTTTGAATTCTATAAAAAGAAATCCATCAAATAACCATTCCGGCTTACCCTCGCCATCCTCGCGATATACATAAGGTTTGAAATCATCCTGTGTCCAGTCTGGACGATGTGTTCCTCCCTGGTATATCAAAACAAGATCAGTGATCCTGGAAACAGACTCATCAGACAATGACAGATATTGCTGCGAGAACAATGATTGGTTGAATATTAAAATAAAAGCCAGATTTAGTATCGCTGTCAGTTTCATATGTATTGTCTTTAAATGTGATTTTAATAAAAACTTTGATAGATACCTCAATTCAGGAATAAAAGTCACAGCCAATTAAACTATTAATCTTAAAAATGGTATCTTGAAAAGGATTTTTAGGTGAATTTCTAAAACTTATTTAGAAAGATTTTTATACATATCTCCTTCATGCACTAACTAATACTCGAAATGAGACATCAAATCAAAAAACAGGAAATATTAAATGTACACGATCAACATTTGAACAGGTTGAGTATGCACAGATTGCTAATCATATTATCAGCATTTTTCTTTTCAATCGGAACATACTCAACTTTTGCCCAGGGCATCTCTCGGGATTATGATGTCAGTCTTCTTATCAACCAGGTTGGATACATTCCACAAGCGGGAAAATACTGTATTACTAAAGGTGATGTTGAGAAGGATTTTGAGGTTATAGATCTGGAAACCCTGAAAGTTGTCCACAAAGGTAAACTTGCTCCAAGGAAAGGCGATTTTGGATCATACCTGAAAGGTGATTTCAGTGATTTGGTAGCAGAAGGAAATTTCTATGTCAAATCAGGAACAAAACGGTCTTACTCATTTGAAATTTCAAAGAATATATATGAAGAACCCATTGACTTAATAGTATCATACTTTTCAAAACAAAGATGTGGTGCCAGCACTACAGGGTATCTGGCACCATGCCACGTAGATGATGGTATCCGGCAGGATAATGGGAAACACCAAGATGTTTCAGGGGGTTGGCATGATGCAAGTGATCTGAGAAAATGGGTCGGTGCAACTATATATGGAATGGTTGGTCTTGCAAAAGCTTATGAACTACAGGAAGGCAGAGACAGGAGCCATTTTGTCGATGAACTGAAATGGGGGAACAGGTATTTCCTTGCCATGCAGGAGCCACAGGGATATGTTATGAACTATGTTGGCGGGGATGTAGAGAAACACTCCGACAGCAACCGTTGGACGGACAATGAGGTCGGGGAGGATGGTACCGGAGAGGCTACATTCGTTAAACCTACAGCCGGAACCTCTATGGCCGATATGCTCATTTTTGAGAACAACGATGACCGTGTGATACGCACTGATCCTGTAGGACTTAATGCGCAATATAACTTTGTTTCTTCAGAAGCCCTGATGACAAGAATTACAAGATCTTCTGACCCCGAATATTCGAAAAAATGCATCACCGCTGCTGAAAAGTGTTTTGAGTGGTGTAAAACATATGACCGGGTAAAGAGCGCTGGTGACATTGGTGCTTCAATTGATGCCGCAATAGAACTTTTTAAAACAACAAAGAATACTGCATATAAGGAATATGCGATTGAACAGGCCACTATTCTCGAAAAACTCCAGGTATCAGGGAAGACAGGAGATGTGAGTGGTTTTTATTATACATCATTAAGGGATAAAGAGCCCTATAAAAATATTTCACGGGGTTGCTGGGAATTTCATGCAGTCTGTCATTTATACCAGACATTCCCTGATCATGAAAATGCTGAATCATGGAAAACGATGATTTCGAAATACGCTTACAACTACCTGGTTCTTATGACAGGGAAAAACAACTTTGGGCTTGTGCCATTCGGCCTTTATGATACAAAAAAACTTGGTGGTGATCGAAAAACAGGCAAATACATGTACCGGTATTTTATGGAACCAGAATTGGATTGGTGGGTTGGTAACAATGCCCTGATTACCTCCACCGGTGTTGGTCTGCTTAAAGCCGCCGAAATTTTAAATGATGACCGATTGGCTCACCTGGCCCAAAGACAACTCGACTGGGTACAGGGCTCAAATCCTTTCAATAGCTCCACAATGATAGGTGTTGGATTCAATGGGCACAAACATTTTGATGGAAGTACTTTCCTCCCCGGAACACCTGTAATACCGGGAGCTGTTTTGAATGGTATTGGTGGAGATCATGATGACATGCCTGATTTGAAAGATGGCAGTTGGCAAACATGCGAATACTGGACACCGATGGTGGCCTATACCTTGTGGTTGATGGCCGAGATAAATTATTACGGGAACCAATACTAATTCAGAATTAAAATTAGGTTTATTATTTCTGTTATAATCTGAAGTATTGTTTTTTGGTTGACGGGGTATTAACTGTTAGTTTAAATAAATTGAACACTGAGTTCACAAAGGAGACACGAAAACCTTGGAGGGAACACTGTAGAATACTCCGTGGTCTCTGTGCCTCTGTGAGCTCCGTGTCCCTAGAATTCTCAATCAATCTATAATTTTACCCTCAACACAAGCGATCGTTCAAATTCAATCGATTCAGGTAGTTCGGATGATGAAAATGCCTCCGACCACATATCTTTCCAGGGATCATAGATCATGAGACTGGAATAATTTGAAGGTAATAAACTACCCATATCTTCTTTTGTCAGCTTAACAATTTCAGGGGGGATCCCTTCATCCAGTTCAGTTTTCCAGTTATTCTGCTTATCTCTCAACCAGAGCAGGGTTATAGATTTTCCCTGAAGCTCGTAAACTCTCAATCTATCTGTTTCCCTGAATACAGGCTTTAATTCCTCTTCAATTGGATTTACTCCCTTAATCGCATTAGAAAATCTTCCAAACTGAAACCACAAATTATTGGCATGAACATACGGAACCCAGTGCCAGATCATCCCAACACCAGCTGAACCAGTAAAAAACGGGGCAAACAGGGCATCATGTAATATTAGTCCCACAGTGTCTTTTTTATAATGTTTAAATGGACCAGAGTGCCTTGGCTCTACTGCACCCGTTTCAGCAAGGATCATAGGTCTTCCAGGATTGTACGATCTCAACTCATTGATGGCATCTGAAAGGGCTATATCCTGTGGGCCATGACAGATCTCCATCCGGGCCCCCAGGTCGAGGTACCTGTGGATCTGGGCTACCTCATTTTCCTGCATTGTCATGATTCGTTTATAATTTTCCCTTCCTGATTCCCGGTCAAAACTGCCGAAACTCTGCATGGCAAGATTCTCCGGGAAACGCTTTTTAACCTCGAGCAACATTTTTTTATTCCATGCAAAGAAAGCACTGTCTTCAGGCCCATGTACCGCGTTCATTTCATTCCATAATTCCCAGCCGAAAAAGACTGTGTCTGCACCATATCGTTCCTGGTAGAAATCCAGTTTGTCAATAAACAGTTTATGTCCTGCATCTGTGGTCAAGTATTCCTGAATTGAATTTACCGGACCACCTTTAGAGGTATGATAGATAAGTTTTTTGGCCCACGTCCTTGGATTTTCCGCAACATCAACTACCCTGAAATGCTCGAATGTCATTTTAATTCGCAAACCATATTTCCTGGCCAGGGCGATATATCGATCGATGTTTCTGGCATGTGACTCATCATATACACCGGCTGCTTCATGTTCAATATCCCACATGCGGTGGCTTAGCCAGATCCGGACAAAGTTTCCCCCATTATCTGATAGTCCTTTCATCATGTCTTCAACCTGTTGTAAAGCTTCCTCATCAGATGCAAAATCACCGCTAGGATGGATCATGTTCAACCCGATCGGGATATATGGACTTCCGTCAGATAATTGGAAATAATTTGGATTGATAGAACTGATTTCAACATAGTTCTGAACAGGTATTGTTTCTTCTTTCTCTGTAACTTTTCCAGTACAAGTCATAAGAAGAACTCCAAAAAGGATAGGAAGACTGTTAATATTCATGTTTATTGATATTAGTTATCTTCAATTCTGATAGCTCTTATCGCTATGTATGGTTTCCCAGGCAATGGTACTAAAACCCTCCCGATATACTTCCCTTCGAGAGGTATGATATTCATATTCCATGTGTCAAAAACATCGAGCCTGTAATTGTGTCGTTCAGGCAATTCGATCCAACGTTGTGCAGGTTGTACACTACCGAAATAAAATAAGAAAAAATCTTCTCCTGAGGCTCCAAAATAGTAATCATTCCAGGTGTCAATTTTTGAATGCACAGGTGTGAGGCCACATACATCGTTATCTTCCAGAATTTCACTGAGAAATTCTATTCTTTTATGACTCTTACCTTTTAAAACGCCTCCTTTCGACCACCATAAAATAGTATCTTCATCAAAATAAGTTTCCCCATGAGTCACATAACCGCCCAGACAGACACCGATCCATACACGGTTACTCATCTCCTCTGCGGTTAAATCTCCCCAACTATACTGTATATTTCCCTCATAACTGACTTCATCGTGAATAATCGGTTTACCATATTTAATCCTGTGTTTTTCAACATCTTTGGGATTTCTGTGCTGAATACTTGCATGCGTGATCCATGATCTGGTATGATCATACCATGTGTGACCATTGTGTATTGACCTCAGTCGGTGGTAAGGATCTTTTTCAAGAATAATGTTTGCAAAACGTTCGAAATCAGCTTCCTCTTTTTCTTTCATGAAATCCCATTCGTTTGCCAGTGACCACCATACATTCCTGAAAGCTGACACCCGGGTAATTAAATACTTCAAATATTGGTCATCCTGCTCCTGGCTCATCCGGTCAAAGCCCCAACGTCCTTCATCATATGGATGAAACAGGATCAAATCCACTTCAATACCCAACTCCTGCATTTCAAGGATCCTTTGTTCCAATTCCCTGAAAAAAATGGGTTTAAATCGGGAAAAGTCAAATGATCCCGGTTCCCCCTCATAAGGAAAATACTCGGGTTCTTCATCAATATAGAAACTCCAGGATTTAGGGAATACGCACATACGCATCTTATTGAAGTATGGTTCTTCCGCTAAGGTTTTAAGTGTTTGTTTCCTGATTGATTCCGGCATATGATTCCAGGCATATGCTGTGGTCCCGAATGGAAAATAACAGCTACCGTCTGCATATTTAAAATGATATGTGTTTGATACAAACACAGGTCCATGATTATCGGAGGAAGGAGCTATGCATGTTAATGAACCTGATTTCCCATTCAGCTTTTTATTGTTACTCTTCGTTATGTATTTCCACTCCCCGTCAAGGTCGGGCATAAAGCGAATTTTGAAGATGCCCTCACCGTCGTAAAATCCATCAACTCTCACCTCTTTATTTGCATGTGTGAAGGTAGCCTGTAATTGAACCTCATGAAACGGATTCCCTTTTACCGGGCCCTTCAGAGTAATTTCATACATACCCCATTTCTCAACATCGATGGGGGGATTAATGGCAAAAACTAAATTAATTTCCCACACAAAAAGCAGAATGATAAAAGCTGAATATTTCATAGTAAATAACAAAAAAGTTGTTCGAATTTTAAAAAATATATTGAAATGGAAAGATATTAGAACTTTGATATTGATCAAAGGGTTTCTTAATTTAGAAAAACTGTTTGAATGGCAGTATTTGATTTTTTTTACCTGATTATTCGAACTGTACGAATCTTAACCCCATGACAGATACTTGATTTTTTTTCTGGTCGTAAATCCTATGTTCACTACTATTTAATTAATGAACCATGATAATAATTACTAATTACTGGGTAGCAATTATGCTATGTATCATAACAATGTTGTGTTGGGGTTCATGGTCGAATACCCAGAAGATGGTACAGGGGACCTGGCGTTTTGAATTATATTACTGGGATGTCATCATTGGAATCATGCTTACTTCTACCATATCAGCATTTACCATCGGGTCGATGGGAGATGTGGGTAGAGACTTTTTAACTGATCTCAAACAAGCTGACACCACAAGTATATTATATGCGATGGGTGGTGGACTTCTATGGAATGCAGGCAACTTATTACTGGTTGCTGCTATTGCTATTGCAGGAATGTCGGTTGCTTTTCCCATTGGTGGAGGAATCGCCTGGATTTTTGGTATCATCCTCAACTATGTAAATATTGTTATGAAAGGAGGGATTCCTTCAGAACGCCCCCTTCTATTGTGGACAGGAATTCTTATCATTATAGGAGCTATATTCTTAAGTGGGAAATCTTACAGCGACCTTGAAAAGAATAAGAAAAAACAATCTAAAAAAGGGATTCTCATTTCTGTTTTGGCCGGTATATTTATCGCTTTCTACTATCCCGTGACCGTAAATTCTTTTGATGCCGCCTTTGTTTTAGGGGGAAAAGGCACACTGACACCGTCTACAGCTATTTTCTTCTTTTCAATCAGTGTTGTAGTGAGTTCATTGCTGTTTAATTCAATATTGATGAGAAAACCAGTTGCAGGCCCACCGGTTAATATAAAGCAATATTTCAAAGGAAGTTTCAAAGTACATATGGCTGGGATTCTTGGTGGTGTAATATGGACTTTTGGATTGATTTTCAGCTATATGGCTGCTGGTGTGGCAAATCCTGCAATCGCATATGCCCTGGGTAACGCCGCTCCGGTAGCAGCAATATTATGGGGAATATTTGTCTGGAAAGAATTCAGGGGAGCGCCTGCAGGGACAAATAGATTATTGACAATAATGTTTATAGCGTACCTGATCGGGCTGGTTTTAATTACGATATCAAATGCTTAAATAGAATTGTGAATTGATATTAACTCATTAACAAATTCATAAACGTATACTTATATTAAATATAAAGACATGACAAAGGTAGTTTTAATAGGTGCCGGTGGCAAGATGGGTTGCAGGTTGACGAACAATCTTAAGAAATCGGCATATTCAATGAGTTATGTTGAGGTTGGTCTGGAGGGGATCGAACGATTAACGGAGCTTGGTGTGACTGTATCAAACGTGGGCGATGTAGTTCCTGATGCGGATATGATTATTCTGGCTGTACCAGATGTTTTGCTTGGAAAAATATCGGCTGACGTTATTCCAAATATGAAAAGTGGAGCTATAATAATATTTCTTGATCCGGCTGTTGCAATGGCTAAAAAGCATTTTCACCGGGATGATATATCATACTTCATTACCCACCCGACGCATCCTTCTGTTTTCAACTGGGAATCAACGCCTGAAGCTCAAGCCGATTATTTTGGCGGTGTACTTGCCAAACAGTCAGTTGTTTGCGCACTACTTCATGGTAATGAGGATGATTATGAGGTTGGTGAAAAGCTAGCAATAGCCATGTATGGCCCAATTGTAAAATCATATAAAATCACCATTGAACAAATGGCCCTTCTGGAGCCGGCCCTTGTCGAGACCCTGGCATCGTCCTGCCTGGCTATTATCAAGGAAGGGATGGATGAGGTAGTAAAAAAAGGAGTTCCCCAGGATGCGGCGCGCGCCTTTTTACTGGGCCATCTGAATGTTCAACTTGCCATTATATTTGGTGAAGTCCCAGGTGCTGCTTTCAGTGATGCTGCCTATGTTGCCCTTGCGAGAGGCAAAAGAACAATTTTTCAGCAAAACTGGAAAAAGGTATTCGATGCTGATGATGTATTGGAACAGGTAAACGAGATTACCTGAGTAAACTTAAAATAGGGTAAGTATGAAACCACTAAATTTTGCCGTATTCGGTGCAGGATTCTGGGCGAATTTTCAACTGGCAGGATGGTTGGAGATTGATGGTGTAAAACCTGTTGCAATTGTTGATAAAGTCAGGTCAAAAGCTGAAAAACTTGCTGATAAATTTGGCATAAAACATGTTTATAACGATGCAGAAGAGTTACTTGACAAACATGCTCATGAACTTGATTTTATCGATATTATAACTGACATCGATACTCATTTAACATTCGCAAAGATGGGTGCTGAACGGGGACTGGATGTTGTTTGTCAAAAGCCAATGGCATCATCAATAAATGATGCTGTTGAAATGGTCAATTTTTGTCATGAGAAAAATGTCAGGTTGTTCATCAATGAAAATTTTCGGTGGCAATCCCTCAACAGAGAAGTTAAATCAATGATTGAGGATAAGGTAGTTGGAGATCTGTTTAAAGTACGTATTTCATTCTGTACAGCGTTCCCCGTTTTTGATAACCAACCTGCCCTTGCCGAACTGGATCAGTTTATATTGACAGATTGCGGACCACATGGTATGGATTTGTGCAGATTCCTGTTTGGAGAAGCTAGAACCATGTATTGTTTAATTAAAACCGTAAATCCAACAATAAAGGGTGAAGATGTCGCCAACGTTCTGATGGAAATGGAAAATGGTATTCACTGTTTTGCCGAATATTCCTTTTCGTCAATATTGGAAGAAGAATCATTCCCTCAATACACCATGCTACTTGAAGGGACAACAGGATCCATAAAAGTCGAGCCGCATGGAAAAGTGACTGTAACTACAAAGGAAGGTTCAGAGAAAATGAAAATTGAACCTGAGTCCTATTCCTGGGCTGATCCGGAATACATGATCATTCATTCATCCATTGTCGCTGCACAACGTGATATATTAGTCGGATTAAAGGGAGGAAACGCTCAAACCAC
The DNA here is from genome assembly GCA_042584165.1 of Bacteroidota bacterium. Lineage (GTDB taxonomy): Bacteria > Bacteroidota > Bacteroidia > Cytophagales > Cyclobacteriaceae > JBHOSY01. The sequence goes on along the minus strand of JBHOSY010000075.1, from coordinate 2,749 downwards.
AGGTGATGATAATTTGAATACTATAAGATTGATTTATGCATCGTATGAATCAGCCGCAACCGGAGAAGTAATTGAGATGAAAGATTTTTGATCCAGGGTTTCGTTGCATTATTATTCTTTTTTCCTCGCAACACAATAGATCCTTGCCATATCAATTTCATGATTGTATGGTACCCTTGTATCCATCTTATCAATACTAAATCCCGAACCACCCAATAATTGAGCAAGTTCATCCTCCGAATATTCTGCAAAGAAAGAGCGTACTTTTATATCAATTACTTCGTCCTGAAATCCTTCAAAGTCACCTTTTTTAACCACCACTAAGAGTTTTCCTTGCGGTTTGAGAGCAGCATGGAAAATACTCAAAACCTTATGTACATCATTCTTAGGTGTATATATGACAGAATAATATGAGATAATTCCATCAAAACTATTGGGAGGGATGTCCCAGGTTAAAAAATCTGTACAGGTAAAAGGTATATCAGGATTAAATGACCTTGCTAATTCAATGCATTTCTCCGAAATATCAACTCCCATGCAATTGATACCTTTTTCATTCAGAAATCGGGCTATCTGGGCGGAAGGTCCGCAACCGGCATCACATACAATAGCATTTTCGGGAAGACTGGTAATGATATCGTCAACATATTTCCGGTCATATTCCTTCTCTTTCATTTCATTCTGAAAGAGATCATGGTATTTATGTGCAATTTTATTATAAACTTGCCTGGTAATCTCATGTACTTCTTTTATCTTTTCTTTCATAATTTCGAATCAAAGAAAAACAAAAAACCTATAAGTTAAAATACATAAATCTAATTCGACAATGTACAGTAAAATCCAGGATTTCACGGCCGATTGGAAAGTTGAGGAACAATCGACCTTAACCATTTTTGCCGCTATTAAAAATGAAGTAAAAGCAACAAAGATCAATGAAAACGTACGCTCATTAGAACGACTGGCATGGCATATCACACAGACATTGACGGAAATGCCTTCCAGGGCCGGAATCATTGAAAAGGATGTGCTCGATAACAAACCCATTCCAGATAGTTTCAGTGAGATAATTCAAACTTACCAGCAACACTCCGATGAGTTAATCAGATTGCTGAAAGAAAACTGGAAAGATGATGAACTCACGGATTCCATAGAGGTGTATGGAGGACAGAAATGGGAAAAAAGAAAGATCCTTGACGTCCTTGTAAAACACCAGATCCATCATCGCGGACAAATGACTGCAATCATGAGGCTGCTGGACAATGAAGTTCCGGGAATTTATGGTCCTGCTAAACAGGAATGGGCAAAATTTGGAATGGAAGTTCAGGAATAATATGAATCGCGATTCGTAAATCGTCAGCTCCAATGACCATCCTGATAACCTGATTCCATCCAAGGCAGGTTCTGATGCCTGTAGAATGGTGCAAGCCGTGCAGTCATCTTATTGAATTCCTCCTGATCCATCGGTGCAAAGTTCTTCAGAATTTCAATATTTGATTTCACCACATCCAGGTTATCCATTCCAACAATTACACCTGTAGCACCCTTGATAGATAATCCATACCTGATCAACTCCTCTCCGGTGAGTGTTGGATCATTTTCCCTGGATCGTATAAGTTTCATCAGCATCACACCCATGCCCTTTTCATTGGCAGCAGGAATAACGTCTTCACGTTTCCACTCATTACTGGCATTCCAGTGGTTAAGGGCAAATAACATGCTGTCAAAATCATAGTTATCAATCATACGCTTCAGTGCCTTGTCTTCTGAATGCCCACTAAATCCAATGAAACGGGTAATTCCCTCTTCTTTCATTTTTTGTATAACTTCAAAAATTCTACTTTCCCCTTCTTGATCTTCTGGTGTATTTCCCTGAATGCTATGAATCTTTAGCATATCCACATGGTCAACCTGAAGGCGCTTCAAGCTCTCCTCAATTTGCCGTTTTGCTTCGTCCGGTTCCCTGCTGGCTACTTTCGTACTGATAAAAACTTTCTCTCTCCTGTCTTTTAACAGTTTACCAACCCGCTCTTCACTGATCACACTTTTATCCTCATTTGTATAACTCCATGCAGTATCCCAATAGTACAATCCATTATCAAAGGCGTAGTTCAGGATCTCGAGTGCAGTATCCTCATCACTCACGGCACACCACCTGCTGCCCAGACCGATCGCCATCCGTGGTACATGGACCCCGGTTTTACCCAATGTAGCAACAGGTATGTCTTTTGCGTTATAAGGACAACAGCCTGTCATCAGGCTTCCACTGGCAATAGCCGCTCCTGTAACTGCGGATACCTTTATAAAATCTCTTCTTGAAATGTCTTTCATAGTATTTAGGATTAGTTATTTCTTCAAAAAATATCAGTATTAGGATTTATCAAAGAGTTAAAAATCAGATCTAGTGATCAATATTTAGAAATCAATTCAATATAATAATTTTTAATTACTTCCTGACTTTTACGGCAGTATTAATCAATTCTCTTTCATTAAGTCAGAACCCACCCTTGAATTCCCTCCGAGGAGGGAACCTGCAGAATGCATGTTTCAGGAAATGGAAATAGATTTTAGCTTAATTTATATAACCAGCTTTCTCCTGTTGCATTGTGATCTAAAACTGAAAATGGAATTGTCTCCTCCTTGGAGGAGATTCAGAGGTGGGTTTAACAACTAAGATTCTTATTACCCACCCTTGAATCCCTCCGAGGAGGGAACCTGCAGAATGCATGTTTCAGGAAATGGAAATAGATTT
>JBHOSY010000074.1:0-20350 GCA_042584165.1 Bacteroidota bacterium | reverse complement strand
CTTCTACCTTAGGCAAATCACTATCAAGCCATTTTTCCAGGGAAAGCCTGAAGCCATAATAATCGGAGTTATAACCTGTTAATTGACCATCTTTTTCAAACCGGACCACATTGACAGCACCAACCCTGGACGCACTTTTATACCCACTACGAATTTATATATAGAAAAGGATCTTTCAATCAATGACGAAATTGAAAAGTTGCGTTTAAGTGCTACTTCAGCCTTGTTATCAGGCAGAAGAGATGTTCTGGTAGTGGCTTCAGTCTCATGTATTTTTGGCATTGGTAATCCTGAAGAGTTTGGGAAGAATATCGTTACAGTGAGTGCCGGGGATAAACTTAGTAGAAATCGTCTTCTTCATGCATTAGTCGAAATATTATATACACGATCTGAAATAGATTTCAAGAGGGGGACATTTAGAGTAAAAGGAGACACAGTTGATATTTATGTTGCTTATGCTGATTTTGGATACAGGATATTTTTTTGGGGAGATGAAATTGAATCGATTCAGCAGATTGATCCTGAATCAGGAAAGAAACTATCAGATCTGGAAACTGTCACAATATATCCTGCAAATTTGTTTGTTACCGGAAAGGACACAATTAATCTTGCCATCAATGAAATCCAGGATGATCTGGTTGGCCAGATACGGTTTTTTGAAGAAGATAAACGATACCTGGAATCTAAAAGGATCAAAGAGAGAACTGAATTTGACCTGGAAATGATCCGGGAGCTGGGATACTGTTCTGGCATTGAGAATTACTCCCGGTATTTTGACAGACGGAATCCAGGAGCGAGACCATTCTGCTTAATTGACTATTTTCATGAGGACTTTTTACTTGTTATTGATGAGAGCCATGCTACCATTCCACAGGTACGAGGAATGTGGGGTGGAGACCGTTCTCGAAAAGTCAATCTGGTGGATTACGGCTTTCGCCTTCCATCAGCACTGGATAACAGACCACTAACATTTAATGAATTCGAGTCCCTGATGAATCAGGTGATCTTTGTGAGCGCGACACCTGCCGATTATGAACTGAGAAAATCAGAAGGAGTTGTGGTTGAACAGTTAATTCGTCCTACAGGATTACTTGATCCTGAAATAGATGTCCGGCCGAGTCTGAATCAGATCGATGATTTATTGGAGGAAATTGATCAACGGGTGAGCCGGGAAGAAAGGGTGTTAATAACAACGCTGACAAAAAGGATGGCTGAAGAATTGAATAAATATCTGGAACAGGCCGGTATAAAATGCAAGTATATTCATTCAGAAGTGGACTCCCTTGATCGGGTTGAAATCCTGCGTGAATTAAGGTTGGGTGTCTTTGATGTTCTGGTTGGAGTGAATCTTTTAAGGGAAGGCCTCGACCTTCCTGAAGTTTCACTTGTAACAATTCTTGATGCCGATAAAGAAGGTTTTCTTAGGAATGAAAGATCACTCGTCCAGACTATTGGACGGGCTGCAAGAAACGTTAATGGCAAAGTAATCATGTATGCTGATAAAATTACAGGATCCATGAGATCGGCAATTGATGAAACGAACAGAAGGAGACGGATTCAGATGGATTATAATATGAAACATGGGATCATTGCAAGGAGTATACAAAAATCCCGGGAAGAGATATTTGATCAGACGAAAGTTGCTGATTCAAAGAAAGGACGCAAGAAATACTATATTGAGGATGAGAATCCTTCAGTTGCAGCTGATCCGGTAGTTGGGTACATGAATAATGATCAGCTTCGTAAATTAATCCGCGAGACTCAGCAAAGGATGGAGAAAGCAGCAAAGGATCTGGAATTCATTCAGGCTGCCAGGTTACGGGATGAATTATTGGAATTAAAAAAACTGGCAGGTCAGAAAAAGTAATTGGCGATCCGGGAATCGAACCGCCAATGTTTTTTATACAGCATCAGAGTATCTGGCACTTACTTCATTCCAGTTGATCACATTCCAGAATGCGGAGATATAATCCGGCCTCCGGTTTTGATACTTAAGATAGTAGGCATGCTCCCAGACATCTAATCCCAAAACAGGCACCCCGGGACATTCGGCAATATCCATCATTGGATTATCCTGGTTTGGGGTAGAACATACACAAAGGTTTTTATCTGGATCCACACATAACCAGGCCCAACCAGATCCAAAACGGGTAGCACCAGCTTTACTGAATACTGTTTTGAATTCATCAAATGAACCCCATTTTTTATTGATTTCGTCTCTCAGGGCCCCAGTGGCTTCTCCACCACCTCTACCGGACATTATTGACCAGAATAAAGTGTGATTAAAGTGGCCCCCTCCATTGTTACGAATAGCAGCAGAGGTGGACCCAATTGATTTAAAAATCTCTTCAAGAGATTTACCCTCAAGATCAGAACCTTCGACAGCGCCGTTTAGATTAGCAACATAAGCAGCGTGATGTTTACCATGGTGGATTTCCATGGTTTGCGCATCGATATAAGGCTCCAATGCATCGAATGCATAGGGTAATGCAGATAATTCAAAAGCCATGTGTTTAATAATTTTTGGTTATAAAATAAATTTATTTTTTTCTTACATTCCTGAAAAACTTTTCAAGCAGGACCCGGCACTCTTCTTCAAGTACGCCAAGGACCAGTTTTGTTTTTGGATGTATTATATCTTTACCTTTTCTAATAAAACCACTTTTTGGATCTTTTGTTCCGATTACTATCTTTTTCAGTTGTGACCAGTTACAGGCACCGGCGCACATTATGCAAGGTTCTAATGTTACGTACAAAGTACAACTTTGTAAATACTTCGCTCCTAAATTGTTAAATGCAGAGGTTAAGGCAATCATTTCGGCATGTGCTGTAACATCATTTAATTTTTCAATCTGATTGTATCCGCGAGCGATGATCTTATTCTGAGATACAATAACCGCGCCTACAGGGATCTCATTTTCCTCAAAAGCAATTCTGGCCTGTTTCAGAGCTTCAGTCATGAAATACTCATCAGACAATTCTTTCGCATCCATTCTGTCTATTTAATCGTAATTGAATGCATTATTTCCGACGCAGTACCCTCCCATTTGTCTTTTAGAGAGGCTGGTGCATTAAAATTGAATAGCAGGGTTTCGCCTTTCACAATTGTGTATTGTATATAGTTGTACTTAATCTCAGGTGGATTATTTCGAATTGAATTCTCATTAGGTAAAAGTGTTGAAATAAACTCGAATACAACAAATTGTCTATTGTTGATTGTTTCTATATCTTCCCTTATGAATTCTAACTTATCATATAATGTAGGGATATTGGCTTTGTAAAATGATTTCATCAACTCAATATCTGATAATCGCCACCTTGTCATGGAGTTGTTCACTGCAAAATCAACCCTGGTTGACATATCTGTGAATACTGCCAGGGGATCCCGATATGATATATATTTTGATGCTATTTCCATTTCCGGGACAGTGAAAAACTCTTCAGGAAGATATACAATGATCCGATCGTCGATTTTTGTTTTAACCAGCTTGAGTTGTTGGATCGATAAAGCAGAAAAAAGTCCGTAAAAAACTAATAATTTAAACATTGGTAGAATTTTGTCTCATTTAAATTAGGACATAAAATTAAATAATTAATGCATCTGATATGATTGAAAAGATCATTTTCAATTTTAATCGTACAAATTGACCTCATATTTTAATGAATAACCCAATTGCTCTTTTAACAAATTGCTAAATTTGTCAATCTAATTTGAAATAACATGCATAGAACACATACTTGCGGAGAATTACGGATCTCAGATGTAGATCAGGAAGTAACATTGTCTGGTTGGGTACAACGAGTTCGAGATAAGGGAGGAATGATCTGGATTGACCTCCGCGACCGTTATGGGATAACACAGTTAATGTTTGACGAAGGTAAGTCTGAGAAAGATGTAGTGAAAGTGGCAAGATCTGTTGGCCGGGAGTTTGTAATTAAAGTAAACGGAAGGGTTATTGAACGGTTCTCCAAAAATAACAAATTACCTACAGGCGATATTGAGATCTTTATTGATGGAATCGAAATCCTGAATAAATCAAAAGTACCTCCATTTATTATTGAGGATGAAACGGATGGTGGAGAGGATCTGCGCATGAAATACCGTTATCTTGATTTACGACGAAATCCAATCCGTCAGAATCTTGAGTTACGGCACAAACTCATGCATGAAACCCGCAACTATTTTAATAGTGAAAAATTCATCGAGGTGGAGACTCCAGTACTAATTAAATCCACTCCGGAAGGTGCAAGGGATTTTGTAGTTCCATCAAGAATCAATCCCGGGGAGTTTTATGCCTTGCCACAATCGCCTCAGACATTCAAACAACTGTTAATGGTTTCCGGGTTTGACAAGTATTTTCAGATAGTAAAATGTTTTAGAGATGAAGATTTGCGGGCAGACAGACAACCGGAATTTACGCAGATTGATTGCGAAATGTCATTTATTGAAAGAGAGGATATACTCACAACATTTGAAGGATTAGTACGACACTTATTTAAATCTGTTAAGAATATTGAACTTCCTCAATTTCCTTTAATGAACTATGATGATGCCATGAAATATTATGGTTCAGATAAACCTGATACAAGATTTGGCATGAAATTTCTGGAAATGGATCACCTGGTCAAAGGGAAAGGATTTAATGTATTTGACCAGGCAGAGTTAGTTGTAGGCATTTGTGTCAAAGGAGAAGCTGGCAGAACAAGAAAGCAATTGGATGAATTGACTGATTTTGTCAGGAAACCCCAAATCGGAGCTAAAGGCCTGGTATTTGTAAAATATAACGATGACGGAAGTTTTAAATCCACAGTTGATAAATTCTATTCATCAGAAGATCTAAAAAGCTGGGCTGATGCATATCAAGCTGGTCCTGGTGATTTAATCTTAATTTTAGCCGGAGAAATCCATTCCACCAGAAAAGCCCTGAATGAACTAAGGCTTCTGATGGGAGATGAACTTGGGCTACGGGACAATAATCAGTACGCTCCACTCTGGGTAGTTGATTTTCCGCTATTAGAATGGGACGAAGAAACCAAAAGATACCATGCCATGCACCATCCATTCACTTCTCCAAAATTGGAGGATCTGGATAAGCTTGAACATGTACCTGGTGAAGTTAAAGCCAATGCCTATGATATGGTTATTAACGGTGTTGAACTTGGTGGAGGATCTATCAGAATTCATGACAGGGAAGTACAACAACGAATGTTCCGGCAATTGGGATTCAGTGAGGAGGAAGCAAAAGCACAATTCGGATTCCTGATGGATGCCTTCGAATATGGCGCACCTCCACATGGTGGTATCGCGTTCGGATTTGACAGGATCTGTGCGTTATTTGGCGGCACTGAATCAATTAGAGACTATATTGCTTTTCCTAAAAACAACTCAGGGAGAGATGTTATGATAGATACTCCCTCAGAACTATCAGAAGAACAACTTGATGAATTAAATATCCAACTGAAGAAGGTCTAAGACTCTTTTTGAATAATCCTGGATTCCGGACAATGAATAAAAAAAGCCTGAAAATAATTTCAGGCTTTATGGTTATAAATTAACAATTTTTATTGTCCTTCAGCTGGTTCCTCAGGAATCTCAACACCCAATTTTGTAAGAATCAGGTTGGTAATATTATCCTCGTCGCGAGCATATAACAAAACTGGCATCATACCAGCGTCAGAACTGAATACATGCGTATACTCATTCTCCTCTGAAACCTCATTGATTGCTTTTTGAATTTTATCATACGCGGGCTGAAGTAATGTTACCCTTTTGTTTTGCAGGGAAGCATCGGCATCCCGCTGAAATTTCTGTATTGAAGCTTCCAGATTTCTTAATTCATCCTGTTTATCCTGTGCAACAGCAGGGATAATATCACCGGATTGCATTTTCTGCTGCAAATCCATGGCCTTGGTCTGATATTCTTCTGCTTTTGATTGCAACTGGGACTCAAGTTGTTTTGTATAGGCAGATAATTCAGCTTCAATTTCTTTGGCTTCCGGTAGAAGACTTAAGATATAATCAACATTTGTATATCCTATTTTCATACCAGATTGGGCTTTAACTGTAAATCCCACAAGAAAAATTGCAGCAAATACATATAAGAATTTAGTTTTCATCTCTTTCTGATTAAATTATTATTGTTGAACGACATCATTTTCATCTCCAAGACCCAATTCCTCCAACACAAAATCTGTATAATCATGAATGGGATCTGTGTATATTAAAACTAACTCACCTGATTTGTCAAATACCATTTGTAACCGGTGATCTTTAGCCACTTTTTCAACAGCTTCGAATACTTTATCCTGAACAGGCTTTACCAGTTCTTTCTTTTTTAAGAAGAACAACCCTTCAAAGCCAAATACCTTTTTATGATATTCCCGGACTTCTTCTTCTTTCTCCTTGATCTCTGCCTGCCGTTCATCCTTCATTTCTTTTGTCAATAGAACTTCTTCGGCCTGGAGTTTGTCATACAGGGCATAAATTTCCCTGTACATATTCTGAATTTCCTGTTGCCAGCTCAAAGATAGTGTATTAATCTCATCCTGAGCTTCTTTGTATTCCGGAATTTTACTTAGAATATAATTTGTATCGACATACCCCCACTTCTGGCCAAAGACTGGTATGGATAATATTATTAAGGCAGCTGTGAATAATTTTTTCATATATATTTAACGAAATTGTTGTCCAATTGAGAAGTGGAACTGTGATCCATGCAGATTTGGGTTACCCGTAATCGGGTCAAATCCATAACCCCAGTCAATACCGAGTAAACCAAAAGCAGGCATAAATACTCTGGCTCCAAATCCAGCAGACCTGTGCAAATTAAACGGATTATATACTTCAAAATTGCTGAAATTATTGCCTGCTTCAGCAAATGCTAGTACATATATCGTTGCAGTAGGATTCAATGATACTGGATATCTCAATTCAAATACAAATTTATTGTAAGCAATACCTCCTTGTATTCCATTTCTGTCATAAGGTTCCAAAGACCTGTTCTCATAACCCCGTAAGGCGATAACCTCCCTTCCCAGAAGATAATTTTGCCCGGCCAGACCATCTCCACCAAGTGAAAATCTTTCAAATGGTCCAATGTCCACACCGTAGGATCCCAGGAATCCAAAGTGTGCTCTTGTACTTACTACCAAATTTCCTGCCAATTGTAAATAATAGGAGGCATCTATCATCCATTTATGATATTCCATCCATTTATATTTGACGGAATTATCCGCAGTTCTGTAATCTATGTTATTAAACCTTGAGTATGGTGGAGTGAGTTCAATACCAAGTGTTATAGAAGATCCTGATCTGGGGAACATGGGACTATCCACACTATTTCTAGCGAGTGTCGTATTTAGAGTAATTTTATTTGAAACTCCAGTTGAGAATCCGAAACTGTATCCATAATTCTCGAGTTCATATACATAAAAATTCAAGGAATTACTCAACGTGAAATAGTCGTCTGGCCACCTAATTCTTCGTCCCAGACTTAATGATACGCCTGATAATTTAAACCAACCCCGATATTCAACACTGCTATAAGTTCCTGTTCGTTGAACAGAGCGTTGTAAAGCCACTGTAAAAGCATTTGGCTTTCTACCGCCCAGCCACGGTTCGGAGAATGAAAATGTATAACTCTGGAATTGTTTTCCATTTGCCTGCGCCCTGAGTTGTAGTCTCTGACCATCTCCAACGGGTAAAGGACGCCATTTATCAAAATTTGCAACATTTCGCAATGAGAAATTATTAAAGACTAGTCCGAGAGTTCCTACAAAACCATAGTATCCTCCCCATCCTCCTGATAGTTCAATCTGATCACTAGGCTTTTCTGTAAGGGAATACTCAATATCAACAGTACCATCAGCAAAATTTGGTATTGGATTTATCCCAATTGTTTCAGGATCAAAATAACCAAGTTGTGAGAGTTCCCGTTGTGTTCGTATAAGCAAAGCTCTACTGAATTTCTGTCCGGGAAGCGTTCTGATCTCTCTGTATACTACATGATCGCTTGTACGGTCATTGCCTTTAATTATTACCTTATTCAAGTCGAATTGTCTCCCTTCATTGATGCGCATTTCTACATCGATTGAATCTCCTTCAATTTTCGTTTCTACAGGATTACATTGAAATGCCAGGTATCCATTATCCATATACAATGCACTGATATCAGTTCCGGTTGGATTGAAAGTGAGTTTTTTGTTGATCAGTTCCATATCATAAACATCACCCTTAGTTACACCAAGAACTCTATCGAGTACATCTCTCTCATAAATAAAATTGCCCGTCCAGAAGATATCCCTGAAATAATATTTAATTCCCTCTTCCATATATAGGTCAATATTGATCGTATTGGGACCAGAAATGTAAATTGAATCCTTCAACAACCGGGCATCACGATACCCTTTCGAATTATAGTATGTGATCAGACTTTTCTTATCTTCGGTATACTCGTTTTTAATAAATTTGGAGGTTCTGAAAATATTAAGTTTCACCTGTCTATTAAGGTATTTTTTAATATCTGTCCAGCTTACTTTTTTAGATTCTGTTGCAAATTTTTTAATGGATTTGTCATTTATGTTTGTAATGGTGTGCGTAAGATCCTTGAATAAATGGAACCGAAGATGCTCATTTGTTTTTTTCATTTTATAAGCCAACTTGGTATCCTCAAATTGATCATTACCATAAAAATTGATCCGCTCAATCTTTACTTTCTCTTTTCGGTCTACATTAACAGTAATTTGCACGCCATTTGATACCAGTGTGTCCTCATTCTGCTGGATCCTAACTTCTGTATTTAGATATCCTTTCTCAATAAAATACTTTTTAACGACCAATTCGGTGTTTTTTATGACAACGTCATCCAGGATACGTCCTCTGATTAATTTCACCTGGTCACTTAATTCACTCTGATGTGATTTTCCGATGCCATCAAAATTTATTTTTGTAAGCCTGGGTCTTTCCTTTAGATCGATATTCAGAAACACCTTATTGTCTTCAATTTTAGTGATATAGATAGCTACATCACCAATTATCCCACTTTTCCATAATTTCTTGATGGCCCCACTAATATCATCTCCCGGGATCTTAATTTTATCACCAACCTTAAGAGATGACATGGATATCAATGCGTTCCTGTCAAGATATTTAGATCCAGTTACATCAATTTCAGCAATTTCAAAAGTTTTTGGATTCCTGTAATCAAGCTGCACCTCATCCTGGATTTGTCCGAAGCTGAATTGGCTTATATATAAAATCGTTATAAGAAGGAGAAAATTCCTCATTGCATCATCAAATCTTTACCTGTTCACTTATTTTTCCAAACCTTCTTTCTCTGTTTTGATAGGAGATTAATGCCTTGTGCAAATCCTCCTTTCTAACATCGGGCCATAGAACATCTGTAATATACAACTCAGTATATGCAATTTGCCACAAAAGAAAATTACTTATTCGCATCTCTCCACTGGTTCTGATCAATAGTTCAGGATCCGGAATTCCAGCAGTACTAAGATAACTCGAAAAAAGCTCGTTATTTATCTCCTGCTCTGACAAATCGTTGTTTTTAACATCTTTTAACATTCTTTTAATAGCCTCTACAATTTCCCATCTTCCACTGTAACTTAATGCTAATACCAGTTTTAAACCATTATTCTTACTGGTTATATCAATTGCTTCCTGAAGCTCTTTCTGGCATGCTGTAGGTAAAGAATCCAAATTGCCAATTGCAGTGAGGCTTACATTGTTTTTAATCAAAGTAGAAGTTTCTTTTCGGATGGTTGTAACCAACAATTCCATCAGGTTCTGCACTTCTCTTTCAGGTCTGCCCCAATTCTCTGTAGAAAAGGCATATAGGGTGAGATATTTAATACCTAGTTCAGCGCAACCTTCAGTTACTTCCCGAACTGCCTTAATAGCATTCTGATGACCAAAAATTCTCTTTGCTCCCTGTTTTTTAGCCCACCTCCCATTACCATCCATAATGACAGCAATATGATTGGGAAGTCTTTCTATATCAATCTTCTCCTTGAGACTTTCCATGTCTAAAATTAACGAAACGCAAAATTGGCGTATTTTTTAGCAATGTAAAAACTTAAGCCCCACTAAATTAATCATATCCATAGGGGCAGGGGATGAAATAGAAAGTGTAGTTGAGGGTAAATCCAATGAAGTAGTAAACATCATTTGTGTAATGACTACCATACTCATAATCCAAATCAGGTGATTCACCTCCGGAATTATTATCGATGTAGTCAAAGAAGGTAGCTCTTGCGCTTGCTTCTACGCCAATATCGATTTTCGGGCTTGTGGAATACTTAAATCCGAATCCTAAAGGGAGCATAGGCTGAAAACGGCTGTAGTCTCCTACTTTTTCACTTCCGAATACAAAAAACATTCCAGCCCCAAAATATAAATATGGAGTCCAGTGAATTCGGGCATGCTTACTTTTAAAGTCAAGGAAATTATATTCTAAGTTCGCTGCACCTTCAATGATATAATTAGTAAACGATTCCATTTCAAATGGATCATCAGGATCATTGTCAGATCCGGAGATTTGTCCTCCCGTAAAACCATATCTGAGCCCTACTGCATCTGAGAGATTTGATCGCATGAAGACTGAGAGCGCGGGTCGGCTGTTTTTGATATCATAGTATCGGGTCATATCCCCGGTAAAGTTGAATCCACCTAAGCCAAATCCTATATCTGTCAATTGCGCATAACCAGATGTAGTTGTCAGGCATAATATGGTCACAATAAGATAGATCTGAGGGCTAATACGGGATCTCAGATGACACATATTTATCCTGCCATCACTTCGCTTATCTGAATTTTGCGTTTTGGAATGTTCCACCCAGAATATATGTCAACTTGATACTTGTAACAAAATAAATGTCATTATCATTCGAGTTTCCCCGTGTATTGTCAGGATGTTCATGGCCATACCCTCCAAAAACTGTATATGTTTGACCATCCAGTTCTGATGTATAGGTGGCATATGACGTATTCGGTAATATTGTACCATCAAAATCCCTTTGCTCACCTGAAACAGCAGCTGTCAGTTCCTGGGATCGGTCAGACATGATTTTTGCCAAAGGATCATCAAATGCACCCAGATCCACATATAAGCCGCCAACATCATCAATATGATCAAAGAACAGCATCCTGTAACCTATCTCAAACGAAATATCGAAATTTGCAGTTAATCGATAGGTAATTCCTGCACCAAATGGTATGGATATCTGAAGTTTGCTATAAGGTTTAACGTTGAATGTATCCTGATAGTATTCTGAATACTGTCCTTCTGTCCCCAGCGGTTCAAGTGCTATCCAGTCACCTGCATTTTCAAGTGGATTCCCATCACGATCAGTTTCAGGCACTTTCCCTTTTGGATTATGATGAAGTCCAGCAATACCTCCGAATAAATATCCATTTAGAGTTGGTCTGCTCAGGTAAGTCCCCTGGTTCGAAAATATATCAATTTTTGCAAGAAGTGCGAGTTCTAATATCCGATTCCTGAATTGGAGATTGCGGATATATCGGAATTTAGCATTCTCGTCATTTGGATCGGCAGATTCAAAATCATCCCCTTTCAGTGAACCGTAGGTAAAATATGAGCCAAATGAGAAACGGGGCCCATAACGATATTCAACAAAAGCTCCAAAGCCGGGTTTAGTGAATGAGATATCTGTACTTGCAGCCTGGGATTTAGGTGCCAGATCACCGAAATAATTCATGGTATTGATCATACCACCTATTGCAAAATATCTTTTATTCGCATATGATTTAAGACTCCCCTTGTACCTTGATACCCTGAGGTTATTGCTTTTCTTTCTTCCAGCCTGAGCGAATACACATTCGGATAAAAGTCCAGTGAAAACAAACATTACTAAAAGTATACCAATTCTCTTCATTGAAAGGGAAAATTTCAAGAAATGGGTGAGTTCTTCATAACAAAAATAGTAATCCAAATGGATATATAAAACACATTAATTCCTGATATCATATCCCCAGTTAAGTTTCTGACGAAGTGTATCAAAGAATCTTACTCCTTTAAGCCTGACAAGTTTTGCACTGAATGATTCACGAAAAACAATTATATCTACTTTATTCGTTAATGTCTTGGATCGCGAATCAAGAGAGATCAGGTATTGATTGGTCCGACTTTCAACCACGAATTTCAAATGACTACTGTCCGATACGATCATTGGTCTGACACTTAAATTATGAGGGCTAACAGGTGTAATAATGAAATTATTTGACTTTGGTAATGCAATCGGACCACCACAGCTCATTGAATAACCTGTGGAACCAGTTGGAGTAGATACTATTAATCCATCTGCCCAATAAGAGTTTAAATACTCATCATCTATATAGGCATGAACAGTGATCATGGATGAGGTATCAGACTTTAAAATGGCAATTTCATTAAGAGCAAAATTCGTGTCATTATAGATATTACCTGGTGAATCCAGCCTTAATAATGCACGATCATCTATTATATATTGTTTCTGTAATACTGCATCAAGAACCAATTCCGGATTTAAACCTTTGGTTGTAGAAAGGAATCCAAGTCTACCTGTATTTATTCCAAGTACCGGTATCCCAAGATTTCCAACCATTGAGACTGACTCAAGAAGTGTTCCATCACCTCCAATGCTGAAAATAAACCGAATTGATCCGAGTCCTTCCTTGTCTTTGAACGTATCTAATTCAGCAACCTCCTCACACGAGTCCTTTGTAAGATCGTAGAAATCTTTTGAGATAATTATTTCACATTCATAATTTCTCCCTGCTAGAATCAATCCTGATAAAAAATCAGATGTTTCTTTATTTAGGAACTTTCCGTGAAGGGCTATTTTCATAATCAATTAGCCTATTTTAAAAGTGATCTGCTCCGATAGTTAAATATTGATATACTTCATGAGCATGTCATACCTTTCCTTATCGGAATTTTCTGATGAGTGTTCCTTGAATTTTGCCACGATCTGATAATTAAATCGTTCGAGCGTAGCAACAAGGTGAGTTGTATCCTCCGCATTGATTTTAATGGTTATCAACAATTTATCAGGATCCTCAGGATTGTTGCTGATATATGAACTGAGAATTTTCACACTTTCGGCTTCGATCAACCGGGTTAATTCTGCCAAAGAGTAATCAATTTGACGCATCGAAAGAACGATAATCCCACCAGGGCTCTCAATCGCACTGGTTTTAGCGATGGCACTCATAACATTATTTAATGTAGATACGCCAAGGTAACTGTCTTCTTCATCCAAAACTGCAACAAGATCTACGGAATTATCTTGAGCAGCTTTTATTATATCATAAAAGTGTTGATTCCTTTTAACATAACAATTCTCGCCAATTAATTTGATATTGGATAATTCTCTCTCCAGGTTGTTAACCTCAAAAATAATTTCTTCTGATATAAAACCCTTAAAGTATCCATTTTCAATTACAGGCAGATAATTTGTTCGTAACTCTTCCATCCAAAGAATGGCTTTTTCGGCACTATCCTTCATAGTAAGTGCCGGGATCATATCATTGATTAATTCAAATGCAATCATTGAATTTTCCCCATCGGATAGAATGCTATTTAAGAATCAATATTATTCATTTTAAATCTAACTGCAAATATCTTACCCCAAAATGAATGAAAAATGCAGATAATTGTCATCAATCGGATAGAAGGATCAATATCAATTTATTTGAATAGTTCGGTTACTGATTCAAATAAGTCTCCAGTAAACGGGAATACAGCAGCAATAAGATCGCCTACCATTGGAGCCAGACTTTCTATTTTTTCATATAAAAAACTTCCCTCGGCTAAATCTGCTGGCACGCTAACATTAATCTGGCTGAAAAGCCATAGTATAACACTCATGAGAAATGCCCACTTAAATACACCCAATATAGCACCCAGGAGATTATCCACTGATCCTAGTATTGTAAGGTCTATTATTTTTTTTAAGAATCTTCCTAAAAGACTTACAAGCACCAGGATGATAATGAAGAGTCCTAAAAAAGCAATGAAAGGCACCATATTAGAATATTCGGGGAAATAACCTGATAAAAATCTGATTGTCTCATTTAATAATTTAAAACTTCCAATAATGGCGAGAATCAATGCCAGAATCCCAATAAGTTCCAGAATTAATCCCTTTTTGTATCCAAGGTAACCCCCAAAAAGAAGTGGGATTAGAAGAATGATATCTAATGTTTTCAATTATAAAGAAAGTCTATTTTTAACCAATTCAGCTATCTGCCTGCCATCCGCCTTTCCAGCAAGTCTTTTAGTAGCCACTCCCATGACTCTACCCATATCTTGAGGTGATGAAGCACCAGTTTCTTCAATCATTTTATCAATTTCAACCTGGAGTTCACTTTCCGTCAATTGTTTTGGAAGATATTTGCTGATCACATTCAACTCATCAATTTCTTTCTGAGCGAGATCATCACGTCCTTCTCTACGATATATTTCGGCGGATTCTTTGCGTTGTTTTGTTGCTTTAGTTAACAGTTTCATCTCACTGGCCTCATCGATGTTACCAGCTATCCCTTTTTCAGTTTCTGCAAGCAATATCATTGACTTTATGGATCTTAATGCTCTCAACTCATCCTTATTCTTATTGAGCATTGCATTTTTTATATCCAAATCAATTTGTTCTTTGAGGCTCATAATGGTTAATTTGTTGATATAATATTGGTCTCAAAGTTAAGAATAAATAGACTAATGACTAAGCTCAGTGTTAATATCAACAAATTCGCAACATTAAGAAATGCAAGAGGCGGAGGAAATCCGGATATTATTAAAGCCGCGATGGATGCTGAACGCTTCGGTGCTCAGGGAATCACTGTTCATCCAAGACCCGATGAAAGACATATCCGGTACCAGGATGTAATGGATCTCACAAAAGTTGTAACTACTGAATTTAACATTGAAGGTTACCCGGATGAGCGTTATCTGGGAATTATTGAAAAAGTTAAACCTGCTCAGGCAACCCTCGTCCCCGATCCACCTGATGTGCTTACAAGTAATGCAGGATGGGACACAAAAGAACAGGCAGAACTACTCAAGGAAATAATAAGCGAACTCAAAAAATCCGGAGCAAGGGTATCATTGTTTGTAAATCCTAATGAGAAAATGGTAGATGGAGCTGCAGAGGTTGGAGCTGACAGAATTGAACTTTATACTGAGCCATATGCTCAGAATTATCATTTCAACAAAGAAAAAGCAGTAGAACCTTATATCAGGTGTGCCTCACTGGGACGGGAATTAGGACTTGGTCTCAATGCCGGTCACGATCTTGATCTGGAAAATCTGGCATACCTGAAAGGGAAGATACCGTATCTTGATGAGGTTTCCATTGGACATGCTTTAGTATGTGATTCGATTTACCTGGGATTTGAGAATGCAATTCAAATGTATCTAAAACAACTTCGATAATTATGATTAAATCTATGACAGGTTTTGGCCGGGGAGAAGTGGATAATGATCGACTGAAAGCCGTGGTTGAAATAAAAAGCCTAAACTCAAAATTCCTTGATATCAATATTAAACTTCCAAAGGTTTTCTCTGAGAAAGAAATTGAGGTGAGGAACTTATTGTCAAAAGTACTGAACCGGGGGAAGGTAAATGTATTGATTGATTATCACTATAAGGTTATCGATCGCAAGACTCAAATTATTAATGAAGAGTTATTTAAGACATATTATAGTAAATTAAAGACAATGGCAGATGATATGGATGATAAAACTGCCGATTTATTCAGAATGTCCCTTCTAATGCCGGATGTTCTGGATATAGATTCTGGAGATGACCCGGATCAGGTAAACTGGAATGATGTATTGTTAACAATTGAAGACTCTGCCAGGAAATGTGATGAGTTCAGACTAGCGGAAGGTAAAACTCTTGAAAAAGAGTTTAAAGTATATATTCAAAGTATTGAAGCCAATCTTGAGGAGATAGAAAACATTGATCCTAACAGGATAGATGAAATAAAAACCAAAATACGTGGAAATCTAAATGAACTCTTACCTGAAGTTGAAGTTGACGAAAACAGGTTTGAACAGGAATTGATATACTATATAGAAAAACTTGATATCAGTGAAGAAGAGGTACGCTTGAGGAGTCACTTAGACCATTTCAAAAAAACACTTGATTCTGATCAGTCCAATGGAAAGAAATTAAATTTTATCTCCCAGGAAATAGGGCGTGAAATCAATACCATTGGTGCGAAGGCAAATTATGCACCGATCCAGAAATATGTTATTGCTATGAAAGATGAATTGGAGAAGATTAAGGAACAGTTATTAAATATACTGTAAACACATTACTCCAGCTTAAATAATATTGGTATTATCATCTGAACTTTCACCGGTCGCCCTCTCTGTTTTCCCGGGTTCCAACTTGGAGCATTTTTTATTACGTTGATTGCTTCTTCATCACATCCTGCTCCAATACCTTTAATACATTGTACATTAGTTAAAGTTCCATCTTTATCTACGACAAATTGAACGAACACTTTACCTCCAATGCCCATCCGCCTTGCCTGAGCAGGATATTTCAGGTTTTTGCTGATGTATTCATAAAAAGCAGCAATACCTCCATTTGGTGTAGGTTGGAATTCAACAATTGTAAATATTATTTCAACTTCCTCCTCTACAGGCTCGTCGTTAAAAACTAAATCATCGATTACAGTTTCTTCCGTAATTTCTACATCAAGATCCACTTCAATCTCTTCAATAATCAATTTTTCATCCTCAACTTCAATTATCCTTGGCTGAACGATTTTTGGTGCCGGGGGAGGTGGTTGTTCTGTAATGGGGATTTCGAGAATATCTTCAAAGTCCATATCCATATTATTAAGTGTAATCAGGTTGCCTTCCTCATAGAACCGCCATTCAAAAGCAGTAATTACAATAAGCAAGCTGATGCATAATCCAAGCACAAAAAACATCCTTGAGAAGTTTCTCTGGGAGGTATATCTTGCATTTTTGATGATCATGAACTCGGAGATGAGATCGGGAAATGTTTTAAAATGTGATTTTAGATTTTGAATCTTGTATTTTATTGTATGCTGATTTAGGGGAGCTGGTTTTCGATCAGGATTTTTTTTCATCGTTTTCATGGCGTTAATTTTTATCAGAAATAGTTAAATAGATAAATATTCGTATTTAACTCCATGGCTTATGAAATTCTATATCCCTTCTATTATATTAAACGATATTTTCTTTATTGTGGTTTGGCAATGAATTAATCAGGAAGTGATATTAAATCAAAAACCCCGGCGAAAGGCCGGGGTTTTTGATTAATTGATCAATATCTTTTACCCTAACTTGAAAGTAATAGGTAATATCATTCTTACTTTAACTGGTCGTCCCCGTTGTTTCCCAGCATTCCATTTTGGTGCATTTTTAAGTACTCTAATGGCTTCCTCATCACATCCTGCCCCAATTCCTTTAATCGCTTGTACTTCTGTAATTGATCCGTCTTTATCCACAATAAATTGAACGAATACCTTCCCCTCAATACCCATTCTTCTAGCTTGTGCAGGATATTTCATGTTTTTACTGACATATTCATAAAAGGCGGCCATACCTCCCTTTGGAGCTGGCTGATCTTCAACAATTGTAAATATTTCTTCTGCTTCTTCCTCTTCTGGTTCCTCAAAAACCATCTCTTCTATAACAGTTTCTTCAGTGATTTCAACATCAAGATCCACTTCAATCTCTTCCTCAATCTCTTCTTCATCAGGAACTTCGATAATTTCGGGCTGTTGAATTTTTGGTGGAGGGGGTGGAGGTTGTTCTGTTTGAGGGATCTCCATGGTTTCTTCAAATTGATCATTAACCTGTCCAAGATCAACTAAATCACCCTCATCATAAAATTTCCATTCAAAAGCCATGATGACAATAGCTAAACTCACAACTAATCCAATATTCAGGAATAGGCCTGTCTTACTGCTTAAATCAGCTTCAGGATTTTTTTTCGCTTCCATATTTATAGATTTTGAATTCTCCTTTGTTCACAAATACTATGAGAATAACAAAAATATGAAAATATATTTTTTATATCCATCATCCATAATATTTATTTAATATTCTGAAAGCTATTATCCCAAGAAATATTCCAATAATGTTGGCAAAAAGGTCGCCTGATTCATAGCTTCTGCTCGGTATATATTGTTGCATAAATTCAACGAAAACAGCAAGACCCACACATATTATTAGACCTAGAATAACCTTTATTTGCTGTATAAAATAAAAACTTTTGAGTACTTGAAATGACTTTATCGTTAAATAACTTTGTACAGTGAACAATCCCGTATGGACGAACTTATCCAAGTATGGAATATCAAGAAAAGCATTGTCCGGTAATTGATCACCAGGAGTTAATGTAGCAAATAATACGAGAGCTGTCCAGAGAAGCGTGAGTACTACGTAGAAAATCAATGAATTAATTTTATGCTATCTCGACCTGATATTCATCTTCTGAAAGTAGTTGGTCGACCTCGGATAAATCATTCATTTTGATCTTTATCATCCAACCTTGACCGTAAGGATCAGAATTCACAGATTCCGGCTCACTTTCCAGTGTTTCATTGAATTCAATCACAGTTCCTGATACTGGCATGAATAAGTCAGATACTGTTTTAACTGCTTCAACTGTACCAAATACCTCACCCTTATCTATTTCTTCATCAAGTGTTTCTACTTCCACATAAACAATATCTCCTAATTCCTTTTGTGCGAAATCAGTAATACCAACTGTAGCTGTATCACCTTCGATTTTTATCCATTCATGGTCTTTTGTGTACTTTAAATCTTCAGGGAAATTCATAGTAAAAATTTTTAGAATAAAAATACATCCAAATTGGATTATTGAGCTAAACTGAAACGAACCTGTGTGCCAAAGGCAGTTGTAGCTCTTTTAAATGAACTTGAAATCCTTGGCTCGTTAATATTTCTTTCGAAATAGAACGTAATATTCAGTCTGTCATTAAGTGTATATTGTATTGAAGGCCTGAGTTGAAAGTTTATATTACCAGCTGTAATTGTACTGTTTTCTTCAATTTTCCTTTGAACAGTCTTAGTGTCCCGGATTGTGAAATTCAACCGGAATTGAAGGTCGTTATCAAGTGTAATAACCCTTTGCTGAATTTTAAAGGGAAGTTTAAATTTGCTTTTCGTGTATCCAATATCAAATGTCATATCTTTATTATTCAACTCAGTAACCTGGGCATTTGACATATTCAAAGCAAGATTTCGTTCTGTTTTATATTCTATCCTTGCTGTTAACCTACTTTTAGTTCTCACGTTCAATCCAATCAGTGGAGCGAATCTTTCCGCAATTATTACTTGTGTAATTACGTATGCAGGTATGAGTTCGCCGTTTTCATTAACTTTGGAGGCCAACGGGTATTCTTCAATATCATTATTTAATTCAATATCTTCTTCATAAAACAGGGAATTTGTATAATTTCTTGCACTATAGGTTGAGCTGTAACTATGCGTTAGATTTACTGAAGAAAATATCTCCTTCAATGCTTCGATTTTTCCAAGACCCGCATAATCAAATCTCCAGTTTGGTAGTGGTATCCTGGGGAAAGGAGAAAGGTTGATGGCATTTATATCTGTACCAGAATATGCTGCTAAAAAGGCAGGGATCAGAACATCTTGAGAATTCAGGTTATATTCTCCATGTGGATTTATTTCATTTAAACGATCCCTTATAATATGTCTGTTGGTTTCAAAATCATGGAAAGTAGGTGAATTATTATTATCATCATCTTTTATAAATGAAGTACCTATTGTAATAAGCGTGATGTTATAGCTTCCAGTTCTTGTTGGTGAAAGAGAAACCGGTTCCCTAAGGAACGATCCATCACTTAATGTGTCGACGACACCATAACGGAATATTTCCTGATAATTTTCAGTTTTCGTTTTACTGGCGGCAATTTGGATCCTCCAATCTTTAAACGGTTCAACATTGGCTGTGAGTTTAAGATCTACACCATTATTTTGTGTAAATGGAAATGTAAGGAACTCACTGGTTGCTAGCCAACCATTGTCTGCCGCTCGATGTTTAACTGCAGTACTCTGACTACCAAGAATAAAATCCAATCCTGGACCTGAAAATGATGAATCCATACCAAAAAGGAAAGGAACCGGGAGGAATCCTGGCATCACTGTTCCTGCTCGGTTATTATAGGTCATATTAACTGAACGAACCATCATAAGGAATCTTAGAAATCCTTTTACTGCTTTATAATCCCGGGTTTTTACTTCCGTTGTGTCCTCTTGTGATTGAGCAGGTCTGGCTGAAGACCTTCCGGAACTGCGTTGTGG
>JBHOSY010000073.1:0-20407 GCA_042584165.1 Bacteroidota bacterium | reverse complement strand
TTGAATTGTTACTTCTGCTGCCAGTTCGGGATTTGTAACCAGTTCCTTAAAACTTCCCAATCTGTTTCGCACTGCAAGGTACTCGGGGAGAATGCGTCCAGCCTGTCTCATAACCCAAACAGGTGTTCTTTCTGTTTTTTCTCCCCTGGCAGCTTTTATTAGTAAATCATTTTTTAGAGTCATAGCGCAAATATAGCCTTTAAAAGCCCAATTTCATGATTCCTGCATATCAAACAGTTTCACATGTATTTATGTTATAAAAGATTTCAATTTCCAGCAAAACCAATTTCCTTTGCATAAAGAATTAAACAATTTAAATTATGCCTGAGATCATTAAAACACTCCAAGCTCCGGAACCGATAGGACCTTACAGCCAGGCTGTTCTTGCCGGTGATACTTTATATGTTTCCGGACAGATTGCACTCGATCCGGTTACCGGGGCAATGAAAATCTCCAACATTCTGGAAGAAACGGATCAGGTTATGATGAACATTCAAGCTGTATTGCGGGAGGCTGGTCTGGATTTCCCGGATGTGGTTAAATGTTCCATCTTCATTAAAGATATGAAGGATTTCCCGGCCGTAAATGAGGCATATGGTAAATTTTTCCCTTCAAATGCGCCGGCCAGGGAAACAGTTGAGGTTTCAGGCTTGCCAAAAAATGTCAATGTCGAAATCTCCTGTGTTGCCATCAAGTAGATGAATTTCGTTCCATATATGAGTGAGACACTGGTTCTGGAAGAAGCATGTGCAATGGCTATTGAAAGAATAGAGAATAATACAAGACAAAAAAGGGATGACATAGAAGAGGGAGACCGGATATTCAGAGGGATAGTTAATGAATCAGGATTCAAAATTTCTCTGGACATAAGGGAACATGTGAATTTTCTTCCTCTTGTATCAGGAAGATCAGAAGATACTTCTTCAGGTTGCCTTTTGTTTCTGAACTTCCAGATGCTTTGGGGCTCACTTGTTATGGTTGAATTTTGGTCCATAATAGCCATCTTATTCACCCTGTTCTTCATGTTTATCCACAACGAGCCTTTATATGGCTGGATTGCCCTGATTCTTGGTGCAGGTAATTATATAATAACCTTATTGAGTTTCAATAGAATGGTTAAAAGAACCAGATCTCAAATCCTGGAAGTGTTGAATATTGGCAATAACTGATTGGAGAAATGGGTTCAATTTGATTATTAGTAACTTTACATATCATTAACGGAAGTGTAGATGGGATATAAAGTCAGAGTGAGGTTTGCCCCAAGCCCAACAGGCCCTTTGCATATAGGTGGTGTAAGAACTGCTTTATACAATTATCTTTTTGCCAAACAACAAGACGGCAATTTCATCCTTAGAATTGAAGATACAGATCAAGCAAGATTTGTAGCAGGTGCAGAAGAGTATATCCATGAATCTCTTGGCTGGTTAGGCCTCGCTCCGGATGAAGGGGTGAAGAATGGAGGAGACTTCGGTCCCTATAGGCAATCGGAACGGAAAGATATATATAGAACATATGCTGAACAACTGATCCAGAACGGACACGCCTATTATGCTTTTGATTCGCCAGATGAATTGCATTTCATGCGAGAACGGTTAAAATCAGAAAAGGATCCAAATCCTCAATATAATGCCTTGTCAAGAGGATCTATGAAGAACTCAATTTCACTTCCTAAGGAAGATGTAGATAGTCTGATTAATGAAGGTGTTCCTTATGTAATCAGATTGAAAGTTCCGAAACTGGAAGATATCAGGTTTGATGATATAATAAGGGGGCGTGTTGTTGTGAGTTCTTCTACCATCGATGATAAAATACTACTTAAATCTGATGGAATGCCCACCTATCATCTTGCCAACGTTGTGGATGATCATCTAATGGAAATAACGCATGTGATCAGGGGAGAGGAATGGTTGCCCTCAGCACCGCTTCATGTTTTACTGTATAAAAATCTAGGTTGGAAAGATAGTATGCCAGAATTTGCTCATTTACCTTTACTCTTAAAACCTGAAGGTAGCGGAAAACTCAGTAAAAGGGATGGCGATAAACATGGCTTCCCCGTATTTCCTATTGATTGGAAAGATGGGGATTCAGGCGAAGTCTCTAAAGGCTTTAAAGAAACCGGTTTTTTTGCGGATACAACCATTAATTTTCTGGCACTGCTAGGATGGAATTCAGGGACAGAGCAGGAAATTTTCAATAAGGATGAGTTGATTAGCGCTTTTTCCCTGGAGAGAGTACACAAAGCTGGAGCCAAATTTGATATTGATAAGGCTAAATGGCTCAACCAGCAATATCTGAAAGAGAAACCCGCAGAAGAATTGGGAAGCTATCTGCTTGAATCATGTCGAAAAGAAGACATTGAGTGCTCGATTGAAAAAGCCAACAGGATTGCCTGGGAGATGAGAGAAAGAGTCACTTTCCCTACAGAGTTTCTTGAGAAAGGTCGTTATTTCTTCAAACGACCAGTTGAGTATGAAGAAAAAGTCGTGAATAAAAAATGGACCTCAGAAGCTGTTAAAGTAATAAAAGCCTATTCGATTTCTTTACAGGATTACAACGGAATTATTGATGCTGAGAAAGCGAAAGAACTGCTAAATAAAATACTGGAAGATCTGGATGTAGGTATGGGACGCATAATGCAGGCTTTACGCGTTGCTATTACGGGCTTGGGTGGAGGTATTGACTTGATGGTCACTATTGAAATCCTTGGCAAAGAAGAGGTAGCCGAAAGGATTTCAATCGCTATTGATATATTATCAGATAATATTATAGAATAATGGGACGACCAGCAAAAAAAAGGAAAATAAATCCAGGGAAAAAGACAGATATTAATCCTGAATTGGACGGATTTGATATAAAGATCAATCCTTTCGGGGAAATACAATCCAATTATGATATCGAAACAATTAACAATTTCCTTAATAAAAACCTGAGAGATAAAAAACTCGGGAACAGATTACCACCACGCCCTGAATCACAGAAAAAAAGGTCTGGGAAATGAATATGAGTTTGGATTGTTGATTGCGGATTTTGGATTACCAAAAAATCAAATCATCGAATAATCTACAACCCATCATCCAATTATATGTCTTACCTCTTCTAAGATTTTATCCCAATGATCTTCATCCATCCTCGCACCATATACCTGGATTACATTACCTCCTAAAAGAGAACCTAGTTTTCCGCATTTCTCAGGTGTTAAATTATTAGTTAATCCATAAAGGAAACCTGCTGCATAAAGATCGCCTGCACCTGTGGTATCGAGACATATTGCTTGTATCGGTGGGACTTCATATACCTTTCCTTTGGTGCTGACAAGAGATCCACTACCACCAGTCTTCACAATGGCAATATCCACAACTTCTGCAATTTCATTAAGTGATTCTTCAGGTTCCTTTCCTGTAAGGGCTTTGGATTCTTCCTCGTTGGCAAACAGAATATCCACGTACTCTTCAATTATCGGTTTCAGATATTCCAGGTTAGCTTCCACTACATTATAACTTGCCATGTCGATAGAAACTTTCAGACCATTTTCCCTGGCAAGAATCAGTGCCCTGGTCATTAATTCATGATTTACAATCAGATACCCTTCAATATGAAGATAATCATAGTCGACAAAGTGTTCAGAAACCAGGTCTTCAGATGATATTTCTACGGCAGCCCCAAGGAATGTCCCGAATGTTCGTTCCCCATCCTGGCTGATCAGGGTTGAGGCAATTCCTGTTTTAGTATTACATCTGAGCAAATATGGTTTTACATGTAACTGTTCAAGATCTTTTCTGAAAATCTCTCCATATTCATCTGTACCAACCTTGCCAATATATCCGCATGAACCACCAAGATTAGCAATTCCACTGATCGTGTTTGAGGCTGATCCGCCACATACAATATCTTTTTTAAGGTGAATAGTGTTTTCCTGAATGTGTTTTGCTTTCACATCATCAACCAGTATCATGCTGCCCCTGGGCAACTCAAATTCATCCAGGTATCTATCATTGTCCATCCTGATCAGGATATCCACCAGCGCATTACCAAGACCCAGAACCTTCTTCATAAGTATTAAAAATCTAGCTGTGGCAAAAGTAAATAAAAAGGCTTTTGAATAAAAACAGGCTATCTGCTCACATCGAATATTTTGTTGGGATAATCGGTTATGATGCCATCAACATCCCAATTGACCAGTTCATTCATGGTATCGGTATCATTAACTGTCCATGGGATGATTGACATTCCAAGTCTATGAAGATCAGTTATTGTTTTTTTATCAAGAAGGCTATAATGGGGACTATATATTTGCGGTGTAAAGCCAAGATTCTCTAAGATTGATTCATGCCCCGCATTTCCTTCTACCAGAACAGCAAGCTTAACATGAGGATAATTCTCATGAAAGTACTTCAGGATCCGCAAATCAAAAGATTGAATGTTGGTTCTTGACCATGGCACATAGGCATCCACTTCATCAAATACGAGTTTTGAGAACTCTTCCACCGAAGGGGTTAACTCACCTTCCCAATCCGGCTGAATTTTAACCTCAATGTTGTAATGTATTTCATTGCGCATATGGTCTTTACAGTACTTTTCAGCCAGTTTAAAAACTTCTTTTAGTAATGGCTTATATGTTTTCTCTGGTTGTTGTTCAGGAAAGCGGGAATTCCTTATCGATCCACAATCAAATGATTTAACCTCTTCATAATCCATTTTAAAAATATTGTATTTCCGGTAATCCTCCGGATCAATTTTCTGTCCGGAGGGGAGCAAACAGAATGATGGATTCATCCAGGGATCATGAGATACTACCAATTGACGATCTTTAGATACTACAAGATCCATCTCAAGTGTTGTAACTCCCAACTCAAGTGCTTTTTCGAAAGATGGCAATGAATTTTCAGGTAAGAGTCCCCTTGCTCCCCTGTGACCCTGCCAGTCAAAATCCTGTGCATGTGATGTATTGCGTGTCATGATAATCAGAAAGATTATATTAATAATGATGAATTTTCTTTTGCATATACTCATAATCTGCTAAGTATTAAAACTAACATAAAACATATCAGATCTTGTTCATAACTTGCTCCTGATAAAAGTAAGCCAGTAACATTGTTCTGCAGATACTGTAACCCATGGTTTATCTCCTTTCAACCAGCAACCCTCATCAGATTGTCCTTGTAGAACAGCATCGATCACAGGGATTGCCAGCTTCAGGAATTTTTCATCGGAAAGCACAGAGTATAATGCCACACACCCAGGAGCCACTTTTGCCGCCCAAATGGTATGTAATGCTTCTGGACCTGCCCGTTCGAGGATCGGTTTTAATCGATTTACCAGATTATCAGATAAAATATTTCTTCCAAAATGTTCAATATAACTGGCAAGAAAAAAACACATGGCTCCCAGAAAATAGTAGGACTCATCATGTTTACCGATATTGATCACATATGTTTTGGGATCCTC
Source organism: Bacteroidota bacterium (assembly GCA_042584165.1). Lineage (GTDB taxonomy): Bacteria > Bacteroidota > Bacteroidia > Cytophagales > Cyclobacteriaceae > JBHOSY01. The sequence goes on along the minus strand of JBHOSY010000073.1, from coordinate 14,962 downwards.
GTTTAATACAGTACGACTAATTAAATCACCCTCAGGTGTCGTTCGAAGCCAGAACCTGTCATGCTCCGGTTGTAAATCAAAAATTAAATGAAGATACTTTAATACCAGATCAGCAATGTTTTGATCTTTAAGGGCACAGGCTGCCATCCCGAGGAAACTGGTTGATAAAGGATCTTCAGTTTTTTCGTTTGATAAAGTGGGTATTGTAATCATACCTCCTGTGGTTTGATTGTGGTGTTTCAGAAGAAATCCCAGAAGATTATCTGTTAATTCCACTTCATCTAATTTTATCGTAGCCAGAACAAGCCAGAGGTTGGCATAACTGTGAAAATCTTTATGGAATCCTGATCTTTCGCATATAAGGTCTCCATTCTCTGACAGAGACTTCTCCATAATCCATTTTAAAAGTTCTCTTGCTTCATGTATCCTCCCCCGTATATATAATGTCAAGGGCCATTTATAGTATGATACAGGATCGGGGATATTATGGGACAGGATTTTTTCTTCTGAAAGATGCTTTATCATCCATTCTTCCGTTCGAAGTGCAGCGGATTCACATCTCAGTTTTAAATCAGGGATTTCAAACATGCCTATATTCTAATTAATAGCGGGTTAAAAATAAACTAAATTGTCTTGATGTGTAATGTAGTAACATAGAACTTTGAGTGGTTCGAGTGAACTTTAAATCCAAACTGGTTTGAATTAAATCGTTTTTCAGACCCTTTAAAATAAATCGGATATTAAACAAAGCAATTTCTCCTTATGGAATTATCAAATACGTTTTATGCGGCGAATCGGGATGAATGGCGCAAATGGCTGGAATTACATTATAAATCCAAAAAAGAGGTATGGCTGATATATTATAAAAAGCATTCGGGTAAACCCCGTGTTCCATACAACGATGCTGTAGAAGAGGCATTGTGTTTTGGGTGGATTGACAGTACGGTAAAACGAATAGACAAGGACAGGTATATGCAGAAATTCACCCCGCGAAATAAAGGAAGCAACTGGTCAGATTGGAATGTAAAACGTATTGGAAAGATGATTGCTGAAGGGAAGGTTATACCAGAAGGAGTGGAATTGTTTGAGCAATGGAAGAAATCTGGCAAAGCAACAGTGAATGCACCCAAAGGTGAAATCCCTGAAATATCTGATGATTTCAAAGAAGCCCTGGGAATCAATCCTGCTGCGCTGGATTTTTTTGAGACTTTAGCCGCCGGTTACAGACGAAATTATATTGCATGGATCAATGATGCCAAAAAGGAAGAAACCAGGAAGAAAAGGATTGATAAAGCTATCGAGATGCTTAAAAAAGGAAAGAAGTCTTTAATGTGAGCACTTCCCAAATAAAGGCTTCCACTGAGACAGGCATATAAATTTTTGTTTTCTGGCTTATTTTCCAATAATAATTCCGTCCGGATCATCAAATTTTGCTTTGATACCCCAGCCCCCAAATCGTTCCATTACGGCTATGATAATTTCATTATCTCCTTTCTTCAGTGTAGAATACACAGAGTCAAAATATCCGATGGTACCGAGGTATCTGTAATCCCGTGATCGGTATGCATTATCTCCACTATAAACCGCCCTTCCATTAATATATACTATAACCATGTCACTGAAGCCCAGGTCAAGTCGTTTGATTTGATCTTTGTTTGATTTGATAATTTTTTTGACAAAAACTGTATTTGTTTCCTGGGAAAATATTCCTACCCTGGCCAAATTGGCCGTTCCGGATGATTCTACAGAAAGTTTTGTCCATTCAAGATCATTAAAAAGATCTTTTTTCAATTCAGTGATACCTTCGAGGGTTTTGATATTAAATGCATTGGAGACTTCCCATTCACTAATTGTTTCTGGTCCATATTTTTCAATTTCTTTTCTTTCGGATTTTAGTTCAGGGTTGTCAATCGGCGTGTATCTGAAATTAGCAAAATGGGATTCGGCACTCCCTCTTAATGCCAGATAGCCACTGGAAAGGCCATATTTTAATTCATGTATCCTGAAAAGGGGAGTCTCCAGATCATTTACATATACTTCCCCTTCAGTTCCTGAAATCACCAACTTAACATGGTTCCATTCATTGTACCTGTACTTTACAGCTGCCGAATACCCATCCCCATGGTACAACTGCCATCCGGCCGACCCATTGAAAATGGGTTGATATTGAGTAGCATCAGGATTCCCGGATTGGTGAGGTCGGGTATAAAACTCTTCGCTATTTATACTATCCTGGATCCTGAAGAAAAGTCCCGGGAAGCCCCGTGTTTCAGGGAATGCTACATCATACTCGATGATACCATCCTGGAATACTACATCTTTTAGAGATGCAGTTCCCTGTGGTAGATAGATGCTTTCCTGTCCATCAAATTCTTCCAGTTTATAATCATCACTGACTATAGTCCATTCCTGCGAATCAAATGGTATGGCAATCTGCTTTTGTTGTGCATCACTTTCACATTCAGAAAAAGTGAAAACCATTGTTGCGTAGATTAAGGTGTTGAGAAATTTATTCATAATCCTCATATTTTGATTTGTCTATGCAAATTACAATACAAATCTATTTTTATTGTTTAAACCACATTCTTTCCTTTTCATCCGGAATAATTTCGATTATTTTCTGATATTACCAGGATCCATATTATGACCGTTCAATACTTATTAAATTTACATTTTGAGAAATAGGATTTATTTCTTCAATTGAGTACATTTATTTAATTGATTTCCAGCTAATATTTATCCAAAATGAGGTTCAAATGTTTTTTATTAACATTGACCCTGATCCTGGTAGTGGTTGTATCAATAAGTGCGCAAACTAAAAAGGGTTATCGTACCATAGGAGGATTAGGGAGTATCAGCGGCAATTTCAAGTACAATAGTTTTTATCTTGACATACATCCAATGATGGGCTGGTTTGTGAAAGATAATTTTTTATTGGGAGGGGCTCTAAATTTCAACTATCATTTTCACAATTATTCTGACTTGCATTATTATCGTTCCTACGGTTTTAATTTTGGCCCGGAATGCAGGTATTACCTGAGAGATAAAAAATTAAAATTTTTTGGATCACTTTCTTCGTATCTGGGAAATTATTGGAGAGAAACAGATGATACATCTGAAAACGACAATTTCAGTTTGCATATATCTGCTGGAATTGGAATGGCCTATTTTATTACAGATCAGGTTGGCCTGGAAATCAAAACAGGTTATAGTACTCCAAATCTCATTCAATCAGATTCCTGGAGTAAATACATGGGTATATCAGCAGGATTCCAGGTTCATCTTCCCGGAAGACGGGAATTGAAATCTTCATCAAATGAGTAAATTCCGTGGTCATGAAAAATGTTAAATGGATACTAACAATAATTATTCTTTGCACGATTATTTCAAATGTAAATTCTCAAATTGAAAGGGGATATCTCCTGATAGGAGGTGGTGGAAATATCAGCAATGATATCAGATATGACAGATTCAGTATTTCTTTGTCTCCGATGATTGGTTGGTTTGTGAAAGATCGGGTTGTAGTTGGGGGGATATTCGATACATCTTTTACATCATACTATAACGATGCAGCAGGATATGAGGTTTTTTACCTTTACCTCGCCCCGGGTTGCCGGTATTACCTTGGCAAAAGTCATTTGAAGTTCTTTGGTGAAGCAGCATTATATTTCGGGAATCATTGGAGAACTGACAATGTCAATAGTGGTAATTTCGATTTTACAGGTGCTATTGGGATCGGGATGGTGTATTTTGTAACAGATCAGATCGGTATAGAATTTCTCAGCAGATATGGTCTTGATGAATTTGTTGATTTTAACGATTTACGTCTCTCCATCGGAATACAGATTCATCTTCCCGGCAAAAAGATATTACAAAGTAAAACTGAATAAAGCATAAACGGAATTCTTCTCTTTACTCTTATGGGATCTCTTCAACGATAGACTCCCCGGTTGCATAGTCTTTACAGGTCCATTGCCAGCTTTCCTGAAACCTGATCCTTCCATCCTCCAGTATTTCTGGCTTTGAGACAACCTTGCCGGTCATAATTTCATTCTGATTATTAAGATGTTGGTAGGCAAATTCAATGAATCCGTTTTCTCTGAACTTTCCTGTAATTGTTCCGAATTTTATATTACCTCCTGAGTATGTAGCCCATATTAAATCACCTCTCTGGCGGTAATGGAAAATTGTTTGTTCATTTACCTCCCCACCTTCTGAATTGGATACAGCGCTGAATTTCCGGTTATCAATATTTATGGGTATGTTGTCTTGCACTACTTCATATTTCTCACCCGAATCCATCCTCCTAAAATGATAAATGGGGCAATGATAAAGATATTCACCCATTCAAACCAATGATTACCTTCTGTAAAATACATGGCGGTCAGAGCAATCAGGATGTGAAGGAATGATAAAGCCAGGCTATGAAGGAATTGCTTTTGTTTCGAGATAAGCGCAGTGACAAAACCTCCAATAAAAGAAAAAACGATCCCATAGAAAGTACTACCTATTTTAAAAAAGGCAGAAGATTCTCCATAGGGGTTAACACCTGTCATGCCAAACAGGATTCCCACACTGATTCCATATACCAGCCAACCTATAATAACGGAAAGGGCACTTCGTAACATAATTTAGGATTGATTGAGCATTTCATCCCAAATTTTGTAAGAAATTCCGTAATTGACAATATATAAATTGCATTAAAACATAAAGGTTCAAGCAAATACTTGAACCATTATGTTTTTTATTAACCCAGGGTTTAAACTTTGAGTCACCAGAATTGGGCCAAGTGTTCGCCTGGACCAGGATTCATATATTTAATTCGATTTTTTCACACTCCCCCCACTACTGGAGTTAGCAATGATCTTATCGGGATTGCCTTTATAACGAATTGATCCACCGCTGCTGGCACCGGCATCAATTCTTTCGGTAACATTTACCTTCGCTGATCCGGCGGAGCTTACATCAATCTCGGCCTCTTTGCAATCCAGTTCATATGCTTTTAACGTTCCGGCACTGCTAATATCCACTTCCATGGAGTTGACATTACCATATAGAGTAAGGTTAGCGGCGCTGCTTATATCTATTTCCAAACTGCCTGCGTTTAATGCAATCTCGCCATTTGCAGCACTCGAAACATCAATTTCCATGGATTCAGATTTAATGGGTTCTTTCGCAGTCAATTTGGCTGCTGAACTGATCCCGATTGCATCGAGTTCGCGGTAGGTAACCCATATGGTAACGTCAACATTCCTCCAATTTCCATTGTCCATATGTATTTTCAGATGATCACCGGATACCTTGGTAATAACGTTATCCATATCTGTCCCTTTTACTTCCAGGACAGCCTTTTCAGAACTCCCTTTTTCAAGGTAAACCTTAATTGCTTCCCCTACACTGATGCTGGAAAAGGAAGATAAATTTCGTGTTTCTTTGGATTGACCACAGGCAGTTAAAAAAAATACTGATAGTGTGATTGATAGAATAATGGTTTTCATTGTTTGTGAATTAAAGGTTGTAACTTATAGTAAAGACGTGAGAATGCTAACAGGGTTGCATTATTGCTCAGGAATTCGTACGATATCCTCCAACAGGCACCCGGTCACATTTGATTTAATAGACAATCACCTGTTTATTTCGCTACAACCTCATACACAAAACTCCTCCCTTTGGAAAGTTCAATGATGAATCCTTCTGATGATTTCTTGACTTTCATTTTCTTCATGGGCTTGCCATTCGGGGTACGCGGAATAACTTCCAGTTTTTTCCCACTGCTTTTAATAGTAATACTTCCCTCAGCTACCTGGGTGATTAATGGAAGGTCACCTATTTCCTTAAGTGCTTTCCGGTCATCTTCATATTCTTCACCACTCATTTTTACTGGAGTAACTACCGTCAGATAAAAATGACTGCTAATTTGTAAGGGTTGCCCATCTTCTGAGACGGCAATAACTGATATCCAGGGATTATCCACATCAATATCAAGAAATGGCAGAGAAACATTCATGTCACTTATTTGACCTGTTGCTCCCTGAATCTTTTCAGTATTGATCGTAAAAATACCCTTTTTGTAATCTAGTTTTAATTCACCTGTCTCACTGGTAATGACCCCTTCTGATTCCTGGTGGTATTTGTTATATTCTCCAGTTTGATCCTCCTCATTCAAATCCAATGATTTTGAAACTTTCGTTATATAGGGGAGGGTGTAATTTTCATCCAGGAAACCCGAATAATTTGGCAATGAATAGATTTCATCTTTGTGAATAAAATCCGATACCATACCGGGTGCCTCGGTAACATCTCCCCGTAAAAACAGTGGTGCGGCAACTACCCAGTTAGCCAGATGGGATGGCATTTGTGAATTGGCGAAGGGTTCTAATCTATCTGAACCCAATGCATTACCTCCAAACGCAAATTGCATTATCCCATCCATACCCTGAAGCTTTGCGTAAGCGGCTACAACAGGGATTCCTTCAAGCAGGTATTCATTTGGGTAGCATGCATTCCATTCGGTAACCATAAACGGCATAGCATCCCAGATGAATTTAGATAGAAAATTAACTGATCCCCTTGCCGGATTTTCAATCATTGATGTATTATGGATAGGTGCATACAGGATTCTACCAAATCCACCTACTGCCCCAACCCTCGGGTGATCCCAGTAATTGTTAGTAATAATAAAATCGGTAAAGGTATTATCGTATTGGTATGTCAGCAGATTGACCGGGAAATTACTTCCGGTTAACAAATACTTTACCCCAATATTGCGTAAATGCTCTTCCATCGTACTGTAGTAATCCTGCTCGATCCTGGACAGGAATTCAAGTGATTCATATACATCTCCTTCAAATCCTTCTTTTACAGCTAATGTATTTGCTCTTCTGAAAGCGACTAACTTTTTCCCTTCATATCCATATTTTATGAATTTATCTTCCAGTTTTTTCCGATATGCCTCTGGCAGTATATCTCCTCCCCAGTGTATTATTCCGGAGGATTCATTAATGTATTCCGATGCAATAATTGCTGGTTCTTCATAATAGTGAAGATTTGTATATTGATTTTTATGGGTTAGTAATTGCGTCGCAAATTCTTTTTGCAGTTCTATAATTTCATCATCGATGTATGCTACCTGTTTACCTCCCAGCTCTGGAAGGGGGTCTTGAATACCATCAAGTTCTTTAAAATCACGATGCACAAGCAGGTCGAGAAATATATATATTCCTTTTGATTTCAGACGGGCAATAAAGTAATCCAGCCTGTCCAGCATTTCAGGATCAAGGCGCCTTGTAATATCCCGGTTCCCAAAAATATTGGGTCGTGCCCAATCGGCATCCATGTGATGAAAACGGAGCAGGTTACACCCCATCATAGCCAGGCGTTTCGCTATTGAATCTGCCTTCTGGCGGGTAGGAAAGCAGTTTGCTCCAGTAATATTTGTTCCCCAGAAAACTGCTCCGGCTCCATTCTCAAATTTTAGATCAGCACCATTAACCTGGATGAAACCATGTTTCCCTGCCGGAGCATCAAGCAGTGATGACCAATCCACATAATGACTGCCGTCCATGGAAGGATCCAGCGAGATTTCATACCATTCACCATAATCTTTGGGAGCAATATCCTGGGCAATGCCACATAACGGGAGGATTAACAATAAAAAAATAAAGATATATTTCATGTTATCTGAAGTTATAATAAATCACATTGAATATAGCAAAAAATGCGCCAACGGAGATAGCGAACTTTCCGATATAATTATAGGTTGTTATTTTATAGAAACCCCGTATGGGATTCCTTATAGTAGCAATAATATATGCAGCTATATTTATCAACTTCATAGAGGTTGCATATTATTTTTTAAATCTAATTTTTACCGGTTAATTTCAGGTACAAAATTTTAACAATGATGATGAATATTAGTCGAAGAGAATTTCTAAAGAAATCCGGAGGCACAATGTCCGTTATCGGATTTTTGGGGCTACCACTATCTGGCTGCATTAATTCCAGTAAAAAAGTAATAGTCGGAGCCCATCCCTGGGTTTACGCGGCCCCTCTGCCTGAATATGATATCACACCTGTACTGGATATCATTTTTTCGGACATGAAGTATGCAGGTCTCGATGGTGTTGAATTGATGCATAATCCATTACGTAGTGCGGAAGCCACTTTAATGATTGGAGAACTGAAGGAAAAGCACGGGCTACCTGTTATCGGAACTTCCTACGGGGGCAATATGTGGGATCGGACAAAACACCCGGAAATAATAGAGGATGCTGAAAATGTAATATTAAATCTTGAAAAGGTAGGGGGCAGAACTATGGGGATTTCTGTTGGTAATGCCCGACATAAAAAAACGGAGGAGGAATTGGATGCACAGGCTGAACTCCTGACGCAACTATTAAAATTTGGCAAAGAACATGGAGTTATATTGAACCTGCACAACCATACCTATGAGGTTGAGGATAATATGCATGATCTGCGGGGAATTTTGAAGAGGATACCCGATTTTCCATTAGGCCCGGACCTGAACTGGTGCATCAGAGGAGGTGTGGATCCGCTGGATTATATTAATGAATTTGGGGATCGTATGGTTTTTGTTCATTTACGTAATCAGTACGTTGATGGTAGCTGGAGTGAATCTCTTGCAGAAGGGGATATGGATCATGCCTCAATTGGCAAAGCCTTAAAAGAAAAGAATTTCAATGGCGACCTCGTAATTGAACTGGCTCATGAACGGGATTTCAACCCAACCCGCCCTATTCGGGAAAGCCTGAAGATGAGTAGAGATTTTATAAGAGAGGTGATGGGATATTAGTATATGGAATGCCATATTAGTAATAAAGATGCCATCTCTTCGAGAGATGGCATCTTTCGGTTACTTAACCCAGAACCGCAATCCCAGGTAAGTATTCCTTCCAAATATCGGTCCCCAGACAAGTGAACTATCAAAGTAGGGACTGAATGGTTGTTCACTGGAGAGGATTGGATCTTCCTGCCGGTAATTGAGCAGGTTCTCTACACCAACATAAACTTCAAATTTCTCCCGCCAGGTTTTACTGATCTGTGCATTTACAACAAAGAAATCTGGTGAATTGTCTTCAAGTATGTAAGGTTCAGGATTTGCAGATGTACCAGGGATCCTTTTACTTCCCTGCCAGTTCAATGTAAAATCATATCTCCAGTAATCAATAGATGAATAGGCAAGATTCAGGAATGCCCTATTATTGGAAACCAGGGGAGATTGCAGAAGCTGCTCATCAAAAGTTGAATTTACATCATACCAGCGGTATGCCAGTCTTGCATCCAACCGTTTGATTACCTCATAATCAAGTTGGACCTGAAAACTGTTTGAATATGATTTACCATCAAGGTTATAAAAGACAGCCTCCTGCGGGTTTCTATCCCGATCCACAACGATCTGATTCTCAAAATCAGTCCTGAAGAAATCAACTGTGAAAAGACCATCCCGATAATCAATGGCAAATTCCTGAACAAGGCTGAGGCCATAGTTCCAGGCAATCTCTGGATTTAAACCATAGGGTTTGTTGCTGTCATCACCTTCAATGATGAATTGACGTGAACTGGCCAGCATACCATTGTTTTCTGAAAATATATTGGCCGTTCGCTGTCCACGGCCACCGGAAGCACGTAATACTGTTGTCTCACTTAAGGCATACCGAAGATGCAACCTTGGAGTAATAAATGTACCAAACAGATTGTGATTATCAACCCGGATACCTGATACAGCGCCGAATTTATCAAGAAAGGTATACGTATATTCGAGGAAGCCCCCGGGGACAATTTCCTTTCGGCTGTAATCTACATTGTTAAACACTTCATCATAGTCATCATATTGTAAACTCACCCCGGTTTTAATTTTATGATTTGTATTACTGATTATACCCTGATACATAAGATTTGCATAAAATGAGCCTTGTGATGCATCATAGTTATTCAGACCAAAGTAGGACTCCTGTTCATGATAAGCAGCGGATAATTGAAGGCCCATACTTCGGTATGGATTCTTTTGATCCACCTTGCCGATTTTTCCCCAACCTTCAATTCGTTTCTGCAATAATTGCATACCCCATGAATTTGTGGTGCCTTTGTCATTATCCGGGTTAAAATCCACCTGCCCACCCAGATTATCTATATAGGTACCTTTGGCTCCCAACTGGAGATGCAGGCCCCTATCACTGTAAAGTTCCCATCTGTTAAGGGCTATGAACTGATTTCCAATCGGCATATCAAGAAAACCATCATCATTCCGGTCATGTTTTACGGAATTGTTTTTCCCGTGTAATAACAGGCCTGTTCCCCAATTCTTTCCAATATCAGCCCTGAGATTTGTATTGAATTCAAAACGCCCTCCCTCATTTGCATAGGCGTTTAGATAAACTCTGTCCATGCTGGCAGGATTTCGTAAGTTAACATTGATCTGCCCTGCAATACTTTCATAACCGTTCGCAACAGATCCGGTCCCTTTATTTAATTGAATACTTTCAACCCAGGTGCCTGGGATATAGGTAAGGCCGTAAATAGCAGATAATCCCCGAATATCGGGCATATTTTCACGAGTGATCTGGATATTCGGGCCAGATAAACCGAGCATCTGGATCTGCCTTGTACCGGTAACTGCATCTGTGAAAGAAACATCCACCGATGGATTTGTCTCGAAACTTTCACTGAGATTACAGCACGCGGCTTTCAGGAGTTCCTTGTCGTTGATCAAATTCGTGTGAATAGGATTCAGGTAGTCAACCTCCGTACTTTTGCGCCGATGAAAGACTTCCACTCCCTCCAGCTCAACTGATCCTGTCAGTTCAACTTCGAGAAAATTCTGAGTTGTGACATTCAACGTATCATTCTGAAAGCCGATAAAACTGATCACCAGTTCATTTTTCCCGGCAATACGATCTAAATGAAAACTACCGTCTTCATCAGTCGTTGTACCTGTTTGTGTGCCCAACCAATAGACATTGGCTCCAATCAGGGGCTCGTCCTGCCCCACGACCTTCCCTTCTATTCGACTATTATCCTGCTGTGAAAATGCATTTATGATCACAAACCAGGACAGAAGCCCTGTTACGAACAATCTCATGGTCTAGTGATTATGACCTTTATGACTATCCTGATGATGTGGATTTTCGGGATCTGAATACTGGCAGCACAATGGAAGTTTTTCATATGCTTCAGGATCCGCCTTTACTTTATCAGTAGCATGACCGGCTTTTGCAATGGATTTGTGAATCTCATCCATTGTAGCCTTATCCGTCCGATAAATAACTTTCAACATACTGGTTTCCACATTATATTCAGTGAATTTTACGCCTTTGATCAGCGAAGCATTTTCGATGCGATCTTTGCACATCCCACATACTCCTGCTACTTTAAACTCAACAGTTTCAGTCTTTTTATCCTGTGCATCTGCCGGGATAGTTAAAAACCCGAATAGAAGAACAGGAATTATGGTTTTTATAGGATTTTTCATATTTATAAGCTTTTCAGGTAATAATTTTTGTTAAAATAACTGTGAACGAAATGGTCCGGTTTTTCTGTCAGGACCGATTTGAGAAGTTTACCTGGAAGCTATCCGTAGAGAGAAAAATTACAATTCATCAACCAGATTGGTTGATTTTTTGGTGGCGGTAAATCACGATACTGGTATGTGTTGTGATCAACATCAAATGTATCGATTGAATCATCAATCAGAACTTTTGTTATCGTAGCAACCAATGATTTAGAGATTGTATAAGGTGAAACAATCTCTTCATCTATATCGAGTTGGAAGAAATAGTATTCATTGCTGCAGCAATCCGTATTAATTTCAATGTTGCAACAACTGTTTGCCGGCATTTCCATATCCTCACAGCAATTTACAGCTTTGGAAAGGATCCGAATTTCCTCAATTTGTCCATGACAGTAATGTACTGTGATGGGCAATCCAGCTGTTAAAAACAGGTAAAATGCTGTTAATAATATGGTAAATGCTCTTTTCAAACTATGCTACTATATAAACAAAGATACGGATTTATTTGTTTTAGGTTAAAAAAAGCACCACCAACAGGGATGCCTTTTTACAGTTTTTAGATAATTTATTTTATTTCCCAATAATTATCACCTTTCAATAATTCATCCAGATCACCTTCCCCTTTCGTCTCAATCTCATGTTCGATTTGTTTTTCAACCAATTGATCGTAAGAAGGTTTATTAATGGCCTGGAATATACCCATTGGTCTGGGCAGTGAATGATTATAGGTCATATTGGCAAGAATAAACGCAAGGGTTGAGTCAGTTTCGTCATGAATGATTAAATCATTTTCCGAATACTTCCCATTTGTCAGGGAGACGACTTTGGGAGTAAATCCATCAAGAATAAGCCCCTTATCACGTTGTTTTCCGAAAACAAGTGGTTTACCTTGCTCAAGAAATACTGTTCTATCATCCCGTGTTTCTTTGTTTGTAAACTCGTCAAAAGCAGCTTCGTTGAAAATACGGCAATTGGTATAGATCTCTATAAAGGAGACACCCTTGTGTTGTGCCGCTCTTTTAAGCAAATCCTGTAGTTGATTCCTGTCTTTATCATGGGCACGTGCCACAAAAGTTGCTCCGGAACCTAATGCTAAGGCAGGAGGATTGAATGGATAATCAAGCGCTCCAAGAGGAGTGGATTTAGTTTTCTGCCCTACTTGAGACGTAGGAGAGGCCTGACCTTTGGTTAAACTATAGATCTCATTATTGAACATCATGATGTTCAGATCTACATTTCTCCGGCATGTATGGATGAAATGATTTCCACCAATACTCATATTATCTCCATCTCCGGTAGTTATCCAGACTGATAAATCCGGTCTTGCGATTTTCAATCCCGATGCGATAACAAGAGCTCTTCCATGAATTGAATGGAATCCGTAAGTATCCATATAATATGGAAATCGCCCGGAGCATCCGATACCGGATACAAACGCTACTTTTTCCTTGGCTACACCAAGATCTGGCATAATCCTTTGAGTAGGGGAGAGTACTGAGAATCCCCCACATCCAGCACACCATCTAACATCTATATCAGGTTTAAAATCCTGTGGGGTATATTTTATCTGGTTATCCTGAGGTTCCTGAACCATATTATCAATTTGCGTTTTCATAGTTTATCCCTCCTTTTCATTTAAAAGTTCAACTATCTTTTCCTCGATTTCAATGGCTTTGAAAGGGATCCCTTTCACCTTGTTAAGCCCAATGGCAGGTACCAGGTACTTTGCCTGAATTACTATTTTTAACTGACCCATATTCATCTCGGGGATTAAAATCCTTTTAAAATTATAAAGGATCTCACCGAGATTTTTAGGCATGGGATTGAGGTATCTTAAATGCACGAATGAAAGTTTAATACCTTCACCTCTGAGTTTATCAAATGCTGTTTTAGCAGCTCCATAAGTACTACCCCAACTTAATAAAAGCAGGTCCCCTTTTTCTTCACCCATCAATTCTGCAAGTGGAATATCATTGGTAATATTTTCTATCTTTTCCTGCCTCAGATCAGTCATCCGCTGATGGTTTTCAGCTTCACTAGACACTATTCCGGAGATATCCTGTTTTTCAAGGCCTCCAATTCTATGCTCCAGTCCAGGTACACCGGGAATTGCCCATTTTCTGGCGAGTGTTTCAGGATCTCGTTTATAGGGTGCAAAGGTCTCAGGATCTGTTGTAAAATTGGGTTCCAATTCCGGCAGATCATCAAGTGATGGAATTCTCCAGGGTTCTGTTGCCTGTCCGATGTATCCATCCGTAAGCAATATAACCGGGGTCATATATTTCAGTGCAATTCTTGCTGCTTCAATTGTCATATCAAAACAGTCAGATGCACTGGCAGCAGCCAGTACTGGCATGGGAGCCTCACCATGACGACCCCAAATGGATTGTAAAAGATCACTTTGCTCAGGCTTTGTTGGAATTCCGGTGGAAGGTCCTGCACGTTGAACATCAACGACAACCAAAGGAAGTTCCGTAATAACGGCTAGTCCTAAAGCTTCAACTTTCAGGGAAAGTCCCGGGCCTGAGGTTGTAGTTGCAGCCAGGCTACCGCCAAATGCAGCTCCAATAGCACTTGTGACACCACCAATTTCATCCTCAGCCTGCAGGTGTTTCACACCATATTTTTTATATCCTGACAGATACTGCAGAATCTCTGAAGCCGGGGTGATGGGATATGATCCAAGAAATAGTGGCAAATTAGCTTTTCTCGCCGCTGTAACCAGTCCCAGTGCAACAGCATGGTTCCCTGTTATGTTGCGGTACGTGCCAGGATTTAGATCAGCCTTTTCTACTTTGTATTGTTTCCGAAGATCAGGATGGTTCTCAGCATAATTCCAGCCAGCATGTAAAACGCGAATGTTGGCGTTAATAACATCATCCTTCCCCTTGAATTTTTTCTGGATCCAGTTCGTACTGGGCTCGATGGGGCGATCAAACATCCAATAAGTTATGCCCAAAGCGAAAATATTTTTCGTTCGCTTTATCATTTTGGGGGGCAATCCTTCCTCTGAAAGTGCATGCTTTATTTCTTCATTCATATCAACAGCATGAACCTGGTATTTGTTTAATTCCCCATTATCAAGTGGATTATTGTCGAATTTGGCTAATTTGAGATTTTTAGCATCAAATCCATTGCGGTTAGCAATGATTATCCCGTTATCTTTCAAATTCGGGAGATTCACCTTCAGGGATGAGGCATTCATACACACCAGGACATCGATAAAGTCCCCAGCAGTATTAATGTTCTTCTTCCCGAAATGAATCTGAAAAGCACTTACTCCATATAATGTTCCTTCCGGCGCCCTGATCTCTGATGGATAATCGGGGAAAGTGTTTACCTCATTTCCCGCGATTCCAGATGTATCAGAGAACTGGGTTCCAACGAGTTGCATCCCGTCACCAGAATCCCCTGCAAATCGGATGGTTACTTCAT
>JBHOSY010000072.1:0-20687 GCA_042584165.1 Bacteroidota bacterium | reverse complement strand
ATTGGGATAAAATGCTTGCTGAATTCTACGCCAAGTTCCACCCACAGGTTCAGGAATCAGCGAATGCCAAAACCAAAGGAAAGGTGAGAGAATTAGGGGTTGATCCAGGTACCGGTAAAAATGTCTTTACACGAATGGCACGTTTTGGCCCTATTGTACAAATAGGTGAAAATGGTGGGGAGGATAAACCCAAATTTGCCAGCCTCAAAAAAGATCAGCGAATTGAATCAATAACACTAAATGAAGCGCTGGACCTGTTCAAACTTCCCAGGGAGATTGGTGTAGAATTCAGCAAGCATTTTATCCCAATCCACATTACCTTGAGATATGCTGTCAAATTGTTCTTCAATTTTGGCTGTAAAGGAAAAGTCTATGATATTCGGGAAATTCTCAACCAGGAAATCGTTGACGATCATTCCCATGTCAGTCGGAATAAGTTTATTCTTGTCGGCTCCCACGATTTCTGTGTTTGTTAAATCACGTATATCGTAATTCTTAAGAATAAACTCTTTAAAAGATCTTTCCTTACCTTGAATAGATTCTTTCACAACATAGTTCCTTTTTTGTATCGTTGAAATAGTAGGCGCATATGTTGAGGGTCTGCCAATTCCCAATTCTTCAAGTTTCTTTACAAGGCTGGCTTCTGTATACCTTGCAGGAGGCCTGGTGAAACCCTGACGGGCTTTCATTTCCTTTAAAGAAAGAATCTCGCCTATACTTAATGGAGGCAACATGCCTTTCTGCTCATCAGCCTGATTCTCATCATCGCTCGATTCTATATATACCTTTAGGAAACCTTCAAATTTAATCACCTCACCAGTAGCTGTAAGCTTTCTCTGATCTGTTGAAATACCAATTGTTGCCACAGTTTTCTCAATGCTGGCATCAGCCATTTGAGAGGCAATGGCCCTTTTCCAGATTAATTCATATAGACGTTTATCATTTTTCGAGCTTTCAACTGTGAAATTTGAAAAAACCGTGGGTCGGATAGCTTCATGCGCTTCCTGGGCAGTCTGGCTTTTTGTCTTATACTTCCTGATCTTAATATATTCCTCTCCGTATGCAGATCGTATTTGTGATGTTGCTCCATCAATTGCTTCATTAGAAAGATTCACTGAATCCGTTCTCATATAAGTGATATTACCAGCTTCATATAATCGCTGGGCAACTGTCATGGTCTGCGAAACAGAAAATCCAAGTTTTCGGCTGGCTTCCTGTTGAAGGGTGGAAGTTGTAAATGGCGGTGCCGGACTTTTTTTCGTAGGTTTCTTTTCAAGGTTCTCAATTACAAATTGAGCTTCAATGCAATTTTCAAGAAATGCTCTTGCATCTTCCTCAGTTTTGAATTTTTCAGCAAGTTCAGCTTTAAGTATAATCCCATTCTCAAGGTTGAACCATGCATTTATCCTGAAAAAACTATTTACCTTAAATGTTGAGATTTCACGTTCACGTTCTACAACAAGACGAACTGCAACACTTTGTACCCTACCGGCAGAGAGACCTGCTTTAATCTTCCGCCACAAGATAGGGGACAACTCAAATCCAACCAGTCTATCCAGAATTCTTCTTGCTTGTTGAGCATTTACCAGCCTATCATCGATGTCTCTTGGATTTTGGATCGCATTCAGAATTGCATTTTTTGTAATTTCTCTAAATACGATCCTTCTGGTTTTATCTTCATTCAGGTCAAGTGCTTCTTTCAAATGCCAGCTGATGGCTTCTCCTTCACGGTCATCATCCGAAGCTAGAAAAACAAGATCTGATTCTTTAGCGTCCTTCTTTAATTTCTTTACAACTTCCGCTTTATCCTTAGGGACTTCATAAGTAGGTTTGAAATGATTCTTGATGTCAACGGCAAAGTCATCTTTAGGCAGATCCCGGACATGACCGAAACTCGATCTTACGGAATAATCTTTTCCTAAATATCCTTCAATTGTCTTTGCCTTAGCCGGCGACTCAACGATAACAAGATTTTTGGGCATATACTTTTAATTTGAAGGTTTCAAATATCTATAATTTTTAATTAAAAGTGTAAATTAAAAAAACTTTAGACTCCAAAATAAAAAAAGGCGCCTAGTAATTTATCAGATATATGATAAAATCGCTTCTATTAATCAGGCATGCACAGGCAAAAACGAAGGAACCAGGTGAGAAGGATATTGATCGATCCTTGAATGAAGCCGGTGTGATGGAGTCGCTGCGAATAGGGAGATATCTTTCTAAAGAAGAAGTTAATATTGAACAGATAATGACCAGTCATGCCAGGCGGGCATTTGAAACTGCTACGTTGATAAGCGAGTCATTAAAACTGGATCCTAATAAGATTACAGAACTTGAAGATTTGTACGAAGCATCCGCAAGAACACTCCTCGACAGAATTAACCAATTCGAAGAATCTTTTTGTTGTGTCGTGTTGATAGGTCATAACCCGGCGCTTACCTTTCTTGGAGAATATTTGTCCAGCCAACCAATAGGCTTTCTTCCCCCGGGTGGATTGATTTGGCTTGCATTCGAAGATATGAGCTGGGAAAATGTAGAAAAAGAAACAGCTTTCCTGAAAGGGACTATTTATCCAGAACAGTTAACTATTTCCTGAATGGAAGCTTTGGGCAAGCATATTATCGTGGAATACTTCGAGTGTGATACTGATGCATTACAGGATGTTGTTTATATCGAAAACTCGATGACCAAAGCAGCCGAAATGGCAGGGGCAACGATTATAAGTTCGTCATTTCATCATTTTTCACCTTTTGGTGTTTCAGGCGTGATCGTGATTCAGGAAAGCCACCTCTCAATCCATACATGGCCTGAGTATGGATTTGCCTCCGTAGATATCTTCACCTGTGGGGAATCGGTTGATCCATGGATAGCATATAACTACCTGAAAGAATCATTAAAGGCTGTTCATGGTTCGGCAGTAGAAATGAATCGCGGACATGATCGATTGTTGCCTAAAACAGAGGTCGAACTTGAGAAATTCAGGGATGGTAGGAGTAAGGAACCGACGAAGATTAAATCGAGAAGAGATATCTGGTTTACCGAACGAGATGAAGATATTGCACTATCAATTCGCCATGAAGGTGAAAAACTCTACGATGTACAATCAGATTACCAGCGGGTTGAAGTATATAAGACCATCGCATATGGCAATATGTTAACACTTGACGGTAAGGTCATGTGTACTGAAGAAGACGAATACGTATACCATGAGATGATAGCACATGTTCCTATGTTAACTCATCCAAATCCCAGAAAAGTACTTGTAATCGGTGGGGGAGATGGTGGTACTATCAGAGAAGTGGTAAGACATCCGGAAGTTGAACAGGTTACCCTGGTGGAAATAGACGAAAAGGTTATTGAAGCTTCCAAACTATATTTCCCAAACTTATCATCGGCCTTTAACAATCCAAAACTGAATCTGGTAATTGAAGATGGTGTGAATTTTGTTAAAGTATCAAAAGACAATAGCTATGATATTGTAATTGTTGATTCCAATGACCCTGTTGGACCGGGAGAAGGATTGTTTACCCGGGAGTTTTATAACGAGGTTCATCGGATATTGGCAAAACAGGGTATCATGATCACGCAAAGCGAGTCTCCAAGATTTAACAGGGACGTATTTAAGGAGATATACAGTTGTTATAAGGAGATATATGGAACAAACAATGTTTACAGTTATTTGATGTTTCTTCCATCGTATCCAACAGGTATGTGGAGTTTCTCATATTCCTCCAAGGGAAAATGTCATCCACTAAGAACTATTGATGCAATCCGGCAGAAATACCTGGTTGAAAATCATCAAATGAGTTATTATAATAGTGAAATTCACAGGGCAGCCTTTGCCACACCTGAGTTTGTTAAGGCACTAAACAAATAATTGCAATTTTCTCAGAAATAATAGTAATATTTTTCAATTTTTTTCTTTGATTTTGTTAAAACATTTCCAAACTTCGGAATCCTAAGTTGTTTATTCTGAATTATTTTAGTTAATAAAGTGTTAATAAAAATATGATGTCCTTGCTATTTTTTCACAGAAATTTTGGCAACAAAAAAATTTGTGCAATCTTTGCACTGCAAAATGACTCAAATGGTTGGTGTTTAAACCTTTTTGTAAGTTTGTGTTCTAATAGCTAGCGTGATAATAAATAAAATTCAGCCCAATAATGAGGTCAAGGATAATAACTTTTATAGTATTTCAGATAGTCGCCTGGACTTTCTACTTTAATTGGGAGGGCCCTTCCAATTCACGTAATGAGGTAGTCAGTACATCTGAGAAATCCTGGAATGTTGTTGAGATTCAAAATGAACAGGATACGGATGGTAAGGAAATTGAGATGGCGAGACTTATTCTCCGGTATGATGGATTGTTCACAAAAGTAAACAGTAACGAATCAGTAGAAAAAGGAGTTTGGATTATAGACCACTCGGAACCAGCTATTATTCTTAAATCACCCTCTAAAATTTATAAATACAAGATCGTAAATTATTCAGATGAGGGAATGATGATGGAATTAATGAATCAACCAGAATTTACACGGACCGATGATGAGGAAGATACTTTCCTCCGTAAGAAACTATTGTCCTCAGTCTTGTAGAAGGATCGCATTCCGGAAAACATTTACAATTCCTGAAGAACTCTCTTAAGATTTAGATAAATCCAAATTAACTGATACTCATTGCGGCTCGAACTCCTAAGGGGACTTTGGCACATGGGGCGCCCTTTATTCTGTTGGATGCATCCAGGTTCGGGGGTTATTTCTTCCATAATCAAACATTTCTGATTTCTGAAAGTCAATCACATAGGATACAATAAAGGAACCACTCCGTGGTCGTTTTCAGGCACCCAACTCACAACCTTTCGTCTTCCATCTTGTCCAAAGCATGATGCTTTAAAATAGACCGAACGAGATAAGAATCTCGCCCGATTTCTGCATTCTACCTTCTGTCAATAAATATTTAATGATTATTTAGTTTTCAGTTCTATTCTTACATTAACAACAAGCTATGAACTACGAACTATGAGCTACCTATCCCTGATTTTCTTATAGTAATTAATCAAAGCATTTGTTGATCCATCATGAGATTCAACCTGAGATGAATCATCAAGTTCAGGCAGGATCTTTTGAGCCAACTGTTTCCCTAATTCAACACCCCACTGGTCGAAACTATATATATTCCAGATAACACCCTGAACAAATATCTTATGTTCATACATGGCAATCAGGCAACCCAGGGTGCGGGGGGTGAGCAGTTTGAACATAATGGAATTAGTTGGCCGATTACCAGCAAATACCTTGAAGGGAATTATGGCTTCCACATCAGATAGATCCTTGCCGGAAGTCTTAAATTCTTCAATCACTTCTTCCTTTGTTTTGCCTTTCATAAGTGCCTGTGTCTGGGCAAAGAAATTTGCCAGCAGTTTGTTATGATGGTCACCTATTGGATTCTGACTTACAGCCGGGGCAATGAAATCACATGGAATAAGCTTCGTGCCCTGGTGGATAAGCTGGTAAAAAGCATGTTGACCGTTTGTACCCGGTTCTCCCCAGATGATGGGTCCGGTTTGATAGGATACAGGCTTACCATTCCTGTCAATATATTTACCATTGCTTTCCATATTTCCCTGCTGGAAATATGCGGCAAATCGATGCATGTATTGATCATACGGAAGGATTGTTTCAGTTTCTGCATTGAAGAAATTGTTATACCATATCCCGAGCAGGGCCAGAATAACCGGAATATTATTCTCAAGAGGTGCGTTTCTGAAGTGTTTATCCATATCATGAGCCCCTTCAAGCAGTTCAATATAGTTTTCGAATCCGATTGTCAGCGCAATGCTTAATCCTATTGCCGACCAGAGCGAATACCTTCCTCCAACCCAGTTCCAGAATTCGAACATGTTATCCGGATCGATACCGAATTTCTCTACTTCAGTTTTATTCGTCGATAGCGCTGCGAAATGGCTCTTTACGTGCTCAATATCTTTCGCATGTTCCAGAAACCAGCCACGCGCAGTATATGCATTAGTCATAGTCTCCTGGGTAGTGAAGGTCTTGGATGCAATCAGGAATAGTGTTTTTTCGGGATCAACTTTTTTGAGTGTTTCTACGATATGTGTACCATCAACATTTGAGACGAAATGGGTTTCAATATGTGATTTTTTATATGGTCGCAGCGCTTCCGTTACCATTAATGGACCCAGGTCGGATCCGCCTATACCAATGTTCACGATATGTGTGATAGGCTTACCGGAATATCCCTTCCATGCTCCGTTTATCACTTTGTCACAGAAAACCTTCATTTTATCGAGCACCATGTTTACCCGGGGCATTACATCATTGCCGTCAACTTCAATAGCATTATTCTGCCGATTTCGAAGAGCAATATGCAATACTGCCCGGTTTTCGGTTTCGTTGATCTTTTCACCGGTAAACATGGATTCGATGGCTTCCTTTACTTTTGTCTCTTCAGCCAGCTTCATCAGGAGTTTCATCGTCTCCTCAGTAATCCGGTTTTTGGAATAGTCTACTAATATATCTTCAAATCTGTATGAGAACTTTTCTACCCTGTCAGGATCCTTTTCGAACAGACTTGTCATACTGATATCATTAATTTCGGAATAGTGTGCTTCAAGGGCCTTCCAGGAACTGGTTTCCGAGGGATTTATCTTGTTTAGCATGGTAATTTTCTTTTGATCCTTACTCTTGTAAAAATAGAATACAATCGTGTCATTCAGAAGTCATTTTTAAGAATCAATCTGTTCTTTGATCGATTTTGTGGTAAACTACTGATAAACAATCTTTATTTATACAGTAAGCAACTCACTTCCCCATATAGTATAATGATAAGCAGATTATGAAACCTCTACGAGGTTTAATTATAGAACGCATAATAATCCCTATATTAATGTAACCACTACGTGGTATAATTATTAGCTGCTCTTATTTTCTCCATGGGGGACATATTATTGTAGTAAAATGATTTGGTGCTTATTGTTCTAAAACCTCGTAGAGGTTTAATCAGGGAATTATAAAATTACATATATCACGATTATGGGCAGGTGGGGGATTTTTAAGAGTACTTATGGATATACCATCTTTTGCGAAAAAGGCTACTTATGCTCAATTTCAATAAAGACGGGTACAATGGTTTTCCCTTCTCCTTTCCCTTCAAATTGGATTTTATCGTAAGTCCAGCTGATATTGGAGTTATCAACAAGTTGTTTTTTCAAGACTTTACTAACCCGCTCATCAATGCGACCATCGGATTTTTCAAGCCGGGATTTTATTTTGGGGTAGTCCAGTTCTTCTTTTGAGTAAAGAATAGCCAGGAAGTCTTTTCCAGGGGTTTTATCCATCTTGATGTATTTCTTCTCACCCGGTAGTGCAATGCTCGTACCGTTGTAATTGAGAATAGGACTTACATCCGCTGTAGGGAACAAGGTGAAAAATTTGCCAGTCAGATCTGTGCCCAGTACATATACATAAGCTGTCTGATTATTCTGAATGTATATTCTGAAACTTGTTCCGGAAGGGTAGGGCATGGTCGTTTTATAATAACTGGGAACATTTGTTAATATAATACTCATATCATTGCCATTCAGCAGTTTGCATGAGATTTCGCCGGAGAAACCAGCTTTACTCCCCTCGTCCTGGCCAATTATAAAAAGTTCATAAGCAGTCGGTACAAATTCCAGGAAATCTTCATACCTGATCCAGATGAATCCATCATTACCCCAACCTTTTCCCCAACTATTCATTGCTTCGAAAGCTCCGCCAAATTTTCCATCATCATAACCTACAAGGCAAAGAGCGTGACCATCCAGATCTTCCTCCTTCTGTTCCCGGGGTTGCCAGAATTCTTCAGCAAAATGGAAGGAGTCCGGACACTCCATCCCCACTACAACAGGAAGACCTTCAGCAAGGGATCGCTTTACAGTCTCAAGTTTGGTTTTATCCTCATCATCAGATTTGAAAAGTCTGACATAGTCCGTGATCTTTGATTCTTCAGCTTTAGTTTTTGAACTTTCAGGAATTGTTTTGGGACAAAATTCCAGGAAATCCACATATTTTGGAGTACCCATGGTTTTCATCACTTCAAGTGCCTTTTCAAGGCTTGTCCCCTGGATACAGGTTTTATCAGCCATCTGAGTACTCAGTGAGTAAGTAAATGAGGGTGCGAAGGCGTTTTTAGTTATTTCCGTCTGGTCAGTTATTCCCTTACTCTTGGCTTCGAGAATTGTACGCGCTCCCCAGGTAATGGCCCAGGCTGCTGAGGTATGTAATTGAAGCTGGTTCCCTGGTTTCGGGCAATATTGTTTTAAAGAAAACTTTGAAGGAATATTGGTGTAATCACCGCGGGTAAGATTTGCTTTAATGGGTGTGCTATTATACGCCTTCTCATCAAATATCAACCCTTTCGCAAATTTTTTCTGGCCATTCACAAGGATGGGAATGGCCAGAAAAAGAATAATAAGAAATTTATGCATTAACTCTACTGCGCTACAAATACAAAGTCGCTTCCTGGTTCGTTATCTCCAAACTCTCCGTATCTTGGTTCAGGATTGATCGTTTCGACGTAGCCTGTTACTTCATTAAGGGTTAGAATTTTGTCTTGCCCACCATAATTCCTGAGAGCTTCAAGGAATTTTCTTGCGAATGGTGAGTGGTGTCCTGCTCTGCCGTCTGGGACATATTGTTTGCCACCGGATGTGAGATAACGTCTTGTCTTAAAGCGTAATTTCCTTTTTATAAATTCCGTTTTAGTTAATTCATTATATATATCATCTCCTCCCCTGGATCCAGACCTGGCTATTGCCTGGTCAAATGTTCCACCATAACAAACATCCATTATAATAAAGGTGTGGTTACTTGGGATATTGTTTACATATGTCCTTAAAGTTGAATGAGAAATATAGCTTTCTTTGGCTTCGTCGTGCATTCTGGAATCCTTTGCAACAAGGTAACCTTCGGTGAAGACATCATCGAACTGTCCGTGGCCTGCAAGGAAAATCAGCAATTGATCATCCGGAAGATAGCTTTTCTTGGCATATTCACGAATCTTATTGAGAACTTCACGCTTGGTAGGATTCAGGACGAGTTCAGTTTCAAAGCCATAAAATTCTGAAAGTTCTTTATCAATGGTAGTGGCATCAAAAACAGGATTGGTGAGATCTCCCCAATCATCATATTCATCAGTTCCGATGATAAGCGCCCTGTCTGTCCTGGCGGCCATTTCAGGTAGCTTAAGGGTTATGTTACGGGTGAAGATTTGTTCCTGCCCTCTCGAATCAAGGGCTACTACCTTGATCTCATTAAGCCCTTCAGATAATTGAAGATCTTTTTTTAGATACTCATCAAACTTCTGTGATTCTTCATCCTCAACGGAAAAACCACGGTCAGAAATGGTAGGCAGATTGTTGATATAGAGTTTTACCTCTCTCAATTGATCACCACCTAGAATTCCGGCTTTGATGGTAACACTTCTGTCATCTACAATCACTGTAGGATTGTCTGGATACAACCAGGTTATGGTAATATCCTCGGCGGCCGCGATGGTGGATTGGGCATTCACTTCAAGAAAGAGCGCGTTACTCCTTCCTGTAACGGTTTGTCCTAAAACCTGGATTTGAAAACCCACCAGAATTGCAATTAATACAAGTAATTTTGCTCTCATGACTTATTCGACAGTTAGGTTAATACATAATTCTCCTATATAATAACAAATATATAAGAAAATTAACTCACTTTTTTATAATTTTTATAACATTTTCTATTAATACCATTTCGTCGCGAATTGTAACCTTCATCAGATAGATTCCATTCGTCACTTTTTGACCCTGATTATTTGCACCATTCCATGTTACTATATGGTTTCCGGGTGTTTTATTTTCAGTATTAATTTCCCTGATCAAAACACCGGTAGAGCTGTAAATTTGAGCTGATACTTCATAATTTCTGAAAATATCCGGTAAATAGATTGGAATATTAACCTCATGATCAAATGGATTCGGGAAGGCATTTTGCACAATAATGGCTGTATTCTCAAGTACTTCAACTCCACCGAATTTGATAGTGAATGGATTAACCTCATTATTAGTGAACGAATAGGCTGTTTTTTCCCGCATATTAACGATATCACCATTTGCCCGGTTCACCAGCACCATATGTTTGTCGTTATCACCAAAATATGTGTTATCCCATGAAATTGTAACAATTTCACTCTTAATATTTGTTTCCACGTCAAAATGCCAGGTGTATTCGGAGTTGGATTCAACAACACTGTGGGTAACGGGAGATCCCAGATAGTTATTGTCGCTATGCTGTACCTCCAGATATGTGTAGAATCTCGGTAATGTGATCTTATCGAGATAATCGCCGGCATTATAAGCTTTTTGATTCATCCCGATCCCACCTATATGATTAGTAAAACCACCTGCTTCAAGATCAAGATCAAGCTTCCATGAAGATTCAGTTAGAGAATTGAACTTATCCTGGTCCTGTACATTACCATTTCTGCCTCCACCGGAGCCGTATTTAACCATCGGTATATCAATATTTCCACTATTATCGGCCCTGACAAATGCTCCGCGGAACCTGTTCAACCTGCCATCTGTCTGATCATCATATGCGCCTTCCCAGATAGTGAATTGACTCAGGGGAACTCCGGGATTGGCAAGAACCACATCATCCCAGTCTATATTAAAAGGATAGGGATTCCCAATCATATTCCAGCCTGAAATGACATTTATCGAGAATGGATTTGATGGAGAATTATTCCCCGCATTGGCCTCTCCGAAATCAATGGCTGCATCATGAAGCTTTAACAGCCAGTAACCTTTACCTCTCTGTATTGCACTGCTGGCAGTTAATTCACTGTAACTGGATCCGCCAAAGCTGAACATCCGGATGTTGGATTTTTTCAACGAATCAAGATCATCCCCAAATATTGCCTGCACGGTATTTCCCCCTGTCGGGAATACATATGGAATAGCAACGATCCTGTATTTGAGTGAGTCTTTACCAAATGGCAGGTCGGATATTGATGGTGCTTCTTCATTTCCATATTTTATGTATGTGTAAAACAGTTGGGTAGAATCAGAATTTCCTGCTGCATCGAAGGCCCTGAACAGGAACATCAGGCCAACTTCATCATCAAATACGGTTGGTTCAAGTGAAAGAGAATATGTATTTATCGTACTTATGGTAAGCGTTGAAGTTATATAATCCGCTTCAGGATCCGCGATCCCTTTGTATATGATATCAACCTGGGTAACACCAACGTTATCAGTAGCAGTGACCGAGTAACTCTGCGTACCATCCCCACTTTGGAATGTTGCTGGATAGGTTGCGTCTGTCATGATGGGATCTTCAACATCAGAGTCATCCAGGGTAACTGCCAGGGTAGCCATGTTATTTGTCTCATCCAACTCACCAACCCCTCCATTGACATCTGCATAATAAATGATGTAATAACTCCCGGGACTGGTAGATGTCAGGGGCCCAACACCTTCATCGAGGTTATATGAGGCGGATGTTGCAATAGATGGGATGGATACGCTTAGCAGTTCCGGTTCATCTCCATCCAGGGTCATATTCGTCGACAGGAAAGCATTGAAGGTAAAGCTTCCCGCATCCTGGCTTCCAATATTATCGATATTGCATGTGATATTGAAGCCCTCAAAAATGTTAATTGGATCTGCTGAGACTCCTGGATTGGTAATTACCAGATCCGGTCCATCTGCCTGGTCAATAGTGAGGGTAACACTTGTAACATTATTGTTTTCATTACTTTCACTAATAGCATTATCCTCATCAATGATGAATATTACGTTATAGGTTCCGGCTGTATATCCGGTAAAGGTATATAGACTGGCATAATTTATGGGTGTTCCGGCAGCCAGGCTCTCAAATGGATATTCATCCAGTAATGAATCAACCGCATTGATACTTGCATCGCTAGAGAGATATACCCTTAATATGGCTGTTGTTGATGTTAGTACACTATCTCCAAGATTCTGGATATCACAGGAAATATCAACACCTTCGCCTATTAAAATTGTTGTTGGATCCACAGCTGCATTAGTAACATTCAGATCCAGACCAACTGCTGTGGATAATGAGAATGCAACGGTAAAGAGGTTATTACTTTCATTTGCTTCGATGACGGTATTGCCTTCATCTACAACAAATACAAGGTAATAGTCTCCTTCGGTAAAAGTAATATCAAACGTGAACGGATCACTATATTCAACTGAATCCCCTGATAAAAGACCGGTAATTACATATTGCTGAATCAAAATAGCCGGGTCAGCCGCAGACTGGTCGGTTGAAAGGTATACACTTACCGTATCATTTACTCCAAGGTCGGTATCCCCGACGTTCTTTACCTTATACATTAAATCAACAGACTGGCCTATTGTTGCCGCAACAGGGGATACATTTATATCGGATATTGTAAGATCGATGCCTGCGGATGAAAGCAATTCAAAAGAGACTGTTGCCAGGTTATTGGTTTCATCACTTTCATCAATAGCACTGAGATAATCGATGGTGTAGATCAGGAAGTAAGTTCCGGCAGTGTAGCCGTCAAATGTCAGATCCTGTGCAAAATCAGAATAGCTGCCGTAGTTGATACCGGTGTAATCCGTATCAACCAGTAGTGCATCCTCACCTTCAGTAATTGTTGCATCTGTGGATAGGTAAACCCGGAAATTTGCATCTCCATCCAGGCTGGCTGTTCCATTGTTTTCAATTCTGCAACTTAAGTTGACAGCCTGGCCGATGGTTGCAGATGTTGGAGATACCGCCTCGTTCGTAATGGTCAGATCAGGCTGTCCTACAAGGACAAAGGCGAAATAACTGAGGTTATTGAATTCGTCTTCTTCCGTAGCCAGGTTGTCCTGATCGGCTATGAAGAGGATGTAGTAGTTCGCCGGTGTATAGGTATCATCAAATGTAAAGGTCTCAGAAAATGAAACACTCGGGTCTACATCTACGGTGTCAAATGGATATGTGACCAGCAGTGAATCCTGACTTGCCTGATACACCGTATCGGAGGAGAGGTAGATCTTAAGATCCGTTGAAATACTCCGCATGTTGGCTGATCCGATATTTTCTATCTGGCCGTTAAGAGCAACAGCTTCCCCGATATAGGCGGAAGATGGATCGACTGACTGGTTGGTAACTACCAGGTCAGGCAGATCGACAGCTGTAAATTCATCGGCTCCCATATCCGGGTTGTAACTATCCCGAATCTCCCCATCTATATCATCAATTACCTGGGCCAGCGGAGTACCCAGGTTATCCAGATCTTTGCTGGTTACATGCAAATCATCAGGAGCCACAAAATCAGGCATGATAGAAACGGAATTGTAGTCCATGGCTGGACTGGTATTTGTTCGCCAGTCATACAGATCCGTGAAATCCGTATCAACCAGGTATCCAATGTTAGATCCATTTGTATACAGATCATTATAGTCACTCACGATAACATTAGATGTGCCATAATATACAGCGTACCCAACATTTGCGAAAAAGATGTTATTCTTCACAGTGATATTGGAAGAATTCAAGTCAAGGATAATAGCACTGGTGGTCGTATTGTTATCTTCAATCCAGACGGTATTATGATAAATCTGTATATATTCACACGACCAGAAACTAATTCCAAAACCCCCTGTTGTGAGGGTATGCACAAAATTATTTATTACCTGAAGTTCAATACCACTACTTCCTGTACAATTATTAAGACGAATTCCATCTGATTGAGACCAATCTACAGTGGCTGGTTCTATGTGGATATTGTTTTTTTCAATCAGCAGGCCTGCTTGAATATTATAGATATCAATACCTATATAGCTGTCGGACATCGTTACAATCTGGTTCCCTGATACCGTAAGTGAGTCCGGGTTAAAGGCACGTATTCCAGAAAGGTTCTGGCCCTCCATAACATTGTTGGAAATCATTATGCCGTATGCGGATTGCATTGTAATTGCACCCGCCCCTGCACCAAAATAATTATTGTGTAAAGTATGAGCACGGCGGTTGTCAGAACCAATAATCCAAACCAGGGAATTATTGGTGTGGTCTGAATTTCCAAAAGGAGCTTCAATTATATTATTCTCCAGTACAATCTTGTAAGATCCATTGGTTATATCGACAACCCGGCTGAAATCCGGTCCTTTATTTTTAAGGGTCATATTCCGGAAGGTAATGTAGGAAGCACCCTCCATTTTCAGGGTGTAGTTGTTTGCATCGGTGTTTGCCGTAAATTCAAGAATTACATTAGTGCTGTCAGCACCGTTAGCAAAATCCGGTTCAAAGATCACCTGTGTAGTATCCGATGTTCCACTTAGCGCTGGAATCAGGACCTGCTCCTGGAAAGTACCTGCAAAAACCTTAAAGGTAATGGTACCAATCACGCTACTGGCAGCGACTGCATTTACAGCTTCGGTAAAGGTTGAATAATCACCGTCTCCGGACGGACTGATTGTATAAGTACCGAACATGCCAACCACACTACCCGATGATTCAACTGTTTTTATCCGTGAATACAGGGTAAGAGCGACTGCCACGGTATTGGTAACCTGGCAGTGGTAATCTCCAAAATCGTCAATTGTAGCCGAACTAACCGTGTAACTTGCAGAAGTAGCGCCATCGACGATCACATCATCCAGGAACCACTGGTACTGGTTGTTGGCACCACCTGTGGAAATACTGATGGTAAACGGACCATATAGATCGGCCTGGATGGTTTCTGTTACGCCCACTGAATCCTGTGGGGCGTATGTGAAATTCGTAATCGTTACATTGGGTTCGATGTGATCAAATGTTAACTGGTTACCTGAGATATCCAGGTAGCTCAAACCTGTTATACCGGATAGATCCGGGAAAGAGGTAAAGTCATTATTGCTTAAATAAAGACCGTTAAGATTTATTAAATGCTGTAGTGTATCAGGTACAGGACCATCGAACAGGCAATCGGTAAGGCCCAAACCCTGCAGACTGCTCATGCTTCCCAGTACTTCCGGAAATCCTCCGCTGAACTGGTTGGTACTGGCATAAAATGCGAGAAGATTTGTCAGGTTGGTGAATTCATCAGGGATCGTACCGGAAAATTGGTTGTTATCGAGCCACAGTGCCCTTAAATTTGAAAGATTGCTTAACGAAACAGGTAAATCACCCGCTATCTGATTACCGGCAAATCCAAGTGTATCGAGTTTTGACAGATTCCCAATTTCAGGTGGTATTGTTCCAGCGATACCATTCGTTCCCAGATCGAGATAGGTTAAAGAATCCAGTTCAGCGATCTCTGCAGGAATATCTCCTGAAAGGCTATTTCCCTGAAGACTGAGCCGGGTTACCCTGTCATTTTGAACGGTTACTCCATACCACTGATGGATCGGACTTAGTAACCATCCTGAGGCATTGGTCCAGCTCGGTCCGTCCATACTATTAAACAGGTTAACCAGCACCATTGAATCCAATTCCAGGAGCAATAGCTCATCAGCGCCAACATAAGGTGCTGAAGCATCCCGTGGATCATCGTCAATGTCCTGATCAACTATGCCAACCAAGGGTGTACCGAAAGCAAGTGAAGGATGTGATATATGAAGGTCATTATCAGTCGTAAATTCGACACTGTCTGTCATCGAATTGTTATCTTGTCCGGTTACCGTTTGCCATTCTGAAAGATTTGCCATCGATTGATTATAGGGATCAGCATAATAGGCAAATACAGACCCTGTAGTATATGCATTGTTATAATCACTGGTTAAGTTGGTAACAGTAAGTGATGCATTAAATACTTTTCCGTCTGCAAGATTATTAAATATATTATTCTTCAGATCGATTACATCACAATCCCTGATACTCATTACCCGGCCGTATCCAGGACTGCTACCGGTTAAATTGACCGAATTATGATAAACATTCATATTATCGACTCCATTTAAATTAATCACACCCATAGTAGAATCGGTAAGGGCTTCCATATGAACGAAATTGTTATAGATCTGACCTGGAGTGGCAGGATCGGGATAGCTGTCGTTAACACTTATTCCCCATGCCAGGAACCTGTTGGCATACATGGAGATCTTATTCCCTTTTATCCTGGGATAACCATATGAATCGTCTTCCTTGGTTGTGGAATTGATAAAAATCCCATCCCAGTAAGTAGTAGAAGTACTGCTAATCGTATTCTTGTTTATAATAGGTGATCCTATATCTGTTAAATGAATAGCACTCTCTGTTTGATCCTGGAAAATGTTATTGGAGACAAGGATACCGTTACTTTCTTCATATTGAATGCCCCTTGCACCATCTTTAAATAAATTGCCCTGGAATAAGATCCCGCTATCATGCCCCCAGTCATACCAGTCACGACGAACAATAACCCGTTCATCACCGGCAACGGCACCTGGTATACCCAGAAACTGGTTATTGTTAAAAACGATATTCCGGGTGACGGGCATGATCTCAACAACCGTTCCGTAATCCGGATTGGTTGCCATAAAAGTCAGGTACTGGAAACTGGTTCTCGATACCTCATCCAGATTTAGGACATAGTTATCAAACTCATCAGAATTATACCTTATCGTTACTGCAGAGCTATCCAATGCATCTGATTGAAATACTATGTTAACTGAATCCGAACCATCCACGTACGACATGTATATCTGTTCATCATAGATACCTGATTCAATGTTGAATGTCACATCTCCCGATATCCCCCGGCTGCCAAGATCCATGACCGCATGGTTGATGGTGCCATAATCCAGAGCGGTGGGTCCAATTGTATACTCACCTACCATTGGGCTTGGTAAATCGAAATAGAGTTGATCTACATCATCAGGAGTAAGTGCCCGGTTATAAAGCAGTAATTCGTCAATGGTTCCCTGGAATTGATTTACCAGTTGCTCTGATACATCGATATTTATACCTATCAGAACAGAATCAGTATTATACACAGGTGCTCCTCCTCTGAAGCCACTGTTTGATTCCACATTATTGACATATAGTACCATATCGAAAGAATCAAGAACAGCAGCCACGTGATACCAGCGACCGGGTACAATGGTTTCACCTGATTGTAAATCATAATCGGAAGCGCCATCTGTATATGAATAATACAGGTAATTATCGCTGCCGATCCATACCCTGTAATTACCAGGTAAGGCTGTAGTACGAGCTCCTTTTGTGATCAGGGTCTGTTCGGTATCCGATATGTCCGTCTTAAACCAGAAAACTTCGGATTGATTATCCACATTAAGCCCGAAATCATGCGGGATATAAGCATGGCTATTCAGGAGTATGGCTTCCCAAGGATCTCCATTTAGATCATCTGTAAAAGTGATGCCTACTCCAACTGCATCCCTGCCATAACCGCTGTAATCCCAAAAGTTTTCCGGGAAAGGATAATAGGCCAGCAGGCCATTGAGCAGTGGGTATTCATCCGCACCGATAAATGGGGTGGTCGTATCCCGTTGTTCACCATCGATATCTTTGTCGGGTGTTTGTGCATCAAAAACTCCGGCTTTTAGATCGGGATTATATGTGTGAAGATCATCATCAGCCACAAATTCCGGGTCGATACTTATTGAATTGTAGTCATTGAAGGTTGTATTCTGCCAATCTATCAAAGTAGTTTTAGGATCAGGCCCCCATGTGCCAATATAATTTCCCGTTGTAAATAAATTGTTATAATCTCCGCCATACATACCCATTTGATCATTGATGGCATACCCTCCTGCATAATTAGCTACTATATTGTTAAAGAGGAAGTAACCTGTACTATTACTTATATAAATGCCCTCTCCACTTCCTGGTGACAAATCCAGATGACCGATTTTAATAGAGTTATTGTATAAAAGAGTAAGAAATGTATTATCAATAATAATACCACTACCTCCATTGAATACACTTATGAAGTTATTTTTCCATTTTTGAGCACCCATACCATAAATCCAACCACCATTTCCACTTTCAAGATATACTTGATTATTTTGGTAATCACTACCCCCTGCGTTATCATAATCCACTAATCCATATTCATATGATGTTGAAGTGGAAGTAATATAATTATTGATTACTTCTACACTACCAGTAGGAGAAATTTGTTGAATCCACGGTCCACTACCTACCTGGTCAATAAACTGGTTGCCATCAACGATAATATGTTCGTAACTAGTTCCCTGGAGAACCACAAATCCATAATAACCACCTATAAATTCATTAGATGTGACATATACAGTATCTGCATTATCGATCCATAACGGACTATATCCGGTGGCATCATAGGGGGCAATGAATTTATTCCCCGTGAAGGATAAGCTTATTGTATTAGTGGTCGTCCAAACTGCTCTGCCGAATGTAGAATTCTGTGCTTCAAACGTAATACTTTCAAATATTATGTAATCAGTGCCATCTAACTGAACGGTAAAGCCAGGAGCCTCGGAATGCCATGTTAGGACCACATCATCCGGGTTTCCAGTCTGGGAACGGAAGGTGATGGTATTTACGGGGGAGGTTCCGGGTATTGAGTCCAGGGTTACCTGCTCATTATAAACTCCGGATTCAACTTCAAAAATAACCGGACCGGTTATGCCTCCCTTGAGGGCATTCGCTGCCTCAGAGAAGGTTATAAAATCTCCACTGGGTCCTATAACATACGTTCCTCCGGAAAGCAGGGGAAGCAGGGGAAGATATTTAGCAACGAAGCCACTCCTATTAGGCAGGTTAATATCATAGCTCAAATTGAAATCATAATCCATGTTGTTTGAGAAACTCAAACCTAAGTATAAGTTGTTATCGCCATCATGACAAATGCCATTTCCTGAACTGAAAGCATTAGATAGAAAGTAATTGCCCTCAACATAAATGCCGTTGTTATCGAAATGTGCAAAATAAGCCGTAGATGTTGTTATCGGGTTGTCGATCTCCCATACACTGGTATCCTGGTCAAAATCCATTTTGCCATAGCATGTTCCGATAATCCATGGATCACCGTTTGTTCCGATGCTTATTCTGCGGGCAGCATCATCTCCAGTACCTCCAAAACCTCTTGCCCAGAGTGGATTCCCGTTTTCATCGTATTTTGCAAGAAAACCATCCGGTGAACCTCCGCCTGAGTGATTGGAAACTTCATATGAGCCATCATTATCAAAGTCACCGCTGTAGCGAAATTCACCGGAGACATAAATATTGTTGGATTGATCCGTTTTAACATCATTTGAGTAATCAATACTTGTGCCACCCATGCTTATTGCCCATAATGCGTTTCCATTGGTATCATACTTCCCAAGGAACCCGTCAGCCATCGCTGTGTGGTTTGTAGCAAATACGGTAGAGTCAACATTAAAGTATAGCTTGTCAGAATAAAAGTACCCTGTAACGACAATATTACCGGAATTATCACAGTCAACCCCATAACCATCCTCAGAAGAAGCACCGTAAATCCTCCTGACCCAGTGAAAAATACCATCTGAATGAAATTTTACCAGGAAGACATCTGATCCACTTGTCGAGTTAATTTCGTTACCTGGTACTCCATCGAAACTTGATGGTCCGGTTATGACTCCAATAACATATACGTTACCATCGCCATCAACAGTAACGCTTCTGGCATAATCACCTCCTGTCGAACCCATTGGGTAAACCCATAACCAGTTTCCATTCGGATCATATTTGCCAACAAATCCATCAGTTGAATAGGAATTGGTTGTTATTGAATCATAATTCCCTATATGTACTTGGCCGGTAGCACTGCCACAAACAATGATATTATCAAAGCTATCAGCAATGATATCAAATCCGATATCTGTGGAAGTACCACCTATTTGAACAACGCATAGGGAATCTCCCGATGGACCGTATTTGGCAAAATAGGCATCAGTTCCAGAGGAGGTTAAATCGTAGGGGGGAGAACCACTATTGAAAAAATCATGACTCCCCAGAAAACTTCCTGTAATTATGGTATTTCCTGAATTATCCACGTCAAGTCTATAGATATCAGCTACACTTGTTCCATTGACAGTATGCCACCAGTCAAGTTCCTGTGCATGCAGTTTTACTGGATTTAAAAAAGTAAATATTAATACTATAAGTAAGCAAGAAATCGAAGGCATAAAATTTTTCATGGCTTTAACTATTCCGTCAAAGTTAAAAATAGGTCCCTGGTCGAATGTGATAAATCATTTCCCGGTCGTTTTAGTTGCCACTGGTGGGTGGTGGCGGGGGTGCCGGGAGAAAACTATCTCCATCGCCATTGCCATTACCATTGCCATTTTCAATGGGCTTTGGTCTTGTGGCAAGGAAGATTGCAGTCCCAACTACAGCGGCTCCTACACCAACTTTCGCCACCATCGGTATTTTAGGGCTGATCTTGAATTCAGCGCTAATCCCGGTATTGTTGTAGTTGCTGGTATTGGTAATCTTAACCTTATAATCCCCGCCGGATTTAACCTGCTTGGGAACGGTCCAAACAAATTTACCTTCATTTTCCACATTTGGTGTAATGGCTGAGAATTTGCTGTCCCCTTTATACAGATCGATCATTACCTTCTCGGCTGGCTCCCCTCCTGACCAGTTGACGGTCATCAGGCCCCCTTTCTTGAATTTGCTGTAGGCAGAAGGGATCTGGAATTCGTAATAACCTCCAACAAGCGTGGCCCTAACTTCAAAAATCAC
>JBHOSY010000071.1:0-20714 GCA_042584165.1 Bacteroidota bacterium | reverse complement strand
AACATTATCTACAGTAATATATATTGATTCTCATCTAATAAGGGATTATCGATCTGATCAAAATGGGCTCGTTTCCAATGCCAGTTCTGTAATTGATGTAATTGAAGCTGAAAATGTCACAATATCCAATTTAACAGCAGATGGAAACAGGGAAAATACGTTTCGAACGGATGGTTGCAATGGGGCTGGGGTACTTATGTTCAAATCAAAATATATTACTGTAGATAATGTTCATGTGAAAGATTTTAATGGTGAAGGAATCAGCTGGCAGATTACAGAAAATGTTACTGTCAGGAATTGCGAAATCAGTGGCAGCGGAAATATTGGTCTACATCCCGGAACAGGATCTCCCTTGTCAACGATTGAATATAACGACCTGCATCATAATGATGTAGATGGCCTTTTTATCTGCTGGCGCGTACATCACAGCCTTGTCAAAGGGAATAAATTACATCATAATGGCCGTTATGGAATATGTACCGGGCATAAAGACACCGATGTGTTATTTGAAAATAATCACATTTATGAAAATGGAAGTGATGGCGTAAATCTTAGAAGGGAACGAGAAGCCAATGCCCCGCACCGTAACACATTTGTTAATAACATCATTGAAAATAACGGAACCACGGGAAACGGATATGGATTTTCCATTAATTCACCTGCTAAAGACGTTGTATTGAGAAAGAATATCATTCGAGATAATCAAAAAGGGACACAAGTAGCAGGCGTTTATATTTATAAAGATGGTTCTCCTGTAAAACTTGAAAACAATGAAATAAGTGGACATTCAAAAGGTGATCTTGTATTTGAAAAAGATCTGAAATAAAGCAATTGATTTATACCTCCAGTAGCTGTTTTTATCTTAAAATATCATGAATCTGGCTGAAAGGAGGATTTATATGAATTTCCCCTTCGACATCTAAAATACAGGAATTGGCTTTACCCTTATAATTGATAGATTTAATCCCTACCCAAATATCCTTCTATACGAAAATAAACACTGTTAGTTTTAAAACAAATTGAGATATCAAGATTCCAGCAATGCTGCTGATACTTTATATCTTCTTAATGCACAGGTTCTATGAACAATTAGTTTTACTAGGCTATGATCCTGAACTTATTCATAAGTTAACTTTACCTGTTTATTATCTCAAATGGAAAACTATTGGTAATGAATGGTTTAGCAAGACCGGTGCTTAAATTCATTTCCCCGTAAAATGCAAGACGATAGCGGCCGGGGTGGGTATGATTAAGTTTCAGCTTTATGCGTTTTGCTTCGCTTAAGTCTATGAATTTCAGATTTTCCAAAACATCACCCTCCATATTTACCAGACAAATGTCACCTATAATTCGGTTGATGCCCTCCCTTAACATGGCTTTAAATATAATAGAAACGTTAACCTGGAAGTCAGAATCTACTTTATAGCGTGGGTAACCTTGAGGTGCATCATCTAAAGTCCCGGATATAAAATGCCAGCGTACTTCCGGAGCCCTGTGAGGTAGTAATGCAGGTTTCTGATTTATACCGTTCTTAACCTGATCCAGATAAGGCATAATACTGCGCTGATTGAAGGCTATCCAACCGTCGTGACCTCGGGTACGACCTGCATTTGCGTTAGCAGCCAGTTGATCATAACTATCCATTTCATACATTCCCAATCCACTATAATACGGTGCTGAACCTTTCATCAGTGGTAAATGCGTCTCCATCCGCACAATAAACTTGGTTGAATCAGTGGTATAATTCATCGCACAGAGGACATCCAGGATACCTTCATCACACCATTTCCACCACTCTTGTCCATCGCTGTATGTGCACCACTCGATACTATTGCGTGCTGCCAGGGTAACTGATACATAAGGATCAAGCTTATGTACAGCTCGTGCAATATCACGTGCTGATGTATGTATCAGTTGTCGGCGCCATTCCAGATAAACTTCACGTAACTCACCCTCTTTCCAAACCGGATCTGGCCAGTTATCAAGGGTCAGGTTAAAAGCTTCGCTGAACCGTTCCCTGCACCCATCGCAATAACAGAAATGGTCATTGCTGTAGCGCATATAATCGAAATGTACACCATCAACATCATAATTCCTGACTAATTCCAGCATGGCTTCTTTCTCAAGTTCCCGGTTAGCCGGGTGAGACGGACAAAGCCAGTCTTCAGGTTGATTATAGCCCATTTCCTTCATAACAGGTCCATTTCGTCTGCCATCCCAGCTATACTGAATCCTGTTCTGTTTGATCATTTCTTCAGCAAATGATTCCGGACCCCATCCCATAAACCAGTTAATTCGCCAGGCATGGATCTCAATCCCATATTTGTGAGCTGATTCTACCAACAGCGCTAGCTTATCTGTTTCACCCTGCTTGGGAAGCACACTACTGGGGTAACTTGCCTGACCCGCAGTTGATATGTTAGGAAAGATCATGTTGATTCCTGCATCCGCCAGTTTCATCATCATGGAGTCGATTTCACCATCTCTACGGCCTCCTCCACCCCAGACACCCCTGCCTTCAGCTACGTAATCAAAGGCGGGATTATCCCAGGAGCCTCTATCATCCGTTGAAGTAGTTTTACACTGGGATACCAGTCCTATCAAAATAATTGAGAGAATAGAATAATGTTTCATAAAATTATCATTTTAACAGTATAATTTAATAAGGAAAATGTTCAATATTTTATCTTCAGGATCAATTACTATTTAAATTATTAAGTTATTTCATTCAACCCAAACATGATAGGTTTTTAACTGGTATGGCCGGAATTCTACAGGCAGAATTTTATTAATTACTTTTATCAGTTGGATATCCGTTTCGACATGGGTGGCTTCAGTAGCTTTAGCAAGTTTATTAGTGAAAGTTAACTTTGAAACTCCATATTCACCAGCCATATTCCATAATCTTGCTATGATCCCCTCTTCTTCCCCTGGTTTCAAGCTCCATAATACCAGGTTTGGATCAGATGTTGAGAAATAAGAATACTGATCATGGGGTAAATTCCCTCCTTCTGAAACCTCACCAACGAAAAGTGGGTTTTGATGCTCAAGTGAGAATCTCATTGCAACCAGTTGATCGAATTCCTTAAACCTTGGTCTGATTGAAAAACTCTGATGAAAAACCGAATCTCCATCCTGATCTTTTATTCCCAGACCTTTGTCATGATCAACCTGTCCCCCGATGAGGATATGAACTTCCGAAGAGTTTTCATCCAGGAATTCAGGTGTACTGTTTCCAAGTCTGAAAAATAGACAATCTGAATTTGATATTGTTACACCTTCATGATCATTTCCAACATCCATGAAATGATTTAACGTGAGATAATCATATCGTGCCATTTTATTGGCATAATGCCCGCCTTCTGAGGCTCTTTTTGCCTTGACGACAGCTCCCACTTCTTCATGCCAGACTTCGGGATTATTTACATTGAAGCTATATGTCCAGTTCAAAGGAGTACCAAAGTTTTCATGAATAGTATTATCAATATCAATCCTGGGATCATCCCTGTAAAAGGTAAACCTCGAAGTGTGCATAATTGGCTCATCAGATACGCATTCTAAGCTGATGCAGGAATTCCTCTGTTTTGTAATTTCAATCTGTTGTCCTTTATCAATATCACCTGATCCAATATAATTCAGATAATCCTTAACCCACTCTTTCCCTGATTTTTTATCAACCATGGATGTAATTACCCCGGAATTAGTCAGTTTTATGAAATAAAATGGTGTTTCAAGGGTGTTGTCTTTGAAGAAAAACGGCTCAGGGTTATCAAATATTTTATTTGAATTTTCAAGCCTGTAAACTTTGTATCCGATTGATGGAATGTCATTTGCAACAAACTGCAGATAATCTTTCCCATCTACATTCACCACATCACATAATAGTAGCATATCATTTAATAGATCTCTAACAGCATTTTGTCCTGTATTGATGGGGATTCTGACAACCTCGGATCGTGCCCAGTTTAATGGATTGAATACATAAAAAGTTGGTTCTTTGGTTTTCTTTGTGATCATTGAACCAAGTTTAAGAGCCGCCATTGATTGCAAAACATTAACATAGGTTGAGACCTTTTGTTGCTGTTGTCGCATGTATGTTGCAAAATCATGACGGTCAATTGGCCCATCTACTGTCCAGCCATGTAGATAGTAAACGCTTAACCCGTATAGAAAATCTTCTTTTAGACTCTTCAAATCCTCAAAAATCGTGGGATTATCTCTTAAAACGATTGTTGCTAAAGCCTCAGCTGTTCTAAGTTGTTCCATAGATTTTTTCAATGATCCTGTCACTTCTGATAAGGTTGCAGGAAGCAGGTCCCATTCATTGCCGTATGCCAGAGATTCTTCAGGAAGTATATCACCATAGGAATCTTCAAAATCCTCAAAAAAGTCAATCTGGTTTGACAAAAATAATTTCGTTCCGGGACGTGTTCTGAAACCCATTCCCCATAATAAATCGTAGGAGTAATTAATCATATTATCCCAACCCTTTCCAAATGCACCTGCAATATGATATGGATATCGCTTGGATCCGCATAATGTATCCATCTGAATTACTGCAACCGTTGGTTCAAGCATTTCACTATATCCCCCAAGTTGTCCGTTCCATCCATAACTGGAATACCATTTCATGAGCACTTTACTCCCATCAAGCCCTGTATACCAGTAAATTTCATGATCCCTCGTGCCTACTGTATTTATTTTAGTTGCACAGTTACACACACCCTTCCAACTGTATTTTGCCCCGGATCCCGCCCACAGAGAGGCTAATCCCAGAGGTATGGTGGCATTTTCCTGACATATAGCAAGATCTATATCGATACCATATTTCCTTTCGAGATATCCACCGTAGTAAAACCCCCGTAATATGGTTTCAGCTGTAGCTCCCCCATAGGTCTGCAGCGTAAAACTGTATGGCACACTGGCCTGCCCGTTTTTGATCTGTTCAATAATACGGGTGAAAAATTCAGGAGAAGTGCGTTTTTCGAGCATATAAAGTACCCATGCTACATCATAATTCCACCTACTCCTCCTGTCGGGTTGATTATTTGCCGATCCTTCACCCAGTTTAAGATAAAATTCCGCCATTTTCAGACTCAGATCGTACCAGTATTCCTCATCCCCGTTCCACATCAGGTCAGTGTGAGTATCATTTCCGAGGTACAATCTTTTTATCTGATCCTGAGCGAATAATTGAACCGCAAAACAAAGGATTATGATACAGGGAATTAGAATTTTCAGTTTCATGGAATCTATAAGTTCACAATTATTTAGTATTTGATCTGGTTTTTTATCTTCCTGATGAAAGATTTTATATTCAAAATGATCCGATCGTATGTACGCATTTTCTTTCTGCGCGCAAACCTGGATAACACCCTTGAAAATTCAGGGGTTCGTAAATAGCCAAAAGATTTGTGATGATTTTTCGCACCATTTATTATATAGTTATTGTATACAACATAATCTTCTGGCTTAACCCTTCGTGTGTTCCTTTTAAATTTTTTACCCAGATTATATATCAAAGCGACTTTATCTTGCAGATCTGAAAAATTATACCACCGCCATTTTACACCCGGCGGTGTTTTAAGTTTGCTATCGCTGGTATATGCTTTATTGGATGCCGAAGCAATCTTGCCAATGATCACTGGCATTGCCAATGGTGCTCCAACGGTTATAAAGGTATCTATCTCGATTTCAGGAACTACATAGGTTAATACATCATAGGCAATAATTGAACCCATGGAATGACCAATTAACATGATCTGATCATTCTTATACCCTCTGATTACATCAGCTACCCGTTTTCTGATCGTTTCTCTTGCCTGACATGAGGCATCATTCACATCCACGCAATTCTCAGAATAATATATCTCCAGTTCTTTAAAATAGTTGTGAATGATCATATCGGAAATCCCGGAAAAATTCACCGTCAGATCTTCGTTTAGGAATATTCTGTCCAGCTGTTCTTCAATAAAGTCCAATACCTTTTTCCGCACAGGTTGTGGTTCCGGAATAAAATTCTCCGGAGACGGAGTATATGGTTCATCAAGATATAATGGATCTTCTTTATCAGAAATATGATCATCCAGTGGTTTATCATAAATAACATCCGCCCAATAAATAAACCTGAATTCAGGAAGGTCAATCTTTTTCTTTATCAATTTCAGCCCTTCAAGCATAGATTGCTTCCACCAGGATTCCAATTGTGCACTTGGTGGTTTATTCCCAAGCCCATGTATTGCAATGATCACTTTGGACATAATGTGAATTTATAAAGACATATTTGTTATCTTAATATGTAAAGTGAATATTTACAACCCACCCTCCTGTTTTATTCTATTAACATAAATTAAGAAATAACATGACATTATGCTTTTGTTTAATATATTTCAAAAAAAGTTAAACATTTTATAAACTTTTATTTAACTCATCCGTTTTGGATATAACATGGAAATTATAAAACAATTGAAAAAACTATTATTCGTATTATTTATAACTGCTGAGATATTAACTCCAAATATTTCTTTCAGTGAAGAAGATACAGGTGGTATTACCCTGAGTGGATTCCTTACTGACTCTCATGACGGTGAGGCCCTTATTGGTGCCACCATTTTTATTAAGGAATTGAAGACAGGTACAATTACCAATCCTTATGGTTTCTATTCTATAACCTTGCCTGAAGGAAATTACACTGTGGATTTCAATTACATAGGGTATGGAACTATTACGAAAAACATTGAATTAATAACCAGTTTAACGTATGATCTGGAGTTGGTTGAAGAAGTGCAGCAGATTGCTGAAGTTATAATTCTGGGAGAAAGTATGGATCAGAATATTTCCAGTATAGAAATGAGTGTTAACAAGCTTGATATTAAAACCATAGAGAAGATCCCAGCTTTTCTTGGAGAGGTTGACATCATTAAAAGTATTCAATTATTACCGGGTGTTAGTACTGTGGGAGAAGGAGCATCTGGTTTTAATGTGAGAGGAGGAAGTGTTGGACAAAACCTGGTTCTACTCGATGACGCACCAGTTTATAATTCTTCACATGTACTTGGATTCTTTTCAGTATTCAATCCTGATGCTGTTAAGGATGTAAAGTTATACAAGGGCGGAATACCATCCCTGTATGGAGGAAGGATTTCATCAATACTGGATGTCAGGATGAAGGAGGGCAATACAAAACATCTGGACGTTCTGGGAGGTATCGGGACAGTCTTCAGCCGTTTAACCGTGGCAGCTCCCATCGTTAAGGATAAAGGATCCTTTATTATTGCAGGAAGAAGATCATATGCTGATGTGCTTACAAGAACATTTACTGATGTTCTGGAACCCGGGCAAGCCCTTAATTTCTGGGATTTAACATTAAAAACCAATTATAGTTTTGGGGAGAAAGACCGGGTTTACCTGTCAGGATACCTCGGCCGTGATGTTTTTATGTTTGATAAAAACCAGGGATTCAGTTGGGGAAACAGGACAGCAACATTGAGGTGGAATCATTTATTTAACAATAGACTTTTCTTTAATCTCACTTCATATTTCAGCGATTATACTTATGAACTTGCTTTCGGAGAAGACGATAATGATAGTTTTGAATGGGATTCCAGGATAAGATCCAGCTCCTTAAAACCTGAATTTTCCTATTTTCTGAATACAAATAACGAAATATACTTTGGTGGAGAAATATTATATTACCGATTCGATCCAGCGAATGCTGTAGGTGTAAGCGCCGGACAGAGAAGTGATGTCAGCCTTGATCCGAAACATGCTTTTGAAATGGCCGCATACGTCGGCAACAGACAAACGATTTCCTCAAAGATCGGTATCGAATATGGTCTTCGGTTCTCTTCATTTACCTACGCTGGTCCCGGGAAAGTATATTTCTATGAAGAAACAGAGCCTGGAAGACGCAAAATATTAACTGGAGTATCGGAAGTGGGCAACCGTGAACCTATTGCAGATTATGTGAATTTCGAACCCAGATTTTCCTTTAAATACGAAATCGATCCATCAAGTTCTGTCA
This sequence comes from Bacteroidota bacterium, assembly GCA_042584165.1. Classification (GTDB taxonomy): domain Bacteria; phylum Bacteroidota; class Bacteroidia; order Cytophagales; family Cyclobacteriaceae; genus JBHOSY01. The sequence continues at coordinate 12,691 of JBHOSY010000071.1, read as the reverse complement.
AAGCGAGTTACAACCGAATGGCGCAGTATCTACACCTCATATCGAATACTACAGCCTCAAATCCGCTCGATGTCTGGATACCTACTACCAATAACGTTAAACCAGAGACAGCAAATGCCTATGGCCTGGGATATTTTAGAAATTTCAAAAATAATATGTTCGAAACATCCGTGGAGTTTTATTACAGAACAACTGATAATCAGGTAGAATATATTGATGGAGCAGATCTCCTCATTAATGAGTTCATTGAAGCTGATTTATTAAGTGGTATCGGAAGAGCCTATGGTATGGAAATCTCCCTGAAAAAGAATGCAGGGAGATTCACAGGTTGGATTGGATATACGCTTGGAAGAACCAAATTGAAAGTCGATGGTATTAACCGGGGAGAATGGTATCCTACACGATTCGATCAGACACATAATTTCAGCCTGACTGGCTCATACAAGCTAAATGAAAGATGGTCCTTTTCAGTCAATTTCAGTTATATAACGGGAACACCCACTACGTTTCCCACATCCAGATTTGAAATGCAAGGCTATGTTGTGCCACATAATGCTTTTAGCAGCAGAAATAACATTCGGATAGAAGATTATCACCGCCTGGATATCTCTGCCCGGTGGGAAGGAAGAAAGGTCAGGAAGGGCACAGAAAGAAGAAACCGTGATTACTGGGTATTTGGACTATATAATGTATATGGCCGAAAAAATCCATTTTCAGTATACTTTTCACAAGGTAGTGAAAGGCCAATTGCCGGGCAGCCGACCCAGACAAATGCTACAAGGCTTGCCATCATTGGTACTATTATTCCTTCAATATCTTATAATTTCGAATTTTGATTATGATGATTAAGAAACTTAAAATATTATCTTTAATACTAATTCCAGTATTCCTCTGGTCCTGTGAAGATGAAATATTTCCAGCCCTGGAAGAAGCTGACCCTCAAATTGTAATTGATGCATGGATTAACAATAATCCTGAACCTCAACAAATCAGAATTACAGAAACCTTGCCGTATTACGATGCAGTTAAAGCTCCAGAAGTAGAAGGTGCAATAGTATATATAATTGATAATGAAAATAATACCAGATATGACTTCAATGAAAAACTAAAGGGTTTTTATGAGTGGGAGCCTTCTGTTACTCAACCTCGGATAGGTAGTATAGGAAGTTCTTTTGATTTATACATTGAGATTGAAGGCATCATTTTTACTGCCTCGACCACTTTAAACAGGGTCCCTCAAATTGACAGCATTTCATTTCGTTTTGAGCCGGAATCATTTTTACCTGAGGGATACTATGCTCAGTTCTACGCAAATGATTTTGTCGGGCCTGGTGATACCTACTGGATTAAAGCGTATAAAAACAATAAACTCCTGAATAAACCAAATGAAATAAATATTGCTTTTGATGCAGGATTTACCGCAGGCGGCCAAGTGGATGGAATACCATTTATACAACCAATAAGGGAAGGAATTAATCCTTTTGATACGGATGAAGATGATGCTTTACTCCCGCCCTACCTTCCAGGCGATTCTGTACATGTTGAGTTGTATTCAATAACAAATGAAGCTTTTATATATTTAAATGAGTTGAAGATTCAAACTGATAGACCGGGAGGTTTCGCGGAACTGTTTGCAGTTCCACTGTCAAATATTCCATCTAACATAAGGAATGAGAATCAGGAAGGCAGTAAACCGCTTGGATTCTTTAATGTTTCCGCAATGAGCAGCATGGGGAAATGGCTGGATCCGGAGAAATTACCGGAATAGCAGACAGGGATTTATGATCAGAAATATAATCGTTATATACTTTCCTGAACAATGAATTTTTTATATGAAAGATCTTTTCGGACATTAGTAATTCTTATCATATTTAGTTCATTATCATCAACGGGAAGAAAATTCCTGCGCTAATTATGGAGATCCTGCCTACCGCAGGCAGGCCCGGCTCGGTGGCCGGGAATGACGTTGCCTATTAAAGGATATGTAAAAAATAAGAAAGATACATAATCCCTAGACACAGATCCGGTTTGTCCGCCGAAGGTGTAGGTCTCTGTAATATATCAACAGAACTATCGTTATTACATCTGATTTACATTTATTTGTTGTATAGGATGTTGCCAGTTTAAGATTGTGTTCCCAGCTAATATTCACTCCAACTTCTGGCTTCTGGCTTCTGACTTCCGGCTAATCAGCCTTCCACAATGAAACATTGAACCAATGAACCAATGAACTATTGAACGAAATTATTGACTTCCAGCTATATCATAAACCATCAAAGCATCCCCATGCCGTATATACATTCGTCCTTTATGGATAACCGGATGAGCCCAATGTGGGTCTGTACCGAGCGGAACTTCAAAGGAACTTATTACTGTAAATTCCTTATCGTCTGCATCTACAAGTGCCATTTCACCTTGATGCGTATAGCAATAAAATAAACCGTCGGCATAAACGATCACCCCGCTTTTAATGGCTTTTGTGATGTATTTTGTTTCACCGTTTTCCCAATCAATGCAGTACCACTCGGATTTATTGTATGGTGAACCAAATACGAATCCGTCTTTAAGAATAAAACCACTCATGAGGTTGGTGATCTCTTTTTTTCTCCAAACAACTTCAACACTTTTCCCGTCATCTGACAGTAATATTTGAGCAGTCCCGGTATCGTCAGTTTTATCCCATGCACTGGAACAAAGGATTTTACCCTCATAATATAAAGGTGTATTCGCATGGATTTCATTGGTTTGTCTCTGTTCAATTCTCCAGTAACTTTCACCCGTTGCAGCATCAATTCCTATTACAGATTCGGCAGTCATTGTGATGAGCAGCCTGGTTCCATTGTGATTTACCAGGATTGGTGAGCAATATGCTGATACTTCACCATTTCCCCTGCTTGTCCAAACTGTTTCACCCGTAAATCGATTTAACGCAACAACATTTGCTTCAGGACCACCGGGTGTGCAATAAACCACATCTCCATTTACCAGCAGGGATTCTCTTATTCCCCATCTTAATTTCTTCGCGCTAAATTCTTCATACATATTCACCTTCCAGATAAGCTTCCCATCATCGGCGTTATAACAAAATACTTCCGCCTGACCACTCTCAAAATAGAGCATATTATCAACGATGGTAGGTGTTGCTCGTGACCCTTTATAGTTTTCATACCATTCTACTCCATATTCTTTTTTCCAGAGTAATTTGCCATCCATGTTGAGAGCATATAAAAATCCAATGGTATCCTTCATACCACAGACAAACATCCTGTCTTGGTAAAAGCTGACATTTCCGTAACCAGCACCCAATCCTTCATAGGACCAAAGCATTTCAGGGCCGCCTTCTGGCCATTTTTTCAACAGGTTGCTTTCATGGAAAATCCCATCCCGGTTTGGGCCCCGATACTGGGAGATCTCAACATTTTGTGCACAGGAATTGATTATAGTTATTATAAAAAGACCAGTAAGTAATTTATGCAACATGGTTCAGGTGAATTTATTCAGGGTTAATGATTTTAAATTAAGAAGCCCAAAAGTACAAATAATATTAAAAACGCAACAACCTCTCTGATCTATGTAATCCAAATTATAGGCTAGATAAAATAATATATTAAGGATTATTTATTCCCGGCAGATGTATTTCAGAATTTCGATGACCTGATCAATGGTTTCAGCAACAGCGTGGGCAGCTCCATCAACCTCTTTTAATGCGTGGGTAAACTCTTTTGGATGGATTAATATTAATGATTTTCCCAGTGCAGCGGCAAAACCTGCATCGAAGGCTGCATTCCATTGCTTGTACTGTTCTCCAAACTTAACCACGACAATATCGGCTTTTTTGATTCCGTTTCTTACCCGGATGCTATTGATCTTGGCTGATTTGTGATCGGCCCAGAAGTTATCTTTTTCGCCACCAAGTATATTTGGACCACAATTATCACTTTTCTCATGATTTAATTCCGGGTGTTCAAACTCAACAGGAAGCCCTGCTTGTGTCGATGCCTTTATCAATTCATTCCTCCAATTGGAATGGATTTCACCTGATAAAAAGATCTTGTATTTCATGATGAAGTTTATTGGTTTACATGTGTATGTGTTTAATAGGTAAAATATTAAGTCTAATATATGCCTTGAAGTTATATTTCATATATTTCAGGGGTGACTATTAGGTCCTCACTGCGCCAAGTCCCTAAAAGCGAATCCTCCCGTAATCCGTGCCGAGCTATGCTCGAGCATCTCTGTGGCAAAGCCACGGGACAATCCAAAATTAAACTAGATTGGCTTCCCCAACAATATCAGATTATTCCCTGTTTTAATTTTAACCTTGCTATTTTTAACCTTAACAATCTGTCCGGAATAATAATCTTTTAATACTGTTCTGTTCTCGAATAACCCGGCTACATTAATGGGTTGATCAGATATTCCCATTACAACAATCACCTTATCCTGATATCCATTCTTATCATAAACCCTGGAAAATGTATAGGGAGCATCTTGCATTTTCTTATGTATTCCAGCACCTATTGCCGGATGTTCTTTTCTAAAAATCCCCAGCTTTGCCCAATGTTGGAAAACATCTGATACAAAAATCCCCTTGATCTCGACATTATTTTCAAGATCATCCCAATTCATCATTGATCTCAGATTTGCATCACCATTGGATCCTTCCACCTCAAGAATCCTTGCAGTCTCGTCACCGTAGTAGATCTGTGCGGCACCAGGTGCCAGCAGTAACTTTGTCCCTGCCTCAAAAACCTTTTCTCGTCTTTTATCAAAAGGCTCTGAATCATCATGTGATGAAACGTAGTTGATCACACTGTACTCATCCATTGTACCATTCAATATATCTGAATACTGCCTGTATACTTCCTCAGGATGTTTGTTGGCATCACTTTTAAAAGCGAAATTGATTAGACTCTTGAAACCATTCTCAAAGAAATTTATTGTGGTATCTCCCATTGGGAAATTGAAATCATGGTAAATACTATAATTATAAACCTCACCTGCCATGAAGAATTCATTATCATCCAGCTCATGATCTGAATTTTCTTCTTTCCAGGTCTTGAATGCTGCCAATGCCTCCTTGTATAACTCACCCCAGACAGATGGTTCTGTATGCTTTGCCGTATCCACCCGGAAACCATCAATACCAAGTTCTCTAACATAATCAGTCAGCCATTTTATTATGTAAAACCGGGGAGCACGTGGATATCCTGTTCTTGTGAAGAATTCTTCCAGTTCAGTAAGTTCCTGGTTCAGCTTTCCCTCCTTTTCCCACTTCTCTATCAGAAATGGGGGTAACTCAACCTCCTCATTTCTTTCGGTTCGAATATCAGGGAGATTTTTGACCAGTGTACAGGTTACTGTGGATTTAAAGTCCTGGTATGTACAGGTAGGTACAGTTCTTACCCATGTATCAGGCCATTGAGTATCTACGGCCGTAACTGGACCTGTATGGTTAAGCACCGCATCGAATAATATGCGAATTTCATGTTCATGGGCAATTTCCACTAATACTTTCAGATCCCTGAATGTTCCAAAATTTGGATCAATACTGGTCCAGTCCCTTGTCCAGTAGCCATGGTAACCATATGTTTTACCAGTTCCTTCATCAGTATAACCATGTATCTGCTCAACTGGTGGTGTAAACCAGATAGCATTTACCCCAAGTTTATCAAAATATCCTTCTTCTATCTTCTGGGTTATTCCTGCAATATCGCCACCTGTAAAACTACGCATGATTGCTCCATCAGGCTTTCTGTCAAATGTTTGGTCGTTGGAAGGATCCCCGTTATAGAACCGGTCAATCAACAGAAAGTAAACATTAGCGTTTTCCCAGGTGAATGGCACTTTTTGTGTTCCGGTATCCTCGATTTCATCTGTTTTCCGCTGCCCACATGCTAAGAGCAATAAAAAAACAATTGGCAGAATCTGGTAATTCATGGGTCATATGATTATATTCTCAAAATATTGAAATTGCTATACTATTTCGATTTTTTCACCGATACTCAGGATATTGTATCGTTTCTGAAGTTCTTTTGATAATCGTATTTTAACCTCCCAGGGATAACCATTGGTCCAGAAACGATTTTCAGGAGTCACTGTAAAAGTATCTCGATGCTGAGGTAGTATATATTCAGGAGTAAGTGCGTTGATTAATATGACAGATTGATCTATATAGGTATTATGTTCTGTTGGCGAGAAAAGTAATACATCCACATCTTTCTGCCTGAGGTGATCTTCAAGAAGTATGGTATCACCCATCTGAAGGATCCGTTTTCCACCAATATTAATCATATAACCACAATCCTCCAGGTTGGCATCGTAATACACAGCAAAGTTGGAGTTGCCATGTATTGCCCGAATCGGTTCAACACGGATTTCACCTATATCTAAGGGTTTTCTGGGTTCAGCAACAATGATCCTGTTATCCGGGATATTCATCTCCTTATGTGCTGCATCAAGACAGCTTACCGGCATAATAAATTTACATTTACCATGCTCTAAAAAAGTCTTTGATGTAACACGTTCGAAATGGTCGCTATGTTCATGCGTGACAAAAGAATAATCAATCACACTGGCTAATTCGCCAGGTGTAATGGGTAATTCTTCGATCCTGTTAAAAGATGCCAGTACCAGATCAGTTCCTATCAGTATATCATCTGATTTTATCAGCCAGCCATTTTGTCCTGTCCACCAGGCAGCAATACCTTTTTTATGTGCTTTAATTTCATCGATGATCCCAGGGTTCCCTCCTGCTCCAACTCGAGATTTTGGCTGTAGGGATATACCGGCAGATAATATACCTGCACTTTTTACAAAATCACGTCTTTTAATTTTTTTCATTATATATAACTTATAAATTTCAAAACTGAAGTTAATCAGGCAAAACCTCTTTCCATATTCTGATAAAATTACCTCCAAGTATCATGGCCAGTTGATCTTCTGAATAGCCCCTGTTAATAAGTACTCCTATAAATTTCTCCCAGTGCTCATACATGGTTTCGGCTTCAGTGCCTGTAAATTTCTTCTCTGGAGAATAATCAGGGACATACCCAACTTCAGGATGTCCAATATCATGACCGAGCCATCCCACACCTGCATGTTCAATTCCAACAAGTTCTGAAATATAGTCGATTTCATCTGCCAGTAATTGATAAGAAGTTTCGCCTGCAATATATCTAATTCCTATTACTCCGTTAGTAGAAGCAATCGCTTTGATCTCTTCATCACTATGTTGCCGTGCAGTATTTATAAACTTCTGGAGGTTTGTATGGGTTGATGCTATGGGCTTACTGGAAATTTCGGCAACGTGAAAAATTCCATTAGCTGAAAGATGTGAAACACCTATCATCATACCGATCCTGTTCATTTCTTCAACAACTTCCACTCCAAATTTCGAAAGTTTTCCAGCCATTTTCCCTTCTGCAACGCCATCCCCAAGTTGATTACGTCCCTGGTGGGTCAATTGCATGCCCCGAACACCTAACCTGAAAAAATTCCTTAACATGGCCATTCTTCTGTCCGAAAGATATCCGGGTTCAGGCTCGATCTGAATGGATCCGCCTCCCTCGAGATCAAGGAAGATCCTTACCTGATCATTTAACGGACTTGTCGGTATATCTTTTTTGGATTTAATAATCGATACTTTCCCGCCGGTTTTATCAATTTCTGACAATAACATATCAACAACCCGTAAAGAACCTTCCAGCAATTGATCACTACCTCCCCTTTCAGGCACAGAATCACCTCCTGCTGGTATTATTACAATATCAATGCCACCTTCAATTAATCTTGGCAGTAAATAATCCTTCAATGGTGAATTTTGAGATTTTTTACGAATTGAGAAACGATCATTGAATTCCCAGATATCCCGATGCCCTTCCACAATTATAAAATCATGTGGCCCTTTGTTCTTTTCTGAAACAATTTGATTATTTATCTGAAATTTACAACCCAGTGATATTCCAGCCATGGCAACTCCTGATTTCGATAAAAATTCTCTTCGATTAATTATACTTTGCATGTTTTAAAAATTATGAACCGTTCAACATTACCTTATCAAATAATTGTAGTAGCCAAGATAAGATCAATTACCTTTTAATTTACTAACGTAAAGTATGGAAATTTTTAATCCTGTTCCAGTGATCGGGGTATGAAAATATATCTTTAACTTGGCCCTTGAAAAGATAACTATGAGATACTTCAAATATCTTGCGTTTATAATAGTATTTCTATATCCGGTTCTCAGCTTTTCACAGCAATCCTATACCATTTTACAGCGGTTTATCACATTAAAAAAGACACTTAACTGGAGTGATTATGAGGAGAAAATGTCAGATGCAAGAAAAATACAAACTCTAAATTCGATCACGCTATCTGACTCCCTTACGGAATACAATGAAACGCTGGAAGATTTTTTCCCCCTGGATACTTCAGCAATCTATTTCCTGGATGTGAATTTTGATGGAAGGCAAGACCTTGTATACCACGGGATGGTGAGTTATACGCAATATTCAACTAAGATCTATATAAATGTAGATGGGGTTTTTCAGTTTGCAGAAGAGTATTATGGATTAACCAAACATGTTGAAATTGATCATTCCAATAAGAACATTAGAATATGGGTTCACGAACCACCATGCTGTGATAGCTATACGCATAGCCTGATGCAATATGACTTATCAGATAAAGGTGAATGTCTGCTCCGGGAAAGGATCCTGTTTCTTGATCCAAATGGACGGCGGTTTTTGGGAGTAGCTGAATTCAAAACTGAGAATGCGGCAATTGTTAATTCCGATAGCAGGCTATATATCAGGAGAGATGAGTTCAAGGGACATGCTTATTTCGGAAATCCCGATAAAACAGAAGAAATGACTGCTAAACTCAGAGATCCGAAAGTCGAATTTATTGACATTGCTGATCTTCCTGCTGGTTTGAAGGTGTTTGTCCTGGATCAAAAAAAGGTTAAAGGAGAAACCTGGCAATTTGTATTGACAGATAAAGCTGGCAAGCTTGAAAACTCTTTGTTTGAACGATGGCAGGTAAGGAATAATCCGAATAATCAATACCTGGGTTGGATAAAGAAAGAATAGTTAACTAATTCCTGAAGGACGTGGTTATTATTATTCAGTATCTAATCAGTCTTTGTCAGCAAAGAAGTCTCCGCACGTTGTTTAAGTGCTTCATTCATTGCTTTGAAATTCGCAGAAGTCTCCTCGCCTATTTTATGCAGGAACATGCCACTCAAAATTCCTGAAAAAGTCTCATGCTGGACTAATTTCACTTGTCCGGAATCCATCTCTTCCAGGTAGTAACTATGCCTTCCATCAAAGACCCCAGGCATAACAAGTCTTCCCAGCCAGGTGAATTCCCGGTTTTCAATTACTTTTAGAACTTCTGGCTTAAAGACATAAACTTTTTCACCATTTTTCATGGAATTAATGATTTGATTTCCTTCGATCGCCTCACCTTCGCTGTTGATAATGAAGGGATTCCAATCTTTCCAGGATTTAAGGTCAGTTAAGACTGACCATACTTCTTCTGTGGAAGCATTAATAATGATTTCTTCACGGATTTCTTTGTTTTCAGGGGAGTAGGCCATGACTACAATTAAAACTAGAGTTAATAATGTTAACATGTTCATATTGATAATTGTTTTGGTTCGGTGCTAAGGTAGGCAGGCCCTGATGTGAAAAACGTTAACAAAAGATAAGAAAGAGTAGTTATTCCCGGCCACCGAGCCGGGATCTCCTTAATAAGTACTGTTAATATATTACGGAGATCCCGCCTGCCATCCAGTGCCTCGCGTGTAGGCGGGCAGGCCCGGAATGAGATCCGGGGATAACTACTCTTAATTTTTGTTTGGGATTGGGAGTTACTGCTTAATCCAACACCTACCAACCAGCATCAATTTATTGAAGCCAGGAATAGGAATGATAACCTAAAAAATTACTTACTGATTCGTTTACGTATTCTGCTTAATGAGACAGGTGTAATACCAAGGAAGGAAGCTATTAAATGCTGTGGGACACGTAATAGTAAGTCAGGATGTTCTTCCATGAATTTTCTGTAACGCTCTTCCGGAGTATCAAGAACAAAGGAAGAAAAGAATTTCATAAGATATGATACTCTGTACTGGGTTAGAAGTAGTCCTATCCTCGTTAAATCGGGAGATATTTTATATAATTCCTGTAAGTCCTTTCCATGAATGGCCAGGATCTCTGTATCCTCTAATGCTTCGAGCACCAACTTACTTGGCGATTTCTCCAGGTAACTCTCAACAATACCGGCTATCATATTTTCTGAGAAAAAGAACAATGTCTTCTCCTCTCCTTCCTTATATCCATATAATCGCAGAAGTCCGCTATTGATAAAATAGAAATGCCGTGAGATCTGATCTATATCAATGAGCTTATCTTTCTTCTTATATGAAACAGGATGAAATCGTTCTGTTATTAATGCCCAATCCTCATCAGATAAAGGTATATGTTGATTGAAGGTAAGATGGAGTTTTTCATACATGATAGAACTACTCTTTTTTAAATGGTTTTCCTTCACCTGTTTCACAATACAAACGCAAACTCTCCATATATCTACCCCATGCGAAATTACATTGGCCAAAAAAGTCATTGGCATCCTTCCAACCTGAATGTTCAAATCTAATCCTGATCATATCTTCATGATCATCCAGTTGAAAAATTATCTGTGTACCAATCCAATCCAGGTGACCGTTTACACACTCCCACTCAAGGTAGGTATTTGGTGCCTTACTTATAACCTGCATGAAACACAGGATTGTTCCACCAAATCGAAACTCAAGAACGTTACCTATTTCACTGGATCCGGTTGTCTGTGGTGTCCACCAGGATTTTAGTCCATCGATTGTTGTTATTGCGTCATAGACTTTTTCGAATGAAGCATTGATATGGAAAAGATGTTTAATTGCATACATGATTCTTATTTCTTAGTCCTTTGTGCCGCATCAATGGATTTTAAAGCCCAGGATCTCAATTTGTCAGTATCTTCTAGCACCTGAGCAGGCACACTCCAGTAAGGCATGCCCTTTTTGCCATGATGTGATGGGAATTGTTCCATCCCTGCATTTTCATAATCTTGTTGGTTCTGTTCATCTGCCCGCAACCGGAAAATATCACCCGGACTGATCATTCCAAACATCAATCCATCTTTAAAGATGCCATATCCACCGAACATTTTCTTGAAATCAACTGGTTCGATCGCTCCCAGCTGATCTGCGACATAGTTTTTAAAATCTTCTGAAACAGCCATTTTAATTATTATTAATCGTTATGATAACCTTCCAATATAGGATTTTATAGGAAATAGTACAAATTTTAACTAAAACTGACCTGAAAGGAATTTAAAGATGAGATCTTTTACATAAAGATTACCTGGGACAAATTATACAATGAAGCGCTAAGAAAGGAACAAAGGGTCACTAAGATGAACTATTCCAGCATACCAATAAGCCATATAAGGTAATTTTTTACTACTTCTGAGTTGGTGCTTCCTGCTTGTTTTTGTAATACAGATATTAATTCCGTTTTCTCTGTCTTTCCAATATCAGGTACTGATGTTTTGGCACAAATGTCGAACAATGCCTGTTTTGCGCCTGCAGAGGATACCGGGTCATTTTCTCCCATTAAAAATGCCAGTGAGCCAATGATATCCAGTCCCATTTTCATAGCAGCATCATGTGCCTGATCCCTGATTTCAACATCCAGATTTCCCAGTCCCCTGGCAACATAATCTGGTTCATTATCAAGGTTACGAATACTGATATTTCGGAATTTTGTCCATTGCCCTCCCTTTTCTGCATGATTGAGTTGCAGACCAATATGACCCGCCATATTCCTGTTTCGAAGACTTACAACCTCATTCATATTTCCAATGGTACATATTTCTCCATTTACTGAAACTGCAATATCTTTCCTGTCACAAATTATCTCCATTTCATACCATTTCCCTGTAGTTTCATCCGGACGATTGGTAATAGCTACATGCCCATATAGTGATGCTGTGCAATGAAGATCATCCCGCCAGGGTGTCCATGGTGCCAGCAACTGTACTTCAAATCCAGTATTGGTGCGATTATCCAGATTACTTCTTATAAATACACCACTATTCCCAACATCAGATAACATGAATTCGAGACGTAGAATGAAATTTCCATATTGCTTCCTGGTATATAGATCTCCACCTTTTCCATATGAATCTGTAATTAAAATCCCGTCTTCAATCCTCATCCTCCTGCATCATTGACGTATAGCCCTGAATGTCAGTGAACATAATGGCAGCAAGCTGACGATGTCGAGACATTTACTTTTTCTTTAAAATATAAAGTTAGAAATTAAAGATATATAAGAAAACATCATGGAGGCACTAACGAAACAAGGTAACAGATAAAAATTCATGATTCTAAAACCGCATCGAAAACGCTACCCCTGTGGCACCTCCGGTAAAAGGCACCAGGGATATATCCCGATTCATTTTGGTGGTTACTTTGTGCAGGTGAGGTATTGCTACCCCGACTGCTGCACCTACACCGATTCCAAGCAAGGTATCAGTTGGGAAATGCATAAATCCCCTGTACCTGCACCAACCCACAAATGTTGGTGGAATGAGTGCTGCTGTATATACAAGCCACTTTTTAGCTCCAAGTTCAGGATGATAA
>JBHOSY010000070.1:0-20794 GCA_042584165.1 Bacteroidota bacterium | reverse complement strand
GGTATATACTGCCGGAGATATGCGGCGAGGACAATCATTGGTAGTCTGGGCTATCTCAGAAGGACGGGAAGCCGCTCGCGAAGTCGACAAATTTCTTATGGGCGAAACGAAACTTGAATCAAAGGATTCTTCTTTTGTGAGGATATAGCCTGAATCTCACTCATTTTTTTAACTACCCACTTATTGCTCATGTAAGGTGCTTCATTGCGTCTTATTATAATCATATATTATCACCATATAATTATAAAATGTAGCTTAAAATGATTAATCTGAACATTAATTATTAATTAATGTTTTAAAACATTACATTTAGATATCAGCCGGAGGGCGTGAGAATACTTATCCATCATAGTCAGCCTCAAATAAGAAAATTTAATCATGGCGAAATTGCAGAGTATAATAAAAGAATTGACGGATAGCGATTATGAGGCTATATATAATTCATTGATGGAAAGCAATGCTGAGAAATCAGCTTATTTGTTGAAATCGATGCGTGAATACCATATTCCGGACAAGAAAATCATGGTTGAGTTAGGTGTCAACACAAGTGCATATTATACGCTAAGATCAAGACTCAATCAGAGGATTGAGGAGTATCTCCTCCAGGAGTTGGAAAATCCCCGTGCTGATATACTCCGAAAAGTTGCGAATATCAATGAGATCCTTTTTACAAAGAAAAAAACCATTGCTATTGCCACTTTAAAAAAATTGGAACGAGAATTGCTGGATTATGACCTTTCTAATGAATTAACAATAGTTTATAAATCATTAAAGAAGATGCACATGCATGCCGGTGACTTTTTCAATTATTCCCAGGCATATAATAAACATGTGGCATATACACTGGCTATTGATAAATCTGAAGACTTACTGGCTGGATATTTTAAAAAATATGGTGCCTACGTTCTGGAAGGTCATGGTCCTCGATCGGATTTAGAACTTATTCTCCTGAATAAGGAGATGAATAATGTGTGTGATTTATATGAATCACATAGGCTTTACGTTTATTTAAGCTGTATTACAATCTTCCATCGGCTATTTATTGAACCGGAAGAAACCCTCGAAATGGAAGTTGAACCAATTGAGGATATATTAACGAATGTTGAAAGCATTATCAGTTTATATCAACTTGATTCTATCTATTATCATCTCAGTATGGTATTTGACTTTCTGAGATTGGAATATTATAACCATTACAAAGTATACAGAAAGGCAGAGGAATATTATGAGACTGTAAATGAGACAATCAGTCAATTGTTATCTAATTATAACCTGTATACATTCCCGGGGCAATTTCTGGTTACAAAGATCCTTCGACATTTAAGAATGGGTAATGAGGAAGAAATGTATGAGGAAAATGAAGGGCTATTCAATAATTTTGAAAGTGATATAAATGATATTCCGAATCATTTGATCTATGTGACATACAGAGCTTTATCCTGCTATTATGTTGATCGTTACGAAGAAGCAGCAAAATGGATCAATGGATTTTTAAATGAAGTCTCGCTGAAGAAATTTCCAATGGGACAACTTGAAGTTAAGTGTTTACTTGCACTTCAATATTGCCTTTCAGAGGATTTTGACCTGTTTCAACAGTTGATAAACAGTATTCAGAGACAGATTCGTTTAATTGGTAAAGAAAATTGTGAACATATTGTTTTATTCACCAAAATGCTGAAAATCAGCATAAGTGATGCAAAACGTAACAAATATGAGAAAATTTACTCCCTGGTGAATAAATTAGATAAGTTTAAGTTTATCACATTTACTCCAACCTTATTAATAAGAACGAATGAGAAACTGATCGTTCAATTAAGCAGTAAATAATATCAAAATTTAAGACTGATCAGATTTTCGTGGGACAGCGGTTTGTTAAGATATCTTTTAACATAGATATAATCTTTCGATTTATCTAAGTCCTGCGGGTTGATTGAGCTGGTCAACATGACGATCTTGCATTTATCTTTAGTTTTAGCAGTAAGCTTTTCAAACTCATCCAGAAATTGAAATCCATCCATTAAAGGCATATCAATGTCGAGAAAAATAATGTCAGGAAGAACTTCATCTGAAAGTTCGGCAAGCTTTTCAAGATTCTTTAAAAATTCAATGGCACTTTTGGCCCCAGTATGTATATAAACATTAATTGTAATACCCGATGATTCAATCATTTTCTGGTTGATGAGATTGTCAATCTCATTATCATCGATCAGCATGACGTTTTTATACGGGGCATCTTTCAATTTTGCCATCGCTATGTGGATATTGTGATAACTTTTTTATTTAAAAAGGTAATTTACAAAAAAAAACCTCTCCGGCGGATGAAAAATAAGAGGATTAATTTTACCGCACAAATATAATTCGAAATGGAGTAATGATACGTTATTTTACTTAATTGATTACTCCCGTATGTCAAATTTGATGCCCTGGGCCAGGGGCAATTCCTCCCCATAATTAATAGTATTTGTCTGTCTCCTCATATATGTTTTCCATGCGTCTGAACCAGATTCCCTGCCTCCCCCCGTTTCTTTTTCGCCTCCGAATGCACCTCCGATCTCAGCCCCTGAAGTTCCGATATTTACATTCGCAATTCCACAATCTGAACCCTGATGAGAAAGATAAAACTCAGCCTCCTGGACATTATTTGTCATGATGGCTGAACTCAATCCCTGTGGTACATTGTTATGAATAGCTATAGCGTCCATGAGCTCCTTGAATCTGATAAGATATAATATTGGAGCGAAGGTTTCATTCTGTACGATTTCAAAATCATTTTGCACCTCGAAAACAGCAGGCCCCACATAACAACCAGATTCATATCCTGGTCCTTTTAGAATCTTACCCTCCACAATTGTCTTACCTCCTGATTCTATAATTGCTTTTAGTGCGCTTTTATAAATCTTAACAGCCTGTCGATCAATCAACGGTCCAACGTGATTTGATTCATCCAGAGGATTACCGATTCTAAGCTGCTGATAGGCGTTGACAATTTTTTCCTTAAACTCATCAAAAATCGAATCCTGGATTATCAACCGTCTCGTAGATGTACATCTTTGACCTGCGGTACCAACTGCTCCAAAAACAGCCGAAGTTAGCGCAATATTCAAATCAGCATTTTCTGTAATGATTATAGCATTATTTCCCCCTAACTCAAGGATACTTTTTCCCAGCCTGGCACCTACAGCCTCTCCAACCAATTTACCCATTCTTGTTGAACCTGTAGCTGAAATTAGTGGTATCCTTTTATCCTGTGCCATTTTTTGACCAATTTTGTGATCTCCCACGATCAGGTTACAGATTCCTTCCGGAGTTGCATTCTCCTCAAATACACCAGCAACGATTTTTTGACAAGCCAAAGCACATAAGGGGACCTTCTCAGAGGGTTTCCAGATGACCACGTCACCACATATCCAGGCAATCATGGCATTCCAGGCCCAAACTGCTACCGGAAAATTAAAGGCTGAAATAATCCCGACAATACCCAGTGGATGATATTGCTCATACATTCTGTGCTTTTCTCTCTCAGAATGCATGGAAAGACCATATAGTTGTCTTGACAATCCAACAGAAAAATCACATATATCAATCATCTCCTGAACCTCTCCAAGTCCTTCCTGATACGATTTACCCATTTCATAGGTTACCAGTTTTCCCAGAGGTTCCTTGTATTTGCGTAGACGTACACCAATTTGCCTTACGATTTCACCGCGTTTCGGAGCCGGGAATAACCTCCATGAAACAAAAGCTTCTTCAGCTTTTTGAACTGTTTGTTCATATTCCTCTTCTCCGGGAATTTCAACTTTTGAAATTAACTTGCCATCAACCGGGGAGAACGATTCGTAATAGTCTCCCGGTGAATTAATCCATTTCTTGCCTGTAGATATGCCGGGATTAATGTTTTCGATGCCAAGTTTTTCCAGTACCTGGTGTATCTCTTTGTTAATATCACTCATGACGGTAATCAAGTTAAAGTTGTAAATGAAATCCTTTCAACATTTTCTACATTTTCATGAAAAAGGAAGTTTATTCAGGTCAATATTTCCTCCTGAAAGTATCAGACCAACATTCTTATTTCTGAATTTGTGTTTCTCACGTAAAATTGCAGCCAAAGGTACTGCCCCTGAGGGTTCCACAATGATTTTCATTCTTTCCCACAACAGGCGCATTGCCAATACAATCTCTTCATCATTTACCAGCAGAATCTCTTCAATATTTTCAGATATGATTGGATATGTTTTATCCCCGAGGGAGGTCAGCAACCCATCTGCAATTGTATCAGGATTTATCGAGGGTATCAACTCACTATTTTTCAAGGATAAATAAGCATCTTTTGCTCCTTCCGGTTCTCCGGCAAAAACCTTTATACATTTTGAAAAGTGTTTTGCTGTAAGCAATGTACCACTTAACAGACCGCCACCGCCCACCGGGGTAATAATGGCATCAATTTCATTAACCTGATTGATTAACTCGAGGGCACAGGTTGCCTGACCCGCAATCACGTTGTAATCGTTATATGGATGTATAAACCAGGCACCTGTTTTATCGATAATTTCTGCTAACGTTTTTTCCCTTGCTGCAAGTGTGGGCTCACAAAATGTAATATTTGCCCCATATTGTTTTACTGCTTCAATTTTTATTTCAGGAGCATTTTTCGGCATGACTATAGATGCTGTTGTACCGGCAATACGAGCTGCCAGAGCCAGTGCCTGGGCGTGATTTCCGGACGAATGCGTTGCTACACCCTTACTTAATTCATCCTCTTCAAGCCTCATTATAGTATTTATGGCCCCCCTGAACTTGAATGCACCAACTTTTTGAAAATTCTCACATTTGAAATATAGTTGTGTGCCTGCTATCTGATTGATGCTGTTACAGGTCAAAACGGGTGTTTCATGGGCATAATCAGAAATAATGTATTTACTTTCTTTAATGTCGTTTTTAGAAGGAATGTTGTCAAGTATCTTGAGCTTCATTTAATGGTTTTTCTGAATGATCGTTAACCAGTGCGCTGGAACATCCATATCCGGCGATGATAAGACTAAGTTGTTAACTGAATTTGAAAATGATGTTTCCAGTTGATCATGAATTGAATCAGTACTTAAATTTTTCCATGTTATCGAATAAGATCCGGGACTTAGTGAATCAAGATGGTAGGACATATCATTGGATAAATATATTATAATGAAATCATCACTGAACCTCATTCCAAAATGCTCCGTCGTATTCTGACTCTCACGGATCATTTTGGCATCATAAGGAATTTTATAACTGCTATTAATGCTATTCACCATCTTTATAAAAGAGATATTGGAATTAAACGCCTCAAACTCCATATAATTATCAAGATCACTCTCCGGGGTCCAAATAAGACCACTGTTTCCAGACAACGTTCTGGACCAGATAATATCCCGCACATTTGTATATTGTATCGAGGTTTGTACATTTTCCAGCAAAATCCATTTTCGCCCTTTCTGGGTTGACAAATTTTTGATCATGAACAATTTGTCTGCAGGAAACTGATTTGAATTATCCATTATTATTCCATCAATGAATGGATACCCGATAAATGTTTCAAGAGATACATCATCCGGCCCACATGTGATGAGTATTGTATGATCATATGGATCCATATCCCGAATAAGTTTCGTGATATCTTTTATTAACCCTTTTTTTGTATCAAGGTTTCCTGAGGTTTTAATTGACCAGATTAGTCCGGTATTATGGCTGAACCTGGCAATCATTTCCCGCAGGTATGCGAGGGTTTTATTATCGAGACTCTGAACATCATCTTTTTCTGAAGTAAGATCCATTATTTCAAAAACAGTTACGAACCCGTGCCTGTATACTTTCTCAAGATTCCTTTGTATCTCGTTTATGCTGTCCAAATCAGCCTGAGACCTGTCAAAAGAAGTTAAATCAGACAGGATATCAGAAATTGATAATTTAACGCCATTTAATCCCGGGTTTTTAATATCATCAGAAATTTCTGATTGGTCTACCAGTGTATCAGTGGGAAATGATTTATTATAATAATGTTCTGTGAAATTAACATACTGATTCAACAGATCGCCATTAACGGAAATACAATTCAAAATATACCTTTCTTCATTCTCATTCTGGATCAGGAATCCATCATTTGAATATTGTATAAATCCGGGGGATCTGAAGGAATCATGATTTCCTTCACGGGGAATTATTTTAAAATCATCCGAATACACCCGGGAATCCTGATTCTTGATCTGTTTTTCCAAGTCTTCCTCAGAGGCAGGAAGATCCTCGATCAGTATCACCTGATATGTCCAAATACCATAATTATCCGGAGTAAAGTTTATTTTCCATGTATTATTATAATTCATATCAGGATCAATTGCATGTACTCCTGCAAAGTAACCAGGAACGATGGTTTCCTTATCGATGCGCCGGAAAATCCCATAGAGATAATTACCTGAGGATGATAATTGATTACTTTCCAGCTGTTTCCCTGGTTGATGAAAAGTCAGCGTTAAAGGTTCCCATTGTTTTAACGTACCATGAATTTCAATTAGTTCCAACTCATAATCAGTATCAGAACAGGAATATAGAATTATACCTGCTGCAAAGAGAAAAAATATTCTTGTATTTCTCACCATCAATCGCCACACCTCTTTAGGCCAATTAGTGTGCTTCCAACCAATTTTTACCGATTCCATGATCCACATCGATCGGTACATCAAATGTAATTGCGTTTTTCATCAAGTCCACAACGATGGGAATGAAATTATCAAGTTCCGGTTTATACACATCAAAAACCAGTTCATCATGTACCTGAAGGATCATCCTGGATTTCAGGTTTTTCTTTAAAATATAGTCAGAAATGTTATTCATGGCCACTTTTATCATATCGGCGCCACTACCCTGGATTGGAGCATTGATAGCATTTCTCTCTGCGAATCCTCTCTGAGTAGCATTCCTGGAATTTATATCGCGAAGATATCGTCTCCTGCCAAGAATTGTTTCAACATATTCATTTTCCCTGGCTTCATTAATCACTTCATCCATATATTTTTTTACGGAAGGAAATTCCCTGAAATACGAATCGATAATATCAGTTGCCTCTTTTCGTGGTATGTCCAACCGTTGTGATAATCCAAATGCAGAGATCCCATAAATAATCCCGAAATTTGCAGTTTTTGCTTTCCTTCTCATATCATTGTCCACATTTTCCACAGGAATATGGAATAATTTACTGGCTGTCATACTGTGAATATCCTTTCCCTCTTTGAAGGCGGTGATCATGGTTTCATCTTTGGCAAAATCTGCCATAATTCGAAGCTCAATTTGAGAATAATCCGCAGCAAGCAGAATATAATCTTCGTTTCTGGGAATAAATGCTTTGCGAATTTCCCTGCCTTTTTCAGTTCTAACCGGAATGTTTTGAAGGTTTGGATTCGTTGAACTTAATCTGCCTGTGGCCGCAACCGCCTGGTTGTAAGATGTATGGATCCTGCCGTCTTTCTTTGAAGTCATTTCCGGCAACGCATCTACATAGGTAGATCTTAATTTCTGTACTTCCCGAAAATCCATTATATCCTGGATGATGCTGTGTTTATGAGCCAGTCGGGTCAGGATGTCTTCACCAGTAGCATATTGACCTGTTTTTGTTTTTTTAGGATTTTCTTCAAGTTTAAGCTTTTCAAAAAGGACATCACCGAGTTGTTTTGGTGATGCAATATTGAATTTAACTTCTGCAGCCACATAAATTTTTTCTTCCAGGATCTTACTCTCTTTGGCCATCTCCTCTGAAATTACTTTAAGGGTATCTGTCGATATATTAATACCCTCAAATTCCATATCTGCCAGCACACGAATTAATGGTGCTTCAACTTTATAATATAATTTGTGAACATTCTTATCCTTCAGAAGTGATTCAAATTCGTTTTTAAGCTGAAGTGTGATATCTGCATCTTCACCAGCATATTCAACCACTTTATTTATCTCCACATCTCGCATATTTCCCTGTTTCTTTCCTTTTTCACCAATGAGCGATTCAATTGAAACGGGATGATAATTCAGGTAATTCTGTGCAAGAATATCCATGTTATGACGGGACTCCGGTTCAAATAAATAATGGGCGATCATTGTGTCAAAAAAACTCCCTTTCACTTCGATGCCATATGATTTCAGAACCAGGTAGTCATATTTGATGTTTTGTGCTATTTTTCCGATTTCCGGGTTTTCAAATACAGTCTTGAATTCCTCTAAAATAGCTGCAGCTTCCTTCTTTTTTTCCGGTACAGGAACGTACCACGCGTTTCCTTTTTTAATACTGAAAGACAGGCCAACCAGTTCAGCTTCGAGCGGATTCACACTGGTAGTCTCAGTATCAAAGCAGAATTCCTTCTGAGCAGATAATTCATTGATAAGTTCTGTTCTTTTTTTACCTGTATCAACTAATCCATAATCATGTTTAACACTATCGATAGTCTTCATGACTCCCATGGAAGGTCCTTCTACATCGTTTTCCGTATCTTTTCCCGAAGAACCAAACATTGACAATTGTCCGGTTGTAGTAGTGCTCGATAAGAACTCTTCACCTAATACACGTCGTGATAAAGTTCTGAATTCCAGTTCATCAAATAGTAATTTTAATTTATCCTTATCCGGGCCATCATATTTAAGGGAATCTTCATTCAGCTCTACAGGAACATCGATTTTTATGGTTGCCAGTTCTTTTGATAAAATCCCCTGGTCTCTAAAATTTTCAACATTTTCACGTAATTTTCCTTTCAACGAATCCGCATTGGCGACTATGTTCTCAACAGTATCAAAATCACGAATAAGTGTAACTGCAGTTTTTTGTCCGATGCCAGGGATCCCGGGAATATTATCAACACTATCCCCCTGCAATCCCAAAATATCTCTTACCTGGTCAACCCTGGAAATATTAAACTTCTTCAGAACTTCCTTTATACCAAGAATATCGATTGCATTTCCCATATAAGCCGGCTTGAATAGCATGATTTTTTCTTCAACCAGTTGTGCATAATCCTTATCAAGTGTCATCATGTAAACTTCATAATCTTTGGATGAAGCTTTTTTGGCCAGTGTACCGATTATATCATCTGCTTCAAATCCATCTTTTTCAATCACGGGGATATTAAAGGCCTCAATGATTTGCTTAATATATGGAATGGCAATTCCAATATCTTCCGGTTGCTTTTCACGGTTTGCTTTATATTCAGGAAATCTTTCATGTCTGAATGTTGGTGCTTTGGTATCAAATGCCACACCTATATGGGTCGGTTCCTCTTTATTCAATACATCCAGCAACGTGTTTGTAAAACCCAGTATGGCACTTGTATTCATACCCCTGGAGTTTATCCTGGGATTTTTACTGAATGCAAAGTGAGCACGGTATATCAGGGCCATTGCATCGAGCAGGAATAATTTTTTTATGGTGTTACTCATAAGATACTATTGAATGTGAAAATTTTATAACGAAGAGAAGTTCACCCAATCATCAAATATTCAACTATTTTAACTAAAAATGAAAATGGAAGAACTGAAATATTGAAACTCATCAATTGAGCGATACAACATTAATTTAGATATCATATAAAGTATTGAATATATCCATATTGAAAACAACTATATTATGTATGAATTAGTTGTATTTGATAAAACAAAATACATCGATAATCGTTTCACTAGATATTGTTTAATAATTTGTAAAATATGAGTTCTCTACTTGATCTGGTAGGCAATACACCACTGGTTGAAATCCAACAGATAATTAATAAGAAAAACATTAGTGTATTTGCTAAGCTTGAAGGACACAATCCTGGAGGCAGCGTGAAAGACCGTGCAGCAATGGGCATGATTAAAGGCGCGCTTGAGAGAGGAGAGATTGATAAAAGGACGAAATTGATTGAACCTACAAGCGGTAATACCGGAATCGCTCTTGCCATGATTGCCCGGCTATACGGGTTGGGTATAGAATTGGTAATGCCCGAAAATTCAACCACAGAACGCATTCAAACCATGCAGGCATATGGTGCTAAGATTACCTTGACTCCTGCTGAAGGATCTATCGAAGCATCTATTGATTATGCTCATAAAAAAGTGGAAAAAGGAGGATACTTTATGCTTAATCAATTTGCTAATCCTGATAATTATAAAGCACATTTTCATACCACTGGTCCGGAAATCTGGCATGATTCAGAAGGAAAAATAACTCATTTTGTGTCTTCGATGGGCACAACAGGAACAATTATGGGTGTTTCAAGATATCTGAAAGAGCAAAATCCTGATATCAGGATAATTGGTGTTCAACCCACTGATGGCTCTAAAATACCCGGTATACGAAGATGGCCAGAGAAATATTTACCAAAAATATTTGAACCCGATCGCGTGGACAGTATCATTGATGTTTCTCAGAAAGAAGCGGAAAAAATGACACGCAGACTGGCAAAAGAGGAAGGAATATTTGCCGGAGTCAGCTCCGGAGGGGCAGTTGCTGCTGTCGAAAAGCTTGTGAAACATGTGGAGGAAGGTGTAATCGTGTGTATTATATGTGATAGAGGAGATCGGTACCTATCATCGAATCTATTCGATCAATAATTTTTTTCAAAGTCCAGGAATTCAGCCAGAAGTTTGCGAGTTACCGGACCTGGTTTTCCATTTCCAATTTCTATATCATCGATTTTTACGATGGGTGTCACTATGATAGTAGTCCCTGTAATGAAGGCTTCATCAGCTGTCATCAATTCTTCTTCAAGCACCTCCCTCAATTCCACTTTCATTGATCTTTTGGCAATTTCAATAACAGTACCCCTGGTAATGCCTTGAAGAACATCATCTTCAGCAGTAATAAGTACTCCATCTTTTACTATGAAGAAATTACTTCTCGAACACTCATGTATTTTTCCATCAATTTTATACAGGACTTCAATAGCATCAGCTTTTCTTTTATCGTTTATAAGTCGAATTGATGTAATATAATTAATGGTTTTTACACGACTCCATTCTCGGTGATAATTGTGTGTGATGAGCTTTGCACCTATCTCGAATTGGGATGGGGATGGAAGGTGAATCGGTTCAATCACAATAAAAATGTTAGATTCCGTGGGTTCGAACGCATTAGGAGAATATCCACCGGTTAATACCATTCGGATACCAGCTTCCACATAAGAATTCATTTCCAGAAGTTGTTTGATAATATCGAGTAGAAAATCTCTGGAATAGTCAATCGAAAGCCCCATGGTACTGGCTGAAATGTAAAATCTGTTGAGGTGTTTTTCTATAAGGAAGGGTTTTTTTTTGTTAACGGTTCTTAAAAAATCAAAGATCCCATATCCTCTGAGTAATGCCAGATCCTTAATGTTGATTTGAGCTGCATCTTCATCAACAATATTGCCATTAAGAAAAATATAATCCGTCATAGCGTATAATTTAATAACAGGATTGAAAAAAAATATCTTTAGGGGGTACCGGTAGTTGAAAGATCAATCAGCTCTGTCAAATTCAACGATGAAATTTGCTCCTTTTCCGGGTTCACTTTCACACCATACTTTACCGTTCATTGCTTCCACATATTTTTTTACGATCGAAAGCCCAATTCCAGTACTATGCTCACCTCCGGTTGGCTTAGCACTCAGACGCTGGAATTTTCCAAAGAGTTTTTTCATATCGTCTTTAGTCAATCCGGGACCTTCATCTTTAATTTCTGCACGGGCCTTACCATTTTCCTTCAACAACTTAATTTCAACGCTCTTTTTCGGTGGGGAAAATTTAATAGCATTAGAAAAGAGATTTTCAAATACCTGGGTAGCAAAATCCTTGTCCAGTGTGGCATATATTTCCTCTGCTTTAATTCTAACCTTGATATTCTTTCTTTTAGTCTCTGATTTCAGGTTATTGTTTACCTCAGCTATTATGCCTTGCAGGTCAACTTTCTGCATATTCAGGTCCAGCTTCTGGCTTTCAATCCTTCTTACATCCAGAATCCTGACGATCATATCATTCATTCTGATCAGCCCCTTCTCGATAACCTTTATACATTGTTTCTGATCCTCCGATAAATTCTTTGAATCCATATCTAGTACCCCGGCCATAGTCATTGCACTGGTAAGAGGATTCCTAAGATCATGTGCAACCAGGCTGATGATATGGTTTTTATCATTATTCAAATCCAGCAGCTCAAGGTTTTTGAGTTCTATTTCATCCTTTTGTTTCATTACGTTTTTATTTGCATCGGTTAAACGCACAGTCTGATCCTTAATCTTTTCATAAACGCGTGCGTTTTCCAGGGCAATTTTTGCATAGATGGCCAGGTTTCTGATAATGTTCAAATGGTATTCATTGAAAGCATTAACCTGGAAACTTTGAACAGTGACCACACCCAGTGGTTTTTCATGATGAATTAATGGTATGAAAATAATTGAAGCAGTATCATCGCCTTTTACAGGCGGCTTCCATTCATCTACATGCTGTTTATACTCCTCTGCATAATTGTTAATGATTATTTCTTTATTCTGTTTCAGACAAACTACACCAAGACGTTGATCATCGTCGAATGGCACGCTTGCATGTTGAAGGCGTTTACCTTTTTCAATCAATCCGGGAAAATCCAGTGTGTTTTTTTCTTTATTAAAAATGCCAATGCCAAGCACGGCAGCATCCATAAGTGTATTGAGTTTCTCATAGACTGCATTAATGATTGCTTCAACAGTGAGATTGGCAGTAATGTCCCTGCCAAGCCTGCTCAGGATAGCCAGGTTGTCATAAGCCACTTTTAATTTCTCGCTTTGTGTCAGGATCTCATCCTTTTGATCCTGCAGCTTTTTGGTTTTAAAATCAACAAGATGTTCAAGTTCCTCCTGACGCTCACGAATGAACTTGTTACGCAGCCAGAAGATGATCAGAAATACTGTCACAAGGAACAGAACGACAGCTGATCTGAACCACCAGGTTGCCCAGAATGGAGATTTAATAGTAAATGTATACTCGGTAGGTGTATCGTTCCATACACCATCATTATTACTTGCTTTCACCTTGAAGGTATAATCGCCGGGAGGCAGACTGGAGTAAATAGCATCATTTTTACTGCTAACAGGAGACCAGCCTTCATCAATCCCTTCTAGCATCCACTGGTATCGGACTTTCTCGGGAACCCGGTAACTCAGTCCTTCAAAATCGAAAGAAACATGGTTTTTATTATATGGCAATGTGAGATCAATTGGAGTATGAAACCAGGGTTTTAAACCGGAATTGGATTTTTTGTTTTCCTCATCGGTCCAGTCAATTTCACGATAAGAAAGCTTAATATCTGTAATATTAGTTACCGGGGGCGTAAGATTTTTTCTATCCTGTTCCGGATTATATACCATTACACCATTTATGGTGCCGAACCATAATCGCCCGTCTTTATCTACCAGATTAGCTTTGGCATTATTTTCTATTCCAATAAATCCCTCATATTTATCGAATGTTCTTAGTTCAGCTATGGTTCCATTTTCCTTGAAACTAACTCTATCTACACCAAATTGACCACCCGCCCAGATATTGCCATTATTATCAGTAATAATCGAATATATATTATCAGAGGATGTGCCATCCTTTGTATTAAGTTGGATAGTAACAGGTTTTTCACTTTGGGATGGATCAATACAAACGATACCTGCGCCATAGGTGGCTGCCCATATTCTACCAAAATGATCTTCTGTAATTTGTAATATGCTGTAATCAGGTAATCCGTTTTCCTTTGTGTAATTAATAAATTTATCACCTTCAAATTTACCCACTCCATTTCTTCCTGATACCCAGATATCCCCATTGGAATCTGATAGAATGTAGTCGATATAATTGGAAATGATATTAGAGTTATGGGTTGAGAACTGCGTAATTTCAGCTTCAGCAAATCTGAAAACACCATGTCGGACTGTAGCAAACCATAGAACATCATCATCAGCCAAGATGGAATGTACTTCAGCATTCATAGGTAATTGATATTCCTTGTTGACCCGGTAAATTGCCTCTCCATCGAATTCAAAAAGTCCCTGGTTAGTACCTAACAAGTACAATCCAGCTTCTTTTTCAACAATGGCCATAATTATACCTGTGAATTCTTTTTGAAGAATTGAAAGGTCAAAAAACTTTTCACCATTATAGAGAATTAATCCATCTCCAGCCGTGCCGAAAAGATAATTATCATTTGAATCCTGCAAGATGGACCAGATGAATTTATCATTAATTTCCGGGCTGTTACTAAAGGTCAGAAATCGGTTACCTCCCAATCGATACAAACCACTACCATCAGTAGCAAACCACACATTTCCTTCTGAATCTTCCATGATATCTCTAATAAACATATCCGGAAGACCATTGATCCTTGAAAATGTTTTAAACTTGAGTTCATCGGGTTCATTCTCCCAATAATAAACTTCCTGTTTCTCATTATCTGCAAACCAGAAATTTCCTTCTGAATCTTCATGAAATGGAAACCCACCACCAAGAACAATATCTTCAGGTAGTTCAACGGGATGCAATTCTCCATTAGAATAAATGAAATTTATTAGTGCTTCACCTTTAGTTTGCGATACAAACCAGATATTTCCCCTTTTGTCAGTATAAACTGGAACATAAATGGAATTATCCTGAAATATAATATCCTGAAAATCTGATTCTGATATCTGGTTTCCATTAATTTCATAAATCGTTGAATCACCACCTATTATAATAATCTCATTATCTTTCAAAAAAAATCTATTTGATAGTTGTTTGCCTTCAAGTTCATCAAATTGATCGGAAAAGCATATCAGTGAATCATTCGCATATTTGTAAAGTCTGATCTCCCCATTTTCATCATTATGTCCTTCAATAAATAAAGTAAACCATACATTACCATACTTATCACTTAAAAACTGATTACTTGCTAA
Source organism: Bacteroidota bacterium (assembly GCA_042584165.1). Taxonomy (GTDB): domain Bacteria; phylum Bacteroidota; class Bacteroidia; order Cytophagales; family Cyclobacteriaceae; genus JBHOSY01. Next base: position 5,882 of record JBHOSY010000070.1, on the reverse strand, counting down.
AAAATAATTATTATGACCATCAATTTCAATATTATTGAATTCCAGACCATCATATAAGGAAATGCCATTCTGGTATGTTCTGATCCAGATTCTTCCCTGTTTATCTTCATGAAGATTAAAGATCTGCTCTCCTGGCAAGCCATCAGTTTTTCGAAAAACATCAAATTTATTCCCATTAAAACGGACTAATCCGCCACCATTGGTTCCTAACCAGAGACTACCTCTGGAATCCTGAAGCATATCCCAAACCTGAGATTGAGGTAGTCCCTCCTCCAGGCTGTAATTCTGGAAATGGTAGTTTTGTCCATACAGGCTGTATGCACTTATTAGAATTACGCAAAAAAAGGTGACTAAAACCTTTGGCATAGACAATAAAAAGAGTGAATTATTTATACTTACCCAACTACGTTTACGAACTATTTAACATCAATGTTGAATATCCCGTAGTCAGGCAGACAGCAAATTAACGATTTCTCCGGTGTTGTTCAATGAGAAATATGTGATTTAACTTTTTTTAAGATAAACGGCAGATATCAATTTTGAATGCTGAGAACATCAGATTTTTCATCCGGCGCTGGCTATAATACCTACAAATCCACCAATGGCTAAACCCAATCCCAGTCCAACTGCAACGTTACCTAAAATATATCCCAATACACCACCGAGGATGATCCCTCCGATGAGCCATTTGGCAAATACATATTTTCCCTTTTTACGCTTTCTTTTTTTCATAGGGATATCCTAATTAAAGAATTTACGTATCAAATTTATGATTACTGTAATGATTATACTTACCAATATCATAGAAGTTATTGGAAAATAAAACCTGAAATTCTCTTTTTGTACCCGGATATCTCCCGGAAGTTTACCAAACCATCCCAAATATCCACCACCAAAATATGTTATGATCCCCACTACAAGAAGGATCAGTCCAAAGATGATAAGATATTTTCCAACAATTTGACTCATTTTGTTGTTGCCAATATAGTTAAAAGATGAATTTACAATAATATTTGATTGTGATTCACCTGGCATCTTGGATTAAATAAAGTTAATAATTTGATAAAAGATTTTTTCCTTATTTTATTATTGTATTTAGCAACCTTGATATCATGAAATATTATATTGTGTTGATTATTTTATTGTTCGGATTTGGATTTCTTACGGATATTAATTTCGTGGAACCGGCTAAGGGAAAAGAAATTATGCTTGGAAGACAGAATAATATGAACTCTGGTGATTCCGGATGGATTGCATTGAATCATGTGGATCAAATCACAGAAATCATAAAAGAATCAAGGAATAAACCAGTATTGATATACAAACACAGCACCGCATGTGGGATCAGCCATATGACAGAATCAAGACTTAAACAGGATTGGGATGAAATTAAAGACAAAGTAACTTTATATTATCTCGATCTACTTACCTATCGAACTGTCTCAAATGAAATTTCCAGGATATTTAATGTCGTTCACCAATCTCCCCAGTTGATCCTGGTTGTGGATGGGAAAGCCGTATCTTCATGGTCCCATTATGAGGTGAGTGTAAAACCTGTTCTAAAAGAATTATAATAATGAGAAGTAGGTGCGATTCTCTTCTCAAATATCTTAATCCCCTTGTTGGTATTTCCAGTTAGTCTCTCAAAGATAAACCGCGCCTCACAAAGAAAATAACTGTTGAGAGTCTCTCAGCTTGTTAAATTTCTCTTAGGAATCCTTCCCCTGGAATAACGAATGTGACTTAAATTTTATCAACAATTCTGGTATATTGTCCAATCTCTTCAGCCACAAAGAAATCCGATAATGCTGGTTTTTGATCAGGATACTCAATGAACCATAATGGTTTTTCACCATAAAAAGAAGCCCATAATGTGAAGGTACTTGGAGGTCCGATAATGTAATCACATGACGCCAGGGCATATAGATCTTCGATCAGATGACCTGTTCCTAATACTGTATGAAAGGCCTGAAAATCATCCTGGTTCACCGGTTCATCGGAGACGATCAGGAATAGTATACGTTTTCCGTCTTCTTCAAGATGTTGTTTTAAGGATTCCATGCATGTGGCATAGGTGGTGTTTTCATAATACCATCTGCCATTTTTCCATTTTGCAAAATCCCCTTTCCTGATATGCACCCCAACGATAATATCCGCCTTTTTACGGCCTTCACCAATCAGCGTATTTATCCTGGCCATATGTTTTTCCCGGGGAGAAAAGAACCGTAATATATGTTCCTTGTATTGTTTGAGATTCCTGTTATCTCTGAAATAAAAACCCCCATCACGGGTAATGACCAGTTTCTTTCCGGCATTATTTACAAACTCCGAGTCATTCAAATCATAACCCTCTCCTTTTCGTTCCACTTTTTTTATGATATAAAAAGAAAAAATGGGTTTGATGTTTTTTATGGATTCAATAACGGCCTGCATTAACCAGTATAAAAAATAATCCAGTGGAATGATCCTGGTAATCCTGGTTTTAATCGGGTAGCCATCAAAATCATTTGTTCGGGTAGCATTGAAATACCATATGAACTCATCGAAATTCCGATACAGTAATTTGTAACCATAGGCTATCGAGTTGGCAGCAAAATAGCTGAATATCCATAGCCTGTTAGCCAATCTACCAAATTTCTTACCAATGATGACCATTTGATTATTTAATCTTTACAGATATTCTTCCCGCGATATAATAAATATAAGAATAGATAAAAATATGAAAAGCTATTATATAAAATTCTGGTTTCAGTTTCCCTTCAAATCTTTATTATTTGATTTCTCTTCCGATAACTTGTGATTATCATCACTGGTATGAATTTTAGAGTAGATCTTATGTAATCATATCACTAGCTTCATGCCCCGTTGCCATCAACCTGTCATTTTTATAAAGCGATTGATCATATAAAAATATTCATTAAGTGTAATGATTTATCAATATAAAACTAACTTCAGGATTAAGTGTCCAAGCTGTGAATTTGTTTAAACGAAACAAAATATAACTCAAATGAAAATCGCTTTAGGAAACGATCATGCAGGCTATTCAATGAAAGCCGATGTACTTGCAATATTAGATGAACTTGGTTGTGAAGTAATTGACTTTGGTTGTCATTCCGAAGATCCGGTTGATTTTCCTGATATAGCCCGCAAAGTATGCGACGCTGTGCGTTCAGGAGAGGCTGAAAGGGGGATTATGGTTTGTGGTACCGGTGTAGGAGCTGCCATCGCAGCGAATAAAATTCCCGGCATTCGAGCTGCCGTGGTACACGATGTGCATTGTGCTCACCAGGGTGTGGAGCACGATGATATGAATTTGCTTGCCATGGGCGCAAAAATTATCGGTCCATGGCTGGCTAAGGATATTATTAAAGCTTATATAGTTGCAGAATTCAGCACTAAAGAGCATTTCCGCCGACGGGTTGAAAAACTGAGTATTTTAGAGATGGACAGTGCAAGGGAATTGATGCAGAAATAACAGCTGCTTCCATCAGTATCAGGAATAAGTATATAGAAACTTAGTTAGCTCTCTCTTTATTTTATCAAAATAAGGTCTGTAAATCAATATTGATATTCAGTTAGAGTTTTGATATTGGATTGGAAGGGAATTGAGATACATGGCAGTAAATTTTCAGAGGCAGACAATGTTATAGGTACGAAAAGGGATCAAACTGCCCGCTTAAATATTTCCAGCCAATGTCTGTAAAGGCAATAATGTCCTTCATCTTGATAAAGTGTTAGTTTGGCTTGCGGTAATTTCTCAACCATGTTTTGAGCCATTTCAGGAAAAAGTATCTCATCGGCACTTCCATGAAAAATTTCTACTGGTGCATGGATATTCTCTAGCTCAAAACCCCAATTAAATTGTACTAATAAATCAGCTATCATTCCATCTGCACCTTGCCTGAATGCTTCGCTCGACCCTTGTTCAAGCATCTTTCGGAGTTCAGAATCTGCAAATAATTCTTTATCTAATTCAGGTGCATCTATAAGCCAATCGTCAAAATATTTTTTGATGTCTTCTTTGGCTTTCTTTGCCTCATTACGCCCCCACATTCTAATTATGGATTTAAACCAACGTAATCTCCACAACCATTGAAAATCCTTATGGACTGTTTTCAGCGCTCCGGGAGCAGATAGAGGTCCCAGTGGTGAAGCAAGTAACACCTTCACTACTCTGTCTTCAAGCTCGTGGGCTACAGCCAATGCATAAGGCGCGCCTGCTGAAGCACCGGCTACAGTAAACTTTTCCAATCCCAGCGAATCTGCTAATTGCGCTATGTCAGGTACCCAGTCTAACAACTTATTCCCAATGCGTGGTGTAGACCTTCCATAGCCTGGTCGATCCACGATAATAAGTCGCACGCCCGCCTCAGTAATCAGCCCTTCATCTGGATGCCGAGACAATCTTGAGTCACCCATGCCGTGATGGAAGATAACGGGTTTACCATCCTCGGGACCAAAGAGCTCATATGCTAATTGGCGTTCATCAAGTAGTTTAAGTGTGTTCATGAAATAATCCTCCGTGTCTTATACTATGTTGTGAATTCAAATTCATATATGAAATTGGTGGTAATGTTTGTCTAAATCACAATATGATTTATAATTCTTTTTATAATGGACTCATATCCAATGCAACTTCACTTTAAATCCAAGAATGTAAATCTCTGTTATCCCGGAACACATCTCTACTTAATCAACCGAATAGCACGTTTCAGTAATCAAGTTATGAATTATTCCTGTTGAAAGTTACAAAATAATTGGCTCCCACAGTATCTCGAACCGGGAAGTAAAAAACTTATCACTGCTGTCTGTGCAGGTGATTAAATAAGGCCTGAAAATCAATTCTGACTTTGAGATATAGTATGATATTGTAGTGGAGGGGAATGGCTAACTCAGGAGCAATTCCTGTAGCCTAACAGCAGAAAATGGACTGATTTAGCGAAAAGGTAGAGAAATAGTTTAATGTATAAGAGGATAATATTTTTTGTATTTTGAATGAGATTTAATCCTCCTTAGCGTTCGCTTCGGAGGACAAGAAGTAAGTGGTTAAACCTGCCTGCCGGCAAAGGCAGGTTCCCCGATTCTCTGTCTCTTGCGCCAAAGCTTCAGCGACGGAGCGCATCGGAAACTCGGGTCCAGGATTCTACCCTGGGGTTAAATACCATTTATTAGAAGTGAATTATGCAATGATATTAACAATGAAAAAATATTTAACTATAATTACCATTTAATAGATATATGAACATAAACAAAACAGAGGAATTTAACTAAATAAAGAAATTAAGGTTATGGAAAGTGAAACGACAATTACCAGGCTGGATGATGTTACTGCCAATCCTGCCCCACTTGGTTTGATGGGATTTGGAATGACTACGGTACTCCTGAATTTGCACAATGCAGGTATATTCGAACTGGGTTCAATGATACTGGCAATGGGGATTTTTTATGGTGGATTAGCCCAGGTCTTTGCCGGCGTAATGGAATGGAAAAAGGGTAATACTTTTGGTACTACTGCATTCACATCCTATGGACTTTTCTGGCTCTCATTGGTTGCTCTGGTTGTTATGCCTAAAATGGGATTGGTCGCAGCACCGGAAAATATGGCTATGGTAGCATATTTATCAATGTGGGGTATTTTTACAGGAGTACTTTTTATTGGTACATTAAAATTAAACCGGTCATTACAATTTGTTTTTGCTTCCCTGACAATACTCTTCTTTTTATTAGCTCTCGGGAACTTTACAAATAGTATTACTATTAAGCACATCGCAGGTTACGAAGGAATTATCTGTGGCTTTTCCGCGATTTATGCCGCTTTAGCTCAAGTGCTTAACGAAGTATATGGAAAAACCATCCTTCCAATTTGAACTGTAAGTCTTCAA
>JBHOSY010000069.1:0-20824 GCA_042584165.1 Bacteroidota bacterium | reverse complement strand
TACATGTATTGAACCGGTTGTCTTTTATTGCGTTGACTGATGTTCTGAAAACGGAATTGTCTCCTCCTCACTTGTCAGCCGGAATGAAATAGTGGGTGGGGAGGTTCAGAAGTGGGTTTATTATACTTACAATAAAAGAAAGATATAACATATTACCTCTAACCATAACTTTGAGAATTCTGCATCTGGAACGCAAATACATTTCGAATCAATAACATATTGCTGGTCTTACATAATTGGATATGAATCAGGACTTTCTTAAATTATTCGTGCATTGTGATATGTGAATCTAAATCTCTGTTTCTATTTTTATAAGTTATTTAGATAGGATTGAATGAAGCGTATTAAAGGAAATTAATCCATGTCTGCTTTTCCTAGTACCAATCAAGTCTTTAAGGGTGTTATTTACATAATCTTTTTTCTATCCCCGGTATTAACCGATTGTACAGAGTCTGAAATTAATAATCCTTGTGCGGATCCGATAGGATCAGATGATATGGTTCTGGAGGATGAGAATGTCTTTTGTTTCATGGAAAGTGTAAACGGATGTTTTCAAATTATATGGCATGATTCGTCCATTGAGATAATTTCTCTCAATCTAACGGATAAAATACGGGGCAGGATTGTTGACATTGGTGAAGTTAATTGCCTGGGAGATGTGATAACCAAACCTGAAAGTGGCTATATGGATTCAGTTATGGTACAGGAGCATCACGGGTATGTGGTGAAATTTCCCGATGAAACATTTGGACGAATCTATATTGATTCATTTGTTGAATCGTTGGCATCGGATGATATTGTAAGTATTAGAACAACCTGGCAATACACATTTTGAGTGTTTATAACTTTCGATTTTAAAAATGGAATGTCAATCTAATTTTTACCGATGGATATTATTAACAGCTGCATTTGTAATCATTCAGCATAATACTTATTCTCAATCCAGGTTATATGTTACAGCTGGGTTAACCGGTTCATCAGGTGGCCCGTACTATCTGTTTAAGGATTATAAAAAACGATTCGGCTATGAGTATGTTGGAATTGAGTGGGAGGAGAGGATAGTCGGATCACTCTATTTGTTAACCGGTCTTTCCTATTATGGAATGGGATATACTTCCGAAGATCGTTTTTTTGGATCGGCCATAGAATTCAGGGGAAGTTATGTCTCACTACCATTACTGGCCAGGTGGAACATTAAAAACTGGAATACGCTTTACCTGGATCTGGGACTGAGTCCTTCATACCTCGTACATGCTCATCTGGAGGAAAGCATCATGAAATGGGATTATCCGAAAAGTGTTGTGGGTGATGTTACGCCTCACCTGAACCGTCTTTATATCTATTCCCAACTGCAGGGAACAATTGCAATAAAACGGTTTTTAATAACAGGATTCATTATGCTTCCCTTTGAGGGACAAATCACTGTGAAAGATCTGGAAGAAAACTGGGGTTTGAATAAACAGGAATCCACTTATTTGTTGAATTCTGATTACCTGGGACGCGTGTATGGTTTTAAAATAGGGTTTCGTGTGAAATGAGATTACTCAGAACCATATCGGGGCTTCTTTTATTGATTTTTCTATTTTATCAACTCCCCTGTAAATCTCAATCCCGATTTAAGGCCTATATTATCTACAAAAAAATGTTCCGGGAAAAGGATCCGGACAAACTGATTAAAGATCTTGAAAACAATATAACCCTGTATGAAACCACTGGTTTAATAAAATCAGCAATACTTTTTAAAAGCATGCTTGGGGAGCATTATGAAAACTCGGGAAAATACCTGGATGCGGAGATGCTTTTCACCGAAGCGTATCAGGATGCACTCAAAAACATTCCTGTTCGGAATACCGGATACTATCTGATTTCGAGGTTAACACAAAAAACTGTATTTGATCCGATCGACAGGCTGGCTTATTTCTATCTGACTATAGGAAACCTGAGGAAAGCAGAAGAATTATTTAAAGAGTCTCAAAAACTCCGGGATGCATATTTTCCCCCCGGAAGTGTTCACCGGATTCATCCTGTTATAGGTATGGGTTCTTTATTTTTCAGAAAAGGACAATATGAATCAACCTATGAATATTTCAATCAGGCTGATGAAATGTTAAAAAAGGCGATAACAACCGGGTATGATTTTGATAACCTGAATCGCCAGTATTTAAACGATATGGCTGAGATCTGCATGATAACTGGCAGAAAGAAGGACGCACTGAAGTATATCGATAAACTGGCAGTGGCATCTTCGGGAAGAGGCAAATACGTATCCAAAATTGCGAGTGATCTTGAAATTGCCCGCATTTTTGAAATGAAAGCAAGATATTATTTGTCTGAAAGGAACTTTAATAAATCAAAGGAATACCTGGATAAAGCAAAACAGTATAATCCAGAAAGAGTAGCGGTGTCGGATGTTAAATTTAAATTATGGAAAACAGAAGCGCTGTTATATTGGTACCAGGGGAATATTGATCTTGCCGGTTCTGCTTTTAAAAATCTGATAGAGCAATATCGGGATCATATTGGGAATAACTTCATTTCATTGACCGAGTATGAAAAAGAGCAGTTTTACTATTCACTCAAGAGCGATTTTGATCTTTTTAATGCTTTTGTTGTCGATAACGCAGTATTGTATGAAGAATTGTACAATAATGTTTTGAGCACGAAAGCGCTGCTTCTGAATGAATCCAACCGCATAAAAAACAGGATTATTTTAAGTGATGACCAACAGCTGATCTCTCAATTTCATGAATGGGAAAGATCCAAAGCGAATCTTGCAGCATTGTATTATCAAAAAGGCTCCGAGGGAGATATCAATTCACTTCAGAATATCATTGAAACATTGGAAGACGAAATTAATCAGGCCTCCGGACTTTTTCAGAACCGTGAGGATCCACCTGGATGGGAACAGGTGAAAGAATCTTTGAAAGAGGGAGAGGCAGCTCTTGAAATAGTCCGTGTAAATGTTTTTGATGCATCATCTCCAAATCCCGCAGATTCGAAAAATGGATTGTCTGATTCCACTGTATATCTTGTCATGATGCTGAAAAAAGAGTCCCCTGCGCCTGAATGTTTTATTTTAGAAAATGGGATCCAGCTTGAAACCCGTTATTTATCCTTTTACAGAAATTCTATTTTCCTGCAAGTTGAAGACTGGCTTACATATGACCAATACTGGAGTCCAATCACCAATCATTTAAAAGATATTCAAAGAGTCTATCTGTCACCAGATGGTGTATATAACCAGATAAATTTAAATACACTGAAAAATCCTGTTACCGGTAAATACCTCATCGATGAAATCGAATTAGTCAATCTGACCAATACGGGAGATCTGATTCGTGATATCGCTGCAACCGAAAATAGAAATGCCATTTTAATTGGCAGACCTTCTTACGATTTTGATCTGGCAAAAAATGCTGTGACTGGCGATATTTCACAGGAATCTTATGGATACAGGAATCTTGGTAACGCTGAACTTCTCAGATTCAGGGAACAGGTGTTTGTGGATCTGCCTGGGACAGAGAATGAAATTAATGAAATAGGATCTGTATTAAGTAACCAGGATCTGGATATAATAATTTATAAAGGGATCGAAGCACTTGAAGAAAAGGTAAAATCAGCGCAGAATCCGGAATTGCTTCATATTGCGACCCATGGCTTTTTCGTGGATGATACTGCCAGTGCTGTAAGTCCTATGATCCGTTCGGGCATTGTATTAGCCGGTGTTCGAAATATTGATCCTGATCGTTCTGAAGATGGGATCTTAACAGCATATGAAGCCACTAATTTAAATCTTGACGGCACTAATCTGGTTGTGTTATCAGCCTGTCAGACAGGTTTGGGAGAGGTGCGAAACGGAGAAGGAGTTTATGGATTACAGCGGGCCGTTATTGTTGCCGGGGCCAGGAATCTCCTGATGTCCCTGTGGAAAGTAGATGATGCGGCTACTGCCGAATTAATGGTAAATTTTTATAATACCTGGGATGGCACTAATAATCATGAGGCTTTTCGAAGGGCTCAGTTTACTTTACGGGATAAATATCCTGAACCAATTTTCTGGGGAGCATTTGTCATACTTGGGAAATAGAAGAATTATTATGAAAAAAAGCATCCTGTGTTTAATTGTTATATTGTCAGTACAGACGGCCACGGCACAGTGGGCAGTTACTCCCTATGTTGGGATTAATTCAACCCAGGTCAAATATGATGCCTATCTAAAAGGAGGGAATTATGGTCTGACAGGGATTGATGTTGAAAAGATTTTTCAATTGAGAGAATATTCCCTGATCAACCTTTCCATGGTTACAGGCGTTTGTTATCTCGCAAACGGATTTAACCATGATTTTGGCATCACTGTGTCAACTTTATATTACAATTCAGGAAATTCCAGACTTAGTACAAATTACCTGCAGATACCTGTTGCATTGAGATTGAACTGGCAACCTTTTGCACTAGTGGAAGGCTGGAGAATTTTTGGTGGCGGAGGCATTACTTATAATTATCTGTTAAAGTCAGAACTATCTGAAAATGAAACAGTTGTATCTCAATCAATTGGAGCACCTCAGCCACCTCCTTTAACGGTTAATTATAAGGATAGCGGAGAAATCACAGAATATGGCCCCAAAAACTCGATTTTTTTGAGACTTGAAATAGGCATGAAATTCAAACACCTTCAGTTTGCTTACCGGTATAGCCTTTCATTGACGGATATGCATCATGCAGGATTTGAATCAGACTGGGATGTCCCTTTGGATAGATCTGATTATATAAGCCCCTTTGATCTGAATGGTAAGAGAATAGAGAAATATCATGAATTTGTGATTGGTTGGATTATTAATTAAAAGATCCTGAAACACAATATAATATTAATCCCTTCGATCAGCATACATTTTTATTAGCATGAAAAAGCACTATTTTCAATAATTAAAATACAAACACCAAGGTGTTTTCAATATGACTGATAAAATCAAAGCCGCTATATTCGACCTGGATGGCGTGATCACCAGTACAGCATCAACACATTCGACCGCCTGGAAACAAATGTTTGACGAGTACAACGAAAGACGAAAAAATGAAGGGAAGGATCCTTATCAGCCATTCACCATTGAAATAGACTATATTAATTATGTCGACGGAAAACCCAGGTATATGGGAGTAAAGGATTTTTTATCCTCAAGAAAAATAATTCTACCCTTTGGGGATCCTGGAGATCCACCTGATGCGGAAACCATTTGCGGACTGGGTAATCGAAAGAACAACATATTTCTGGGAATAGTTGAAAAAGAAGGTGCCGAAGTGCTTGATAAAAATGTTGAGAAAGCTAAAAAATGGAAATCAATGGGGATAAAACTCGGCATTGTTTCATCCAGCAAGAATTGTGAAATGATACTCAAAGCAGTACATCTCGATGACTTATTTGAAACCATGATCGATGGGATTATTTCAGCAGAGAGAGGTTATAATGGGAAACCGGCTCCTGATATTTTTGTAAAGGCAGCGGAAGAACTGGGTGTTGCTCCTTCAGAATCACTTATTGTGGAAGATGCCCTGGTAGGTGTGGAAGCCGGGAAGAACGGAAACTTTGGACTTGTGATAGGTATTGCGGATGAAAACAAAGCGGAAATGATGTTAAAACATGGAGCAGATATCGTGGTTGATACCCTGGAGAGAATGCCAAAGAATCCAATACCTATACGCCAACCTGGTCAGTTATCCTCAGCGTTGGAAGATTTTAAAGAAATTCTACAGGAATGCAAGGGAAAAAAACTTTTCCTTTTCCTTGATTACGATGGGACACTTACTCCGATAGTTGAGGACTTTAATGCGGCTTTTCTTTCCGAAGACATGAGAAACCTCGTTAAAGAAATCTCCGAATCTTGCCCAATGGCCATTATTACGGGTCGTGATATTAAGGATATTAAAGACCTTGTTAAAATCGATCAGATACATTATGCCGGGAGTCATGGATTCGATATGGTTGGCCCGGATGGCTTTATTTTCGAAAACGAGCAGGCAAATGAATCACGGAGAACAATAACTGAAGTTTCTGAAGAGATAAGGGATAAAACGGCCCATATTCAAGGTGTGAAGTTAGAATATAAAAAATATGCAATTGCCGTTCATTACAGGCAAGTTTCAGATAATCAGCAAAAGGATGCAAAGGAGATAGTTTACGATATTATCAGCCAGTATCCTGAGATCAGGCCAGGGAAGGGGAAAAAAGTTATTGAAATGAAACCAAATTTTGACTGGCATAAAGGAAAATCAATTCGCGTATTGCTGGATAGAATGATCGGGAAAGATCAAGGCGATAATTTTCTAATCTATATTGGTGATGATATAACCGATGAAGATGCATTTTTTGAAGTGCTAGATGACGGTATTGGCATACTGGTTGGTGATCACGGGCGTAAAACCTTTGCCAGTAGTCATTTAAGGGATGTTGATGAAGTGAAATTGTTTCTTCAAAGAATATTGGATGATTTAAAAGCATAGCCTATGGAATCATGGATCATAACTTATAACAAATACAAACCAAAACAGGAATTGCTCAGGGAAACCATTTGCACATTGGGGAATGGATATTTTGCTGCACGGGGTGCCATGGAGGGTTCTATAGCCAATGATATCCATTATCCGGGCACTTACCTGGCCGGGGGATATAACAGGTTAAGATCCGAAGTGGCAGGAAGGGTAATCCAGAATGAAGACCTGGTGAACTGGCCGAACTGGCTCATCCTGAAATTCAAGATTGACAATGGTCCATGGTTTGATATCGATCATGTTAGGATCCTGGAATACAATCAATCCCTGAATTTGAAACATGGAACCCTGGAGCGGACAATTCATTTCGTTGATGAAGAAGGCAAAGAATCGAAGCTGATCAGCCGGAGAATTGTGCATATGGGAAATGAACATGTCGCGGCGATTCACTGGCAATTAATTCCACTTAACTGGTCAGGAAAAGTTACCATCCGTTCCGGATTGGATGGAGGAGTGATCAATAGCGGTGTAAAAAGATACCGGGCACTAAGTGGCAGACATTTCGATGTACTGGAAAGGGGAGATCTGCCAAGTGAAGGAATCTATCTCAAAGTTCGAACACGTAGATCAGAGATTGTAATGGTTCAGGCTGCTGTTACTGAAATATATTTTGGCCCTGGAAAAGTGGCTATAAAAAGGGATCTGGTTAAAACGGAGGAATTTATCGCGGAAGACCTGGAATTTGAAATCCCGGAAAACCAGGAGATTAGCATCTATAAAAAGGTCGCTATCTATACTTCCAGGGATCACGCCATTTCAAATCCATTGATTGAAGCTGAAAAAGCCATTTTAAGATCCGGATCCTTTTCACAATTGGAAGAATCACAAAAGGAAACTTGGCAGGAGTTATGGAACCGTTGTGATACGGTCATTGAAGGTCGGGGTGAAAACCAGTTGATGCTTCGTTTACATATCTTCCACCTGCTACAAACTACCTCCTTCAACACCACTAATCTTGATGTCGGAGTACCCCCCAGGGGATGGCATGGAGAAGCATACCGGGGGCATATATTCTGGGATGAATTATTTATTTTTCCACTTTTAAATTTAAGTATACCCGAGATCACCCGTTCACTGCTGATGTATCGTTACCGCAGATTACCGGAAGCGCGTTATGCTGCCCAACTGGCTGGATTTGAAGGTGCCATGTATCCCTGGCAGAGCGGCAGTGATGGGAGGGAGGAAAGTCAACAGGTTCATCTGAATCCCCAGTCAGGCCGCTGGATACCGGATGACAGCAGCCTACAACGCCATGTGAATGCAGCCATCGCCTACAATATCTGGCAGTATTTTCAGGTTACCTATGATCGTGAATTTCTATCATTCTTTGGGGCAGAGATGTTTTTCGATATTGCCAGGTTCTGGGCCAGCGTTGCCACTTATAATAAAAAACGGAGGCGGTATGAGATAAACCACGTAGTGGGACCGGATGAATATCATACCCAGTATCCGGATACGGATGAGCTGGGGATCAATAATAACGCGTATACCAATATTATGGCCGTGTGGACTCTGCTCCACGCATTTGAGATCTTTAATAACCTGGATGAGGGTACGAAAAACCAGTTAATGAACAAGCTAAGGATTAATGAGGAAGAGATTGACCGATGGGATAAAATTAGCAGGAAAATGTTTGTTCCATTCATAGGCGACACCAAAATCATTAGCCAGTTTGAAGGATTTGAAGACCTGAAAGAATTGGATTGGGATAAATACCATGATAAATATGGTGAGATCCTGCGGCTTGACCGTATCCTTGAAACTGAAAACGATTCGCCCAATAATTATCGTGTTGCCAAACAGGCCGATGTATTGATGCTTTTTTACTTGTTTTCCTCGGAAGAGCTCATCTCTTTATTCAAACATATGGGATATGAATTCACTGATGAGAATAAGGCTGCAACGATCGAGTATTATGAAAAACGAACATCCCATGGCTCCACATTAAGTAAACTGGTCACTTCCTGGGTTACAGCACGGTCTAACAGGGATATTTCCTGGAAGAGCTTTGAAAAAGCCCTGGTGAGTGATTTTAAGGATATACAGGGCGGTACTACCCCGGAAGGGATCCATCTGGGAGCAATGGCGGGGACTGTAGATCTGATAAGAAGGTGTTATACCGGCCTTGAGTTAAGGAAAGGGGTACTTTGGTTGAAGCCTCATCTCCCCCCGAAATTACGACGGATCAGTTTTAAATTACGCTATCATGGACACTGGCTGAATTTGGATCTGAGCAAAAAGCAATTCAGGTTAAAAAGTGAAGGAGGATGGGCAGACCGCATCCGCGTCAACATTGATAACAGGGAGTACGAACTTAAAACGGGCGATGAGATAATTTTTAATGGTGAGGAAATTAAGGAAGTAATCTATGCGATATAGAAAGTATTAGGTAAAATAATTATAGATAAACTGCTGTTATCTTTAAGGTGGATGGATGACTTATTGCTGGGTGCTTGGCCTGTTAAGTTAGTTTTGTCATTCTGAGCTCTGCGCCTGCCGGCAGGCAGGAAGAATCTGCCAATGATTTTTTATCTCCATATTCGATAATACTCCTTTACGACATGAACTTCAGAATAGGATGTTTGCAACTTCAATAATTTTAACAATTTATTAAAGCGTTGTAATTGCTGATTATTAGCGTATTTTGATCTAGATTTAATAATGGATCATTTCTTTAGTAAGACTATTTATAAAATTAAGATGATGAATATATGCTATAAGATAATTTTTTATTCAGGAATTCTACTGGTACTCATTGCATGTAAGAAACCCTCAGGTGAGAAAGTGACAACAGAGAATAGTGAAGAAAATCTCAGGATCGCGCTTGTTCAGACTGTTCCGGAACCAGATACAGAAATAAATCTGAAAAATGGAGAAAAATACTGCCGGCAGGCGAAAGAAATGGGTGCAGATATTGTCGTATTTCCTGAAATGTACAGTATGGGATATGCGACCATTGATTTTGAACAGCCCGATGCCATGGAACAGTGCGAACAAAAGGCTGTTGAAACGGATGGTGAATTTGTTTCTCATTTCCGGGGACTGGCAAAAGAACTTGAGATAGCCATCCTGATCACATACCTGGAAAAAAGGGATAGTGCGTTAAGAAATTCAGCCACGCTTATCGATCGTCATGGACATGACGTGATGACCTATTCCAAGGTTCATACACTGGATTTCTTCAAAATGGAGGCATCCTTTGCCCCGGGGGAGGACTTTTATGTTAATGAATTAGATACGAGGTTAGGACCGATTAAAACAGGGATTATGATTTGCTATGACCGTGAATTTCCTGAAAGTGCCCGGGTCTTGATGCTGAAAGGGGCAGAATTGATCCTGACACCCAATGCCTGTGGTCTGGATTTCTTACGGATCAATCAATTCCAGATACGGGCCTGGGAAAATGCTGTGGTAGTTGCCATGGCCAATTATGTGGAGGGGCGATGGTTTAATGGCCATTCCTGTGCATTCAATGCTAATGGCGATGAATTATTGATGGCAGGTGAGAAGGAGGGTGTTTTTCTGACAGAGGTTAATATGAACGAAGCACGGGAGATTCGTGAAAATACCTTCTGGGGTAATGCATTTCGAAGACCGCATAAGTATATGAATATAATTTCAACTGAAGTGAAGGAACCATTTGTCCGGGAGAATGTTTTTGGTGAACCATTTAAAAGGGAGTTGAGATAGAAGGTCATCCCTTGTAAATCCCAATCAATATCCATTTCTTTCTTTACAGTATGAAGGCCCGGTGGGAAAAGGAATTTATAACCTTAAATCTTACAACCTATACCAGCACAGGAACATCGCCGGGCTGTTATCATGCCTGCCTGCTCGAGTAATGGCTTGAGTATCATCAGGCAGGTTTACCATTAGCCCCAAAGGGGCGAGATTATTTTGCGCCGGGTGCAGCCCGGAGCTTATATGACACCATCAATTAAAGCGCCAAGGGTGCGTAATATAAAGAACTTTTATTTCGCACCCATGGAGCTTGAGATTATTGTTATTCTTAATACCCTGAGCTTCACTCAGGGTTATAGATTCTCGCCCCTTTGGGGCTATTCTCAGATTCCCAGAATCTTCTTCGCATTCCCAGACCTCATCAATTCCTTGGCCTCCTCGTTCGCCTCTTCCTCCCTTAACGATTCAATTCGTAATAACCCGGTCAGATGATCCAGAATTGGTGTATGTGATCCAAAAGCAAATTTCTCGGGACCATATTTCTCAAGGAGATCAACAATAGCATTAACTGATCTTCCTCCGGTATCAATCAGAACATTCGCTTTTTTCAGGATGGCCTCTTCTTCTTCTCTTAGTCTGGTACTGTTACAGAGATTTAGTAGCAGGTATTTTGCATCCGGAACTTCCTTCAAAATTGGTATTATATCTTTCAGATCCCACTCGTTCTCAATATCCATCCAAGATCGCTGCCTTGCATCCACCACACGGAAAGAAAAAGCCACAGGTAATCCACGATCCCTGGCCATTTTCACAATTTCTATACATGCAGGATCCGAAAGTTCATAATCATGATATTTCGGATACAAACGGAGCCCCTTCATATTCAACTTATCAAAACAGATCTCGAAATCATCCTTCCAACCTGCATAAATAGGATTGATTACTGCAAATGGGATGAAACGATCCCCAAACAACTTATTGGATTTTAATTCTTCAAATAGTTCCTCGTTGGCAGGTTGGGTGTTCTTGTAGAAAATACCATTCAGGTTGCTGATGACCGAAATCTCTACTCCAAACTGGTCCATTCTTTTCAATAATGTTTCACAGGTATTATAGTGAACCTTTTTAAATGGCCAGTGGCCTATATAAGCATTGATATCAAGCAACATGATTTCCGGATTTTTGTAAGATATTATTAAAATTATCGAAATAGATCTTTTGCTTCTGAATATCGGTTAATTCCGCAGCATGGATCTTTCCTACTCCCTGGTAAAAACTACCGTCGCTGCCATAGAACATACGATCCTCTCCCAGGTAATCCAGGGCGAAATTGATCATGGATTCTTCATTGTTGCTGCCGGAAGTGTCAACATAAATGTTTGGATGGTCTTTAAACATTTTACATGCATATTCCCAATCACCACCGCCCCCAATGTGGGCATACTGAAACATGCCTTCCGGATATCTTTCCGCAGCGATCACCATATCTTCCGGGATGGTTGTATTCGGGGTCTGGCCAACATCATATTTCATCCGGTATCCTCCCACGCCAAGCTGAACGAATGCATGCATATGCATGATCATATTGAGATCTATAAACCGCTCGATAATCGGGTAATATAAGGGATCACTGAACTTAACCTGAGTATATCCTTTATATCCAACCATTCCCTGGTCCAGGCACCTTTCGATCTCTTCCATGGATTCTTTCTGGTACCTCGGTATTAAAGTCAGAAATCCGATATACCTGTCAGGATATTTCTTCATGGCTTCTAGTACCAGATTGTTATTAGCGACGACATCTTCCTGCCGTTCTGGTTCTTTCCCGGAAAAATTAGTTACCGGTCTTGAAATAACCAGTTTATCAATACCCAGTCTATCCGCAATTTCAATCTGTTTGTCTATATCATTCTCTCCAAATCCTACGTGGGCATGTGCGTCCATTTTGCGGTATTTGTGAACTTCGGACATGAGGTCATATTCTGCAGGTTTGGATTTCCGTTCAGATGAACATGTGGTGAGTGTACTTCCTAATAAGATACCTGAAGCAGATAATCCGGTATTTACCAGGAACTTCCGTCGACTTGTTGTCATATTTTTGGTATTTAATTTTAATATTTTATCTCTGTGTTCTCAGTGCCTCCTCTGTGAACTCCGTGTAATAGTTTTTCTATTTTTATGCACAAAGAACCTCGGAGGTGTTATTCAAAGCACCAGTTTACTAATGAAACCAGATCCTTTGTTTTGTCAGTTATATTCAGGTTTTCAGATACTTTTTTATATGAATACACTGAACGTGGGAATTCCATGTCCAGGTTGATCACATCCTCTGAAGCAGGCTCCATAAGTTGATTTTGTAATCCTGCAAGTACAACCTTCCTAGGTGCCATACAACCTATCAGGTCAGGGAGGTCATATCCTGTTAAGACTCCCGCAATGCCCCATGAGAAATCAATTTCCCATGGGTGCCAGTAGCCAGCGCTGTTAAAAATGAAACCGATTTTATATAAATCATTCATTACAATTGATCTATATGAGATTGGCGAACCGATCAGTGTAAGGCCTTTAATAGATGGTTCAAAAGCAGCAGCGTGCAATAAGGGAATGCACATATTATCAATACCAACAGCGCCTACCTGTTCCGGATCAACGTTATCAAGATGTTTTAAATAATTCACCACCCTGACAATATCTCCTGCCTGTATCCCTGGAGTACTCCTGCCTATCAACACACCCGTATAATCATCAGCGCTTACCCGTGTGGCCGTATTTTCAATTTCTCCGATCCCAGGTACATCTGTGGCGGCCACTATATATCCAGCTTTCACCAGTTTTTCTATTTCACCTCCCGGGACAGCGTTTTTGGCTTTCCCTTCCGGATGCAGGTACACAATCGCAGGATATCTGTTCATGCTTGTATTTGGAACAAATAGCAGGAACGGGATCACATAATCACCTTCACCTTTGATGGCATACCTCCCGATTGAATAATCACCACGTTGGTACCTTCCATTGAAAAATGGATCTCCACTACTGTATTCAGGAGCAATATATCCCGAGATTTTTTGTGCATCATCTTTTACTCTTTCCAGATGGGATGGAATGATTTGCCTGGATACTTCTAACCTCCTTAAAAGAGGTTCGGTCTCTTTCGCATTGATACTTTGTACATTTTCGCCATCCATCCAGTATATGACATTACCAGGAGGTGTGACCTTCAATTCTTCTACTGGAAGGATCTCTACCTCTTCCTCTGCTGGATCACCTTTAACACCCAGGTGATCCATAAAGAATTTATAAATAGCCAGTCGAATTTTCGGTGTTAGCCAGTGCTTATAATCATCTTCAACCAATTGTATGTTATCTTCTTTCCCATGAGCTTTATAAACCTTCCTGGCTTCCTGAAACGCTTCACGTGCGCCCTGAATGGAAAGATACTCATCGCGGGAAGTAAAGGTCATCAGTGTTGGCTTTGGTGCTCGAACCTCTAAAAGATCTTCAAAGGTAATCCCGGCTTTCAATCCTCCCACGAAGTTGGTTTCGGCGTCCTGGGTTCCTTTAGTTTCAGTATGTCTTCTGCATGCAGTGGACCAACTGCAGGGAACTGATACTTTAACACGGTCATCCATAGCTGAAACATAGGAAGTCACAGTTCCACCTCCTGAAAATCCTGTGACGCCAATCCTCTCCGGATCTACATCCGGTCGGGAAACCAGGTAATCGATACTCCGAATGCCATCCCAGGTAAAGTACCGTGCCAGCGTTTTACCAGACAGGAAAGCAAGATTTCCAGCATAACAATGCTCTACTACCGTATATCCGACTTTTGAAAACCCACTTTCACCAATCTCGGGATCGAAAAACTGAACATCTTCCCCTTGGCCGATCGGATCAATAGCCAGCACTATAAAACCTTTTTTAACCAGGTTCATGTAAACCAGCTGGTACAACTCGGCCCTGAATGCTTCCTGGTTATGCCCGATCACATTCAGGATGGCGGGCGCTTTCCCTTTGATTTTATCAGGGATAAATACACACCCAACCACATAGAATCCCGGCATAGATTCAAAAACAACCTTTTCAATCCGGTAACCATCCTTTTGCACTACTTCGGTGATCCTGGGATTCAATGGTGTTTTTTCGGGGAACGGACCAACTAATTCGTTTAACCTGTTTTTTACCCATTCCTGTCTTGCCAGCCAGTCCTCTTTTGTTTCGAGTCTGGCAATTTCCTGGTCTCTAATATCATGTAGCTCTTCTGCTTGCTGGATATAATGGTCAATCAAGAAACTACCTGGATTTTTCCATTTCACCCATTTCCAGAAAACATTAAGGTTTTCTTCCGGTTCATCTTCCTGACCGAATGAAGGATTGAAAAACAGGATTGGAGTTATAAGAAGGGAAACAGTGATAAATAGTCGCGCTCTTTTATATCCACGACCAATAACATTAAAAAATGGTTTCATAATTACTCGATATCTTCTTCAATAAATATAATATCATTTAATTCACTAACCAACAAGAGTTATGTTGAATAGCTGTTGCACAAAGTAGAGAGTACTCACAGACCTGCTTGACGGCTTGCAGGGTTACAAAGAAAGATTATGAAGGATGAAAAACGATGGATGAAGAATGATGGATGAAATAGGATTAGAAACTGATATGATACCCCAACAGAGAACTAGCAACCAGCAACGCTTCCATACTTTGTAAGGTATTCTTGAGTTGAATTTTTACTTGAAATCAGAAAAGGAACTCACTCATAGGAAATATTACGGGAATCCATCAACCCTTTCATATATCCAAAGGCAAAGATCTTTCCGGACATTCCATAACCTTTGCTTTCCTTACTTTCACCTTCCAGTGTAGGGGCATGATCAGGACGAATAGGACCAACAAATCCTGATCTGTAATAAATTTCCAGCATCTTGGCCATATCCGTAGGACCATTATCATGAAAGGTCTCATGAAAGCGTGGACCCTGTCCTTCGATATCACGGAAATGAATAAAGAAAACTTTGCCACTTTCACAAAACTCCCTGGCTACATCGTATATATTTTCTCCCATGGCGCGGAAGTTAGCCTGGCAGAATGTTACACCATTTATAGGACTGGGTGCAATATTCATGATCCGGCGATAATTTTCTGCACTGGTACAAATTCGGGCGATACCTCTTAACGGACTGACGGGTGGGTCATCAGGGTGTAATGCCATTTTCACATTATATTTCTCTGCAACCGGAATTACACGTTCAAGAAAATAGGTGATGTTATCCCACATTTTTTCTTCATTGACTTCTCCCCATTCGGTTAATCCTTCCTTATTGGCATCCTCCTGGCTGAATTCACTGGTCAACGCACCTCCGCGTTCCGGGATTTCATGAGTTGTCCTGTACCAGCCCAGGCCGGCCATGAAATTATAGCAGATCATATCGATCCCTGCTTTACTGAGAGCTTCAATTGCCGTATTGGTGTTTTTTATTTCTTCATCTCGTCCTTCCAGTCCAAGTTTGATTTTATTGAATGGCACGGGGTGTCCTTCAATACCGGCAATGGTAAACCCTGCCTCAGCAAAGTCATCTTTCATCTTTTTCGCTGCAGAAGCGTACTGATCACGAGGAATATTCCTGAATGGGGCTCCTGTGATAGCGTGGGTAACGCCTAATTGTTTACAGATCTTAAGTCGTTCAGGATTACGCAAACTGAGATGCATCGATAATTTCAGATTCCCATGTCTTGCAGCATGTGCCTTATTGGGTAAGATTGGAAGTGCGGCGGTGGCAGCAGCCAGGGCGAGATTCTTTTTAATCCATGAGCGACGTGAATGAAGAGCCATGATTGAATAAGTAAAAGTTAGCAAAACAAATTTCCACGCACAATTAAGTGAAGATTCGGGACAATATCAAACTGATAATTCGAGGAATCGAGAATTTGATTATTCGATGAATATAAGGATGGCATTTATTTTCTGGAATGTGCGTGGACAGATGCAATTCTTGCAGGGTTGTTCCCCAGGCAAAATGCACGAGTATCTCCCTCGTTTGTAAAACCAATCCAGTTTTTTATGTTACGAGGCCGAATCCAGGTATTATAATTCCTTCGCTAAAAAAGCACATAATATCTATACCAGTAACTTTCTCTAAAAATTCGCTACTTCACCCAAATCCTGTCCTGAGTTTTCCCATCATGACAACTATTACAGGCTCCTTGTTTAACAGATGAAAGCATATGTCGGATATCGCCATTTATTCCTTCAATGAAGACATAAAGGCCTTCTCCCCAATCAATATCCCCAGTTGAATAAAAATTACCTAAACCATCAACTTCAATTGTTGCATATAATGAACCACTGCCATTTGGTTCTGTATGAATTCTGATTTTCCCATCTGGCTGAAATATTATCTTTGTCGAATCGTAAACACTTCCACTTATGTTGAACCAACCTTCACCATCACCTCCGGCCTTGTGACAGGTTGTACAATCCAATCCCGCATTATGACTTTCTGTATCCTTATTTTTACTTACAAGAGTCTCATTCCCGTCTTCGTCATTACACGACCAGGCTAACGAAAGCAGCAATGACCAAATGATTACATATAAAATTCTCTTAACCATGGTAGTAAATGATAAATCGCTTTTATTCTACAATTTCAGAACGATCGGAATGACCGTTTTCATATAAATCTGTTCAAGAGATGCCATCTCTGAACTCACTTTTCGTTGAAAGAGATTGCATCTCTTAAAGAATTATTCATCCCGTAGTGTCAAGGCAGGATTCATGGAAGCAGCTTTTATAACTTTCCCAGTGATTGTTATTCCACTTATTATGAATAATAGAATGATAGATAAAATAAAAGGTAACGGTCCGATGGGTAGATAATATATCCAGATACTGCCCATGATCATTTCAGACATAAAATAACCACCAATGGCGCCAAGGATGGAAGCTATCAATAAAATAATGAGAAACTCCCGGCTCAACCGCCGTACCAAATGGGGCAATGAAGCACCAAACACTTTCCTGACACCGATTTCTTTTACCCGTTTAATTAGATTCAGGGAAACCAGGCTGAATAATCCAATAGCGGATAGTATGCAAGCTATCAAACCCATAAATATATTCATGACAGTGATATTCTTATTGATATTGGCAGATTCTACTTTACCCTCTTCCATATATCCAACCCTCGGCAATTCATCAGGAAATAATAGCTTCCATTTTTCTTCCATGAGTTCATGAACCTGGGTGATATTTGAAACATCAGCTTTAACAGAAAGAAACTGGTATCCATCTTCCAGGACATATCTCATTAACATTGGTTTAAGGGGATTCCAAAGACCTCCCTGGAGGTAAATATCCTTGACAACTCCTACAACGAAAAGTTCCAGCGTATCTCTTAAAACAATTCTTTGTCCTATCGGGTTTTCCCAATCAAAGGTCCGGACCAATTCTTCATTAACAATCACAGAATTTTCCACATCATTCTGGCTGTCTTTAATGAAGTCTCGACCGGCTGTGATGGTAGCACCGATCGTGCTCAGGTAGCCATCACCTATGTCCAGTATATCAACATCAAGCTCAGTTGATTCAAATTTGATTGGATCTGTATACCATGAGGCGGTTGCATTATGCCGGGATCCTGTTATCTCGTTGATATGACTGTAGCCAGCTAACTCATTTTTCATCTGTTTAAAACGGTTTTCGTTGTTGACGTATGCATATACTACACTTTCCGTATCAAAACCGAGGTCATAATCATTCTGGTATTTCGCATTCTGGGCAAAGATGAATCCGGTAACAATTGATACCATTGCTATACTGAACTGTAATGTCAATAGTGTTCTTGTGAAAAAATTAGTCCCGCCAAACTTAAATGTTCCCCGAAGAATACTTGTCGGTTGGAATCCACTTACATAAAAAGCCGGATAGCTTCCAGCAATAACTCCTGTGAATACAAGTAATGATACAAGAAAAATCCATAATTCCGGATGCTTGATAAAGTCTAACTCAATTTGTAAAAAGGTCCACATCTGACTATAGTATGGGACCATAAAGAAAGCCATTCCTACACCCACCATTAATGAGAATAAGGTAATGAGTATGTTTTCCCCCAGGAATTGAGCAATAAGTTGTGGTTTGGTTGAACCCAGAACTTTTCTGATACCAATCTCTTTGATTCTCCTGTTAGCTATGGCAATGGAAGTATTGGTAAAATTGAAACAGGCAAGTAATAAAATCAGGATAGCCATGACACCTGGCCCTATGGCTGCTGAGGTTGGGAGACTGTAATTTAACCAGTGATTCCAGATCCTTTCCCGTTGCGCCCGAACTGCCATACCTTTAAATGGATCCAGGTAATACTCAGCCACTTTATAGTCCTCTTTTGCCCTGTTCTGTATTTCAACATATTGTTGTAACTGTTCTTCAACAGCAGGGATATCCAAAGGATTCTTTACTGTAACAAAAGTAGTATTGAAATGCGCCCAGTTATCTTCACTGGCCCCCTCCATGTCAAATACATTATCAAAATGAATAAAAACCCTTGCTCTGAAACTGTTATTTTGAGGAGGCCTTTCAAAGACTCCCCCCACGATAAATTCTCTCCGATAATCGCCGTCAATATATGTCATTAATTGACCAACAGGATTTTCCATATCCCCGAAATGTTTTTTCGAGATATCTGTGCTTATGATGATCCTTGTCTTATCATTTATATTTGATTTATCTCCATAAATTATATTAAAAGAAAAAATATCAAAAAAATTGGGATCTACCATCATAACGCGTGTTTGGAATAATTCATCGCCAACTTTAAAGTTCCCCCTACTCGGATTTACCCGTATAACTTCGTCCACCTGGGCAATGGATCCCTTTATTGCGTCACCCAGCGGCATGGGACAGGAACCGTTCTTTATTGCTTCTCCATTCGTTATCCGCATGAAATTGATCCGGTATATCTCTCTGGCGTTAACATGTTGAGCATCAAATTGTACATCGTAGTTCCAGTTGAGATAGGCAGTTATGCAAATAGCCAGTGAAGTACCAAGTCCCAGGATGTTTATTATAACAAACAGCTTGTTCTTCAACAGGTTACGGAAGGTGATTTTCAGGTAATTGACAAGCATATTTGGATAGCGAAAAGTTGCTTTATTTAATAACGATTTCTCAAGAGCATTAGTTATGAACTACTTGATACGCAAAGTAAATGAAAATCAACGGACATCAAGATCCATTTGAAAGGGAATATTGTAATGGGTATCTTCATAAAGATATTCATTCTTAAATAATAGAATGCAATATGTGCTTTAAAATATAAAATTGCCTCTATCCTGCACTATACATCTGTTGGATTCTTATTTTACCGCAGTATATTCTGAATATCCAAATGGGCATTCCGGCTGTCCATTTTTATTATTTACAACATCATTAAAATATTCTTTCGCCTCAGTATTCCATTCTCCATCTCCAAATAAAGCCTCATAGTGCGGTTTGATTGCATCTAAGGCTTCGTACCATTCTTCAGTTCTCTGTGATGTAACCTCATTAACAAGATCCAGGCAAATGGTTGCATAGACCGCTCGTGCCTGTTCCATGGAATCGCCGGTAATTCCGTTTTGAATGAGTGGCCACCACATATCACGCAATTCTTTTACCCGGTGTTGAGGATCCGGTAAAGATTCAATACTGGCTGGTTCTTCAAGAATAATTCGGAATCCTTTTTTACCATCCACATCGATCTCTTCACCACCATTGCTCAGTATTACACGCCTTGCGATCTCAAAGTGTAGTTCCGCAAATTCTGTGATGGTCAAAACGGCAGGCAGACCCGGGCGTCTCTCATTTCTGTATTCATCTTTAATATTCCATCCCTGTGCTCTAATCCATTTTTCTCCCTTAAGTACGCCCATTATGGTGCCAACCATCGCTGAAATATTATCTGCATCCCATCCAAAGTTGAATGCGTGACGGATCGCCTCCACAAAATCACCCTCTCCATAGAGAATGGAAGCTATAGTAGCCGCAGTAATGATCCTGTATCCATTACTACCACCCGGACCTCCAAAGACGCCGGACCAGTACTTTTCTTTTATTGCCAGACGAGTAGCGCGCCAATCATCCGGTTGTGCCTTATACCAACCAATAACATTGGATACGATTTCATGGATCTCACTATTCGGGTCAACAGCAGCCAGACCAGCATTGATTACATCCATGTAATTATCTACAAAAAAAGCAGTAGCAATCATGGTGGTGTATAACTGTGTGGTTTGTGTCGGCTCTCCATCAATTGCTACATGTGTATAATGAGTGCCTATCCTGGCAGCTGTCTGCGGCATTCCCGGCGAAATCAGCGCGAATTGTTCACATAGAAACTGTCCCGAAATATTGAATACAGACCAGGGATTAAATGCGATCCTGCCAGTATATGGCGGTTCAAAACCAATATCCATCATATTTCGCGCATACCTGTTAGCACACCAGATATGTTCAGTTATATTTTCTATCCATAGTTCACGGATTTCAGCGTAGGGTAGGATGATCTTGTCTGCCGAGTGTATATGGTAGATAATTACATGGATGTAATCAATGCTGGTCTGG
>JBHOSY010000068.1:0-21071 GCA_042584165.1 Bacteroidota bacterium | reverse complement strand
CTGTTGCAAACCTTATCTAGATGATTGAAATTGCTTGGACATGCGGATTTAAGGTACAAACGCAAATGATTGTTTTCATTGGCGCTGTTAACACAGATTTATAACATCTTTTGAGTTATCAATTACTTTATAACAACAGGAACCACCCTTACATCTCCAAAGGTTACATCCGTATTATGTGCAATTAGCAAGGCACTCCCGGTCTCTCTTACTTCATTAATCTCGACTGCCTGAAAATCCCATTCCACTGGTTCTATATTACTGGATTCCCAGAATTTTACTGAATATAAGGTTTCGGTATTGGAAATATCCTTCACCCGATGTTTCATTTTATACATAACACCTGTCTGTATTTTCCGGTAATGCTCAGGTGACTCCTCTTTATAAAAATTCTCTCCGTCAAAAATTCTCCACCGGCAACTATCATATTCATCTGTGATCCTGAATTCAGAAGTCGCGCCAAGCGGGTGCCATTTTCGATTTGGTTGCAGGTTATCTTTATCATGTCCAGGCCATCTTGAAGCAATAGCTACATGGGATACGTTATATGTAGGAGGTCCTTTTACAGGCGGGGTAAAATTGTGGAATACAACACTTGTTTCCACTTCATAATTTCTCCAGGAAGAATCTCCAAATGCCAGTATTCGATCGTAATACATGTAATTAGTTCGGACACCAGAATCCGTAATTTCCCAATCTCCATCAATTATTTCCGTCACTTCCTGGATATTTTCAACTTTATCCCAATTTATTTGATAGGGCAGGGACCACTTGTTTTTGGAAGAATAAAATACAGTGATACATTCCTTATCAAGTATTATATCCTTTTGAATGGCTTCGATTAAAATCCTATTTTCTCCTTCATTCAGCTTGGATCTTTCGATGTCAATATTAAAATCACCTTTCCGGGCCAATCTGTGTAAATCAGAACCAAGTGTCAGATCAACCTTGTTTGCGCTTTCGTTAAGTATATAATATGCCTCAATGCCTTTCTTATCTGTATTGATATTACCAAGGATGTTAATTTGTCGTTGTGTATTTCCAATATGACCGAAAGTCTGTTCAACTCCATACCAGACATCTATCACGGGACTTGTTTGATCGCCTTCTTTCACTGATATCTGGCAACCAAAGAGCGTTATGAACAGAAGAATTTGAGTGATAGGAATAAAATACCGGAACTTTGTCATACCCTAATTTGAAAAATAGTCTGAAATCGCTTCACCTTCCCTGAAATATTGTGAAGGTGTTTTTCCTGAAAGCATCTTGAAATCATTGATCATATGAGACTGGTCAAAATAACCACATTCATAGGCCAAAGTAGTTAAATTGCTTTTGTGACTTAACTGTCTCTGATAAATCACGTTCTGGAATCTAACTATTTTTAAAAACCGTTTAGGAGAAATTCCGATGCTTTCTGTAAAGATCCTTTCATATTGTTTTCGGCTTAAACACGCATTGGATGCTAATTCTCCGATACTGATTTTTCCGAGTGATTGACTAATTTTTCTGATACTGTCATTTATCCTTTGACCTTTATGTTCCTTAATATTTTCATGTAACTGCCTGATAAGATATTTTTCGATGATCTTAATCTTCTGTGAAAATGATGTTGCTTTAAAAAGCCCGGATTCAACCTCTTCTACCAACTCTTTCTGCAGAAAACGTAGTGGAATATTTTGATTAAACAATTCTATCAAAGGAAGGTCAAAGAACATCATTGCCCCCTGGGGTTGGAATGTTACAGAAAACATGGAAAGATGTCCGGATACATCAATTTCATAATATTCGTTGAGCTGTCCGCTGATCAATGCATTATCTGGTAAACTTAATTGGTAATTATTGACTTTTGGAACATCTCCAAGGTGAAATGTTAGTTCCATCAATCCACAGGGAACGATTCGGTGTGTATATATTGCACCCGGGCGCATACAATTTTCTATCATCCAATATTGTTTTATATATGGAGACAGGGATCCTGATGGTTTGGAAATAAGTAAACTCACCCGCTATATGATCGCTTTAAAAATACAGTTCCTGTATGTCATGAACTGTATTTCACAAAATTTGAATTAATTACCGTAAAGTCCAACCTTGTTCCCCTCACAATCAATAAATATTGCGAAATACCCACGCCCTTCAGCTTCAATTTTGGTTTTTTGCTGGACTATCTCGCCTCCATTGGCCTCAATTCTTGCAATTGTCCCATCCAGATCATCTTCGGTGTTCAAACTGACCAGTACTCCATCTTTTGAGGGCTTAAAACCGGGAGCAAAGGAAATGGCTCCTTCTCCTGAAGGGAAGCAGGCCATTTTTTCTTTTTCCCAATCCAGTATATCCATTTCAATTTTCAGGATCTTGTTATAAAAACCAGTAGCTCTTTGAATGTCAACTGCAGGGATCTCAACCCAGGAAATTAATTTTTTCATAGTTTCTTTAATTTATTGAAAATAAATACGCTTCAAAAGTATTCTTCTGTCAGCTCCCAAAATTGTAAAAATGAGACATTTATTTTCCCGCGGATCAAGACATACAATCCCTGGATATCAATATTCCAGGAGGGCATGCATGTATTATTCAATTCCAAAATGTTTCAGTACCCTCATTGCTCTTAAAGTATTCCAACGACTTGGCTGCCTTACTTTTTCCATCTCAAAATGTGTCCGGCCTGGATGGTTGGCCTGTAGTGGCCATCTGTTATCAGGCCTTATTTTGCTGATAAGTACATCTATTGATGGCTGCATTCGATCATCCCATTTGGAACCTGAATGCCGGAAATAATCCAGGGCCCGGAGGATATCATATCTCCATCTGCCTGGATAAGATAACCTGAGAAATTTTTTATGAATGATCTTTCCTGTTTTATCAGAACGAAACAAATGATGATGGAGCATGAATTCCCTGGATGATTGTTCCACATCTTTCAACTCATTCAATCGATATGTATATCCGTTTAATCTATATTCAGCTATTCCCTCTACGGCTGATATAGTTGTGTGCAATGAACTATGCACTGCTCCAGACCGGTTTAATCTGCAATTAAATCCACCATCGATCATTCGCTGCGAAAGGATAAGATCAACAACCGGGATGAGTTTATCCATATCTGTTTTAAAATAGGAAGCGTAGTTGAGAAACATACCATTTATACAGACATCGCTGTTGTTGATGTTACCTGATGGATTAATGCCTCCATCGGGTCCTTTCTCATTGATAGCTATCAAATCAATTGATTCCTTTATGAGTTTATTATCAGGTGAAATATTTAGATTTCTGAGATCAAGTAGTGTATAGTGAGATGACGTCCATTTTGGCTGATAGAATTTCAGTCCCCAGCGCCCATCGGACCTTCTTTTAGACAATAATTCAGATCCCCAGCCTTCATCCTGAATTTTTCCCTGCAATTCTTTTTTGTCTTCCAATAATAAGTCCCTGAATACCTGGTATTGTATAGACACATCTCCCTCCAGAAGCCAACTTATTATTTCATTATGATCCATCTAATCTAATTTAGGGATTTTGGAGCTTATTTCCGGGGGTAGATCCGGATCTATTTCAAGCATTCTCCTATAATGTATTTTAGCAAGGTCGAGTTTTCCAGTATTTTCATATTCTACTGCGATGATATTATGCAGAATTACTGAGTTGGGATGGTAGGACAATCCATATTTCATTAGTGCAATGATTTTCTCTTTTTCTCCTTTTCTTAACATGCTCATTGCCTCATCGATGAAGTAACGATCACCATAATTAAAAGACACATTAAACCTTCCCTTCTGAGTCTCACGATATTTTTCAAGACCGGATAAAGTGAATTCTTCCCCTTGATCTGGTTGGTATTTCCATCCTTTGAACGCTTCTTTCAATCCATCGGGTATATACCGATAGATGACAGAATAATGATCTTCATTTTCATATTCCTTATTTACAAGGGATAATTTTTCGTTCTTCATTTTTTCAATAATGACTCGCAATGAATCCCAATCAGCCTTCTCTTTATCATTGTCTTCAAGTCCATAGAATACGTACAGGTATTTGTTTTTATCATAATTGGAAATTAAGGTTGCGGGATCTTTTTCCAGTAACATTCTTGAATGGTATGGGGCACCTGCAAAATACATATCGAAAAGATTCGGATGATAGAGTATGGAATTTAGGATGAAAGCACCCGTGGTGGAATGTCCACATATCGACCTGAATTCATTTGTCCTGTAGTTTTTGTTAATAAATGGAATTAGCTCCTCTGATAAAAAATCAATGAATTCATTAGCGCCATCCCCTGGCTTAAAATAATAACCTCTATTCACACTTTGAATCCCGACCACAATACTTTCTGGGATATCACCCCTGGATAATATATCGGCTGTGCCATAAAAGAATGGAAAAATTATCTGACCATCAAGTACATAATGAACAGGATAAGTACAATTTGATTTATGATAGTCTTTTGGTAAACCAATAAAGACCTTGAGTTTTCTATTAAGGTTTTCTGAAGCAAAAAAGTACTCATCACCAACTGAAAGGTCTTTTTTATTTGTTTCCTGACTGAAGCTAATGTGTGATAGTATGATTAGAATTAAAAAAATGAATTTGTATTTCATAATTGATAATTCGAGTATTTGATTATTTAATAATTCGATGGCCAAATTATAATAATTCTTTGGATTAACCAGAGTCCGAACCGTCAACTGTTACCAGTCAACTCAGTAAGACGTTCGATCTTCAGACTTTGGATCTTTAATCACATCCCCACTATTCAATTTCCCATTCATCGCATCCAATCGATAAGGTCTGCTGGCATCATAATATTTCTTCGTGACATCTACACTGGAGATCAGGATTCCGGGTTTGTTGGCAGGAAGCTTTTTTGATACGAGTCCGTCTGGAGTTATGAAATAGCATGGCCAACTATAAGGAGCAGAGGAATTGGTAAGAGACATGTAAAATGAATTAGTGGCCGCACGTACCTGTGCTGAAACCGGCATGATCTTGGGATGAATACCGTCCTCGGCGCTGCGGGCATTGTAAAAAGACTGGAAAATAATGTCTGTACCGGTTTTTCGATATTCCCTGTACAATTCCGGAAATCTCACATCATAGCAGATCAATAGACCACAATTAATATCCTTG
Source organism: Bacteroidota bacterium (assembly GCA_042584165.1). GTDB lineage: Bacteria > Bacteroidota > Bacteroidia > Cytophagales > Cyclobacteriaceae > JBHOSY01. Next base: position 15,941 of record JBHOSY010000068.1, on the reverse strand, counting down.
ATCCTGAAATTCACAAAATGATCACCTGGAGAATAATATTCAAGGTCACTTGAAGTGCAGAACCTCTTATCATACCGATCGATTACCTGCCCATTTGGGTTGATCACATATATCGAGTTGTGGGGGTTGTTCCCCTCACTCAGACGATGGGTGCTGCCAAGTAAAATCCAGAGATTGAGTTCATCGGCCAGCGTGGTAATAGTGTTGGTTTTAGCTTTAAGATCATCCCAATTAAAATTCTCATAATCCTCAAAATCTGCTCCACCATAACCTGACAGGGCACACTCCGGAAAATGAACCACTTCGGCTCCCTGGATTTTTGTCAATCTCATTTGTTGCAGAATATGACCTGCATTTTCAGAGATATCTCCAGTTACTGGAAACTGGCAGGAAGCGATAGTAAGCTTTTTAGTGGCTTTTTTTATAAAATCATTCCTGTAATGTTCGTACAGATCATCTTTTGTTCCTTTAAACCAGTATATTTTCCCACTAATAGCTTTTTCCGAATAGGGTGGGATATTCCCGATATTTACGATCGAATGGATGCAATCAGCCGGATGGTGATCCGTTACATGGGAAGTGTTATCCCAATAGATCCCACAAACCCATTTCTCATTTTTATCAACCCTTGTGATCAGGCCAATATCTATCGGATCCAACATTTCTGCTTCGTAAGGGCCAACTTTTGCAGTTGGAATTCCTCCAGTCCTTAAAAAATCAATTGCAATACCTGATGGTGATCTGGCACCTGTTGAATTTTCTTTTACAGGCAGGGTCTGCCAGGAGTCATTTCTATGAACATATGTGAGGCTTTGTTTTTCTTTGACAGGTTTCTGGCTGTTCCACAGATCATATTCACTGAAAGCTGGGGTATTGGCAATTTCCTTTCGCCAGGTTTCATTCGTTTCTCCACTCATCCGGAAACATTGCTGTATACCATAATACGCTGGTAAACCCTCCCCATAGGTTCTGATAATTAACAGTAATTCAATCCCATCTTCAACAGGAACCATGTAATATGTCCAATCCTGTTGTGACCAATCTTCAGATTTCGGGATCTCATGTTTATAGGTGAATAGCCCTGGGTTCAGCTGAAAGTTGTCAATCAGTGCATTTATCTCATTTTTGTCAATGTTTGCCATCTGATCTGAAAGAGGAACATTCCCGTACGGGATCGGGGTATGCTCATGAAAACGGTAACCAATCCTGTTCCCGGGATGATTCTTGTTGGTAATAGTAGCGAAATTGTTACGGACCAGTTCAACTTCGATAGGACTGTCGGAGGTCACCTGGGCAAATCCGGATAACCCACAAACAGTACTAAGGAGGGTAACTAAATATAATCGAATGACGAAAAGGTGTTTCATTTTATCAGTTCTTTTAAGTTCAACATCCTTAATATAATAAAATACTTGATTATCTCGGGCTTCATTTTTATATGTATCGGGTAAAGCTGATGTAATGAGATACTGCATATCAATACCATAATGTTTCACGCTGGTTTTCGCAGATTGTTAACTCAGATCAACGCAAGTGCCTTCATTTAATTCTAAGTTTTCCCTGGATCCGGATTCCCATTTCACTGTCTAAAAATCCCATGCATTTACCACGTCTCAAAAATCCACGATCCGCAATCCGTAATCCCCAATCCAAAATCAAATTAATACTTCTGCTCTCTAGGATTGTATTTTGGTACTTTGATTTTCACAGGTTTTATATCCCAGATCTCCTTACAATATTCCCGGATTGTACGGTCACTTGAGAATTTACTGCTTCGTGCTACATTTAGAATAGACATTTTTGTCCAATGTTCTTCATCACGAAATGCCTCACTAACTTTATCCTGGCAATCGATGTATGACTGGTAATCCGCCATCAACATATACTGGTCCTCATGAACGAGTGATTCATATATGGGCTTGAAAAGATTCCTATCATCAGGAGAAAAATAATCCTCCCCAATCATATCCATTACTTTTTTTAACTGTGGATTGGACTCATAGTATTGATATGGATCATATCCATTTGCCTTCAATTCGTACACTTCGTCGGTCTTTAATCCGAACAGAAAAAAATTCTCTTCGCCTACTTCCTCCCGGATTTCTATGTTAGCACCATCCAGTGTGCCGATTGTAAGAGCTCCGTTCATGGTAAATTTCATATTGCCAGTTCCTGAAGCTTCTTTTCCAGCAGTAGATATCTGTTCAGAAAGATCAGCAGCAGAATATACATACTGGCTGTTCTTTACATTGAAGTTTGGAAGAAACACGACTTTTAGCCTTCCGTTCACATCCGGATCATTATTGACGATATCTCCAACTGAATTGATCAGCTTAATAATAAGTTTAGCCATGAAATACCCAGGAGCAGCTTTACCCCCAAACATGAAAGTACGAGGAACAATTTCGGCCTTTGGGTTCTCTTTGATCCTGTTATATAGTGTTATTATATGCAATACATTCAGGTGTTGTCGTTTGTATTCATGAATTCGTTTAACCTGAATATCATAGATTGACTCAGGATTAACCGTGATCCCCTGATGATTTTTAATCTGGTCAGCCAGTTCTTTCTTTACATCATTTTTGCACTTCCTCCAGGCTTTCCTGAATTTTAGATCAACGACAAACTGTTCCAGCTTTTTCAGTTCTCCCAGGTCTTTTATCCAGTGAGTACCGATTTTATCAGAAATCAGGGATGTTAATCTCTGGTTATTCAAAACGACCCATCGGCGTGGAGTCACACCGTTGGTTTTGTTACTGAATTTTTCGGGCCAAAGTTCATAAAAATCATGCAGGACGTTCTGGGTAAGTAATTCTGTATGAAGCGCAGCTACCCCATTAATAGCATGACTTCCAACACATGCAAGGTGGGCCATACGAATATATCTTTCGCCACTTTCATCGATGATCGACATTCGTTCAATTCTTGCTGTATCATTTGAGAACTTTTTCTTTATAAGTTCAATAAAGCGATAGTTGATTTCCAGGATTATCTCCAGGTGACGTGGGAGGAGGTCACCAAACAGTTTTACAGGCCATTTTTCAAGGGCTTCAGGTAGCAGTGTATGATTTGTATAGCAAAATGTTCGCTGTGTAATGTCCCATGCCTTGTCCCAGGATAATCCCTTCTCATCAATGAGGAGATACATCAATTCAGCAATGGAAACAGCTGGATGGGTATCATTCAATTGTATGACAAAATGATCGGGGAGCGTGTCGATCGTATTGTCCATAAATTCATGTGTAACGAGGATATCCTGCAATGAGGCAGAAGAAAAGAAGTATTGTTGCTCAAGACGTAAAGTTTTGCCTTCGATTTGCTCATCATTGGGATAAAGCACTTTCGAAATATTTTCTAAAACTACCTTATCATCAACTGCTCCATAATAATCCCCACGATTGAATCTTTCAAAATCAAAACGTTCTGTTGCTTCGGCTTTCCATAATCTAAGAATAGCGGTAGTGGCTGTCTCATATCCCAGAACCGGGGTATCGTATGGAATGGCCCTGATCACATGATCTGGCACCCATTTAACACGGTAATTCCCATCTTTATCATTTGATGATTCCGTATAACCACCGTATTTGACTTCCTGCTCCAGGTCAGCCTTACAAATTTCCCATGGATTCCCATGGCGAAGCCATTTATCTGTTATTTCTATCTGCCAGCCATCTTTTATGACCTGGTCGAAAATGCCAAATTCATAACGGATTCCATATCCATAAGTAGGAATATCCAGGGTTGCCAGAGAATCCAGAAAACACGCTGCTAATCTACCAAGTCCCCCATTACCCAGTCCGGGCTCCTCCTCCTGTTCCAGTATCTCCTCGAAATTGTAGCCCAGTTCTTCAATTGCTTGCTTCATCTCTTCATACAGGCCCATGTTTACAAGGTTATTTCCAAGGTGTGGGCCCATCAGAAATTCTGCAGAGAAATAACAGGTAAGTTTTACATTTTTCTCCAAGTATGTATTGGCAGTGTATATCCACCGATGCAGTAAACGATCACGGACAGTATAGGCAAGCGCCATATAATAATCGTGCAGGGTGGCTCTTTCAGGCATTCTGCCTTGTATATAATAGAGATTGTCAAGGAACGCTCGCTTCAGGGTTTCAATACTGGATCCAGTACGGTCATCTTCGATAATGACAACCGGTTTTTTGGCAGTGGATTTTGTAGCCATGTTCAATTATTTTTTATGCTTTTGATGGTATCTGGTATCAGGTAAACAATTAAAATCCAAGTTATACAAAGATTAAGTATTACTTCTACAGGTAATATAATTATTTTGTTAAGATACTAAGCAGTGTGCTTTGTAATTCTTCAATGGAACTTGAACGATATTTCTGGTTTATATAATTGACTTCGTTCCGGAATTGATCTGAGATCCTGTGACCATTACCTGGAAAAATATGGGCTTTCTGAACTGAATATTTAATTTTCCCGCTTTGAAGGGAGGGCATGCAATATTAATGTAGTTGAAGGAATTATTTTCGGCCAGAAAGGAACTTTCTGAATTCTGCATAGTCGGCCGGCATCTGGGTGGCATGCTTTTTCTTTTGTAATACAGTTTTCAGATTGTGTGGCATTGGAATTTCTTCTGGTATTAGGTTCCCAACCACATCCATAAACTTAGCAGGATGCGCAGTAGCCAGAAAAATGCCATTGACTTCTCCATCCTTGCTGATTATAGTATCATACAATCCCCGGTAACCGATTGCAGAATGAGGATCAAGGATATATCCGGTGTTATTATATACCTGAGTGATCACCTTTCTGGTCATTGGATCAGAATATGCCCATCCTTTTATATCTGCACTGATTTTGTCATAGTTATTCCCGTATAGCTCAAGAATACGAGGCCAGTTACTGGGATTACCAACATCCATGGCATTGGATATGGTTTGGATGGAAGCTTTTGGTTCAAACTTACCAGATTCCAGATATTGTGGAACGATGTTATTTGAGTTGGTGGCTGCAACAAATCTTTCCACCGGTAATCCCATTCTTTTGGCAAGAAGTCCTCCTGTCAGGTTTCCGAAGTTTCCACTTGGTACGGAAAAAATGATGGGTTTTCCTTTACCTACCAGTTGTTTGTAAGCATAAAAATAATAGAATGATTGTGGGATAAGTCGGGCAATATTTATAGAATTAGCCGAAGATAGCGTCATTGTAGCATTCAGATCCAAATCCAGAAAAGCCTGTTTGACCAAAGTCTGACAATCGTCAAAGGTGCCATCCACTTCTAGAGCGACCACATTACCTTCCAGGGTAGTCAATTGTTTTTCCTGTAATTCGCTCACTTTACCACTGGGATACAATAATACGACTTCAATTCCCTTGATATTATGAAATCCATTGGCAACCGCACTGCCCGTATCTCCTGAAGTGGCAACAAGGATTTTTATGCTTTTATTTTCATCTTTAACAAAGTGAGCCATCACCCTGGCCATAAAACGTGCCCCAAAGTCTTTAAAAGCATGAGTATGGCCATGAAAAAGTTCCAGTGCATAAATATTATCATCAACTTTTACAACTGGAGCATCGAAATCTATTGCCTCATAAACTATTTCATGAAGTACCTGAGATTCGATATCATCCTCAAGCCATGACTCACTGATTTCAAGACATATTTCCTGGAAACTCAATCTTTCAATATTTCTAAGGAAAGCATCTGATGCGCTTGGAACAGATGTTGGAAAATACAAACCATTATCTTCTGGAAGGCCTTTCATCAACGCTTCCTTAAAAGTCACCTGTTGCGCATTATGATTGGTACTGTAATAAAGCATAATTAACTCATAACAATCGGTCCCTGAATGTTTATACCTGAAATATAAACATTACTTTCAATATCCAGTGCAAGAAAAGCCTTTCTCATTTCCTGTCCTGCTTTTTCAGCTATGATTTTGCCTTTACTAAGAGCAAAAATTGAAGGACCTGATCCGGAAATGCCACAACCGAGTACACCTGCATCCAGGGCAGCTCGTTTCACTTCCATAAAATTTGGAATGAGAATGGACCGGATCGGCTCAACTATATGATCAGTCATCGATCTGCCGATTAATTCATAATCATTAGAAAAGAGCCCGGTGATCAATCCACCAACATTTCCCCATTGTTTGACTGCGTCTTTCAGCAATAACTCTTTTTTAAGTATTTCCCGGGCATCTTTGGTCTCAATTTCAATCTGGGGATGAATTATGGTAGAAAAAAGATCCCCGGGTGTTGGAATTGAAATAACATCCAATGGATCATAACTCCTGATCAACACAAATCCACCTATCAGCGATGGAGCAACATTATCAGCATGAGCTGCACCACAGGCTACTCTTTCACCTTCCATAACGAATGGAAGTAGTTCCATTTTTGTTAATGGCCTGTCAAGCATTTCATTGATGGCAAATGCTCCGGCAACCGAGCTTGCAGCACTTGATCCTAATCCACTACCCAACGGCATCTTTTTATGTAACCTGATTTTCAATCCCGGTTTTTCTCCCAAATAATCGAGGATTTGTGATATTACAGATGTAGCAGTGTTTTTATTAATATTTGTAGGTAATCTGCCATTATCGCCGGTTATTTCCTCAAGGATAATTTGCTCACCCTTAATTTTCTGTATCTCCAGCTCATCTCCTGGCTCGTTCACTGCAAATCCAAGGACATCGAAGCCACATGTAACATTAGCCACGGTGGCGGGTGCAAATACCTTTACATATTCTTTCATCCTTGGAAGATCCAGGGTTAAGGTAGAAAGTTAGCAATACTTATAATCTCTGCAAAAACTCCAGCTGCAGTAACTTCCGCTCCAGCACCAGGTCCTTTAATTACCAATGGTCGCTCTTTGTACCTGGAAGTAGTGAATGATAACATATTATCACTTCCGGAAAGCGGGTAAAGTGGATGATCAGGTTTCACAGATTGCAATCCGACTCTGGCTTTTCCATCTTCCATAGTAGCAACAAACCTCAATTTTTCACCCTTTTTCTCTGCCTTTTTGTACAACTTTTCAAAGTGATCATCTTGCTTTTCCAGTTCTGAAAAGAAGTTATCGACATTTTTAGCTTTAAGACAGGATTCCGGTAGGAGAGGTATATTCTTGATTTCATCCATCTCCATTTCGTACCCCACTTCGCGTGAAAGGATGAGTATTTTTCTAATCACATCCAAACCATTCAGATCATCACGTGGATCAGGTTCTGTAAATCCTTTCTCTTTGGCTTCTCTGACTACATCACTGAATTTCTTAACTCCATCGAAAGTGTTAAATATATATGAAAGGGTTCCTGATAATACACCTTCGATCTTCAGGATCCAGTCTCCACATATCTTGAGATCATTTAAAGTTGTAATAACTGGTAGTCCTGCTCCAACATTGGTTTCGTACAGGTATTTGACACCTTTCTTCAACGCTGTACGGTATAAAGTATTATATAGTTCTAACGGACCGGAACTTGCCAGTTTATTAGGTGTAGTAATAGAAATGGTATTTTCTAACACCTGTTTGTATACTTTGACAACATCTTCTGAGGCCGTGCAGTCAACAAAAACACTATTGGACAGGTTCATTTGAAGCATCCTGTCCACATATGTTTCCATATCAGTTTTTTCTTTTGATTGATCCAGCCTGGTTTTCCATTTATCAAGGTTGATACCATCTTTATCAAAATACATTTTGTTAATGTCGGATAAGGCCACAACCTTTAATTTCATCATATGTTCCCTGTACAGATATTCCTGTTGTTGTTTGATCTGATTGAGCAACGTACCTCCAATCAATCCTGTCCCAACAAGAAAAAGGTGAATAGTTTTTACGTCTGACAAGAAGAATGCTTCATGGAGTGTAGTTAGTGTTTTTTCAAGATCGAAATGTGAAACGACCACTGAAAGGTTTAATTCAGATGATCCCTGTGCAATGGAAATCACATTGATACCGTTTTTTCCAAGCGCCTCAAACATTTTACCTGAAATACCAGGGGTATTGCGCATGTTTTCACCAATAATGGCAACAACCGATAAACCACTCATTATATCTATCTCGTCTATCTTATTGCTTAATATCTCCAGTTCAAATTCCTCCTCTATGGCTACCTTGGCAATCTCAGCATCTTCAGGACTAAGAGCGATACATATGGAATGCTCGGATGAAGCCTGGGTAATTAATATGATATTGATGCTCTTGCTGGCCATAGCATCAAATAGTCTCGATGCCACGCCTGGAACACCAACCATCCCGCTACCTGTCAGGTTAATAATAGACACATGTTCTATCGATGATATACCTTTGATCAGGTAGTCAACATTTTCAGTCTTTTCACTGATTACGGTTCCCTCAAATGACGGATTGAAAGTATTTTTAATTCGAAGGGGAATCCCTTTAGTGAATGCCGGTTGCAGCGTAGGTGGATAAATCACTTTTGCACCAAAATGCGACATTTCCATTGCTTCAACATAGGAAAGAGATGTCTGAGGAAAAGCATCCGATACTTTACGGGGATCTGTTGTCATCACACCATTTACATCGGTCCATATTTCGATTTCATCCACACCTAATGCCGCTCCAAATAATGCGGCTGTAAAATCAGATCCACCACGTCCGAGGGTAGTTGTTTCACCTTTCAATGTTGAGCCAATAAATCCAGTAATAATCTGGAGTTTATTATGCTGTTTGAAATAACCTCGGATATTATTGTTTGTTAGGTCATAGAGTACTTTGGCATTGCCAAATGCATCATTGGTCTTGATCAATTGCCTGGCATCAAGCCATTCACTTTCAATGCCATATTGTTTAATATATTCTGCCAGTATGATGCTGGATAGTCGTTCACCAAAGCTTAGCACCAGATCCTTGGTGCGATTGGATAATTCTTTCAACAGGAAAACCCCATGGAGTACATCTTCCATATTATTGGTCAGTACCTTCACCTGGGCGATGATCTTACTCTGCTGCTTGATATCGATCAATTCATGGATCGCACTGATGTGCTTATCTATGATCTGATTTGTCAGATCCATATATGTTTCATTGTCATTAGCGGCCATTTTGCCAACAGCGATCAAATCATTGGTGATCCCTTTCATAGCTGATGTGACTACCAGGATTTTTTCATTGTTGTGGATATAACTGCTTATAATATCAGTAACCTGCCTGATGCTTTCAGGATTACCTACTGAAGTGCCGCCAAATTTTAATGCTTTCATGAATTTTCAATTAGCTCGTAAAATTGGGAAAAATTGTTATCGGATATTAGAAATATGCGAAAATATGTCTCTGATATCTTAAAAATTTATCTGATTTGATTGCAATTGGATTGATACAGTCAAAATTGATTTTACAACAGATCCTTTATGTTTTCAGGTGGTCGCCCTAATACAGCATTGGAATCCCTAATAACAATGGGACGTTCAATGAGTTTTGGATTCTCAACCATAGCCTGTATCCACTCATCTCTTTTTAGTGTTTTACCCTTGAATTTCACTTTAAATATGTCTTCATTTTTGCGAATAATTTCCTCAGGTTCTTTTCCGAGCATCTTTAATACTTTATCCAGTTCAGATACTGTGGGTGGAGTATCAAGATATTCAATAATCTCTGGTTCGATCCCGTTATCTATCAATATCTGCAGTCCTTCTCGACTTTTTCTACATCGGGGATTATGGTAAATTTTATATTGTCCCATTCCTTAGTGATTGTTGCTTAACATAGTAACAAATTTAATAGCTTCAATGGTTTCATAAAAAACCGCTATTCACAAATCATTTCGATTCTTTCGCCCGTTCCCAATATTCATCCATCTCTGCCAACGTCATATCCGACATTTTCTTCCCATCCCTGGCTGATTCAGATTCAAGATATTGAAATCTCTTAATAAACTTTTTGTTGGTACGTTCCAAGGCTTCCTCCGGATTGATATCTACGAATCTTGCATAATTGACCAGAGAGAATAAAAGGTCTCCAAATTCTGATTGTGCTTTCTGGGTATCGATTGCCCTATTTTCTTTAATATCATATTCCTTCTGAAACTCTTCCATTTCCTCCCTTACCTTGTCCCAAACCTGTTCTTTTTTCTCCCAGTCAAAACCCACTCCGCATGCTTTATCCTGAATACGCATGGCCTTAACTAGAGCTGGCAGCGCATTCGGTACACCGCCAAGTACTGAGCTGTTACCTTTTTCATTCAGCTTGATCTTTTCCCAGTTCTGTTTAACCTCCTCTGCATCAATTACATTCACTTCCCCATAAATATGCGGGTGACGATTAACCAATTTTTCACATATGCCATTCAATACATCAGCTACATTAAAATGATTATTTTCAGATGCGATCTTCGCATAAAATACCATATGTAGCATTATGTCTCCCAATTCCTTTTTGATCTCATCCGTATCATTTTCAATAATTGAATCTGACAGTTCATACATTTCTTCTATCGTAAGATGACGGAGGCTTTCCATGGTCTGTTTCATATCCCATGGACAGTTCGCTCTTAATTCATCCATAATTGTCAGTAACCTGTCGAATGCTTTGATCTTTTCTTCCCGTTCGGGATCGGGTATTTTGTTTATATCAGGCATATTAAAATGTGTTTATTCCACATATATAGACTACATATATCTTTGTTGTATAATATTCGAAAAACTTTGGATTTTAATTATCCGTTATGCCAATTAGCAGTAACTTTACGCAAAATTAATAGATCATATGGCAACTGTCGTAATAGCAATAATATTTATCGGAATTTTTTTCCTGTTCATGTCCGTGAGACTGATTTTTGTGAAAGATGGAAAATTCAGAGGGACATGTGCTTCACAGAGTCCATATCTTAATAAAGAAGGCGAATCCTGTGGAATGTGCGGAAAAAAAGTTGATCCTGGAGAAAGTTGCCAGAATAAAGGAACCCTTACAAGTTTTATTCGTAGTTTGAAAATCAGTAACTGAATTTTTCAGACAATCAGCATTCATAATTAAAACCCCAAAACCCATAATACTTTGACCCTAATCAAATCTATTTCCGGCATACGGGGAACCATTGGTGGTTTTCCCGGAGAATCACTTACGCCACTTGATGCTGCAAAATTCGCCAGTGCATTTGGGACATTGATTATGGAAACCACAGGGAACAAAAAAATTATTATTGGTCGTGATGCGCGACCTTCAGGACCGATGATATCGAGTATTGTAGCATCAACACTTCAGTGCCTTGGAATGCAAGTTGTTGATCTTGGCATTACAACTACTCCTACTGTTGAGATGGCTGTAAACTGGGAGCAGGCCGGGGGGGGGATCATAATCACAGCAAGTCATAATCCAGTTAACTGGAATGCTTTGAAGCTTCTCAATTTCAAGGGAGAGTTTATATCAGCTGAAGAAGGTAATGAAGTATTGAAAATCGCAGAAGAAGAAAATACGGAATTTGCCACAGTAAGTAGAATTGGAGGTTATGATTACAAACCTGAATTGATTGACCGGCATATTGAAGAGATATTAGATCTCGAATTAGTGAATATTGATGCTATCAGGGACAAGGACTTTAATGTTGTCATAGATTGTGTAAACTCATCCGGGGGAATTGCAATACCAAAATTACTTAAAGCACTGGGGGTGAATAACATTAAGGAGTTATATACTGAACCCAATGGACAATTCCCCCACAATCCGGAACCACTTCCTGAAAACCTGGTGAACATTTGCAGCGAGATTGAAAATGGGAGTTACGATCTGGGAATTGTTGTGGATCCGGACGTAGATCGGTTAGCTCTGATTTCGGAGGATGGAACTCCATTTGGTGAAGAGTATACTTTGGTTGCCGTTGCAGATTACGTTTTATCAAATAAGAGGGGGAATACAGTTTCCAATTTGTCATCCAGCAGGGCATTAAAGGATATTACCCTGAAGCATGGTACGGAATACTTTGCATCAGCGGTAGGTGAGGTGAATGTTGTTACCAAAATGAAAGAAGTCGGTGCTGTGATTGGGGGAGAAGGAAATGGAGGTGTTATATACCCTGAATTACACTATGGAAGAGATGCACTGGTTGGAATTGCCTTATTTCTGAGCTATCTTGCAGAATATGGGAAGCCGGTATCCCATCTGCGATCAACCTATACGGACTACCATATTTCCAAGAACAAAATAGAACTCACACCTGAAATTGATGTTGATATTGTACTTGAAGAGATCGCTAAAAAGTATGCAAAGCAACCCATTAATACGGAAGATGGTGTGAAAATAGAATTTGATGAGGAATGGGTACATCTGAGGAAATCAAATACCGAACCTATTATCCGGATCTATGCTGAGGCGGATATGCGATCCAAATCTGAATTACTGGCCAACAAACTGATTTCGGATATAAAGGAAATTGTTTCTGAAAGAATTTGAAATGAACGTTTATCTTGATAATGCGGCAACCACAAAGCCGGATCCTGAAGTCGTTGAGGCAATGTTACCTTATATATCGGATCATTTCGGGAATCCTTCTTCCACCCATTCTTACGGTCGGGAAGTAAAGTCTGCAATTGAGGAATCACGAAAAAGTATCGCTGAACTTCTGGAAGCCAACCCATCAGAAATATATTTTACTTCTGGCGGCACAGAAGCGGATAATATTGCCCTTTGTGGAATGGTAGATTCTTATAGGATTAAAACAATCATCTCTACTAAGATTGAGCATCATGCAGTCACTCATTCACTGGATCATCTTCAAAAAACACGAGGTACTCAAATATTTTTTCTTGATTTGGACAGTACCGGCCAATACGAGGGCGATCAGCTCGAGTCCATACTGAAAGACAATAAAAGTACATTAGTATCCCTGATGCATGGGAATAATGAAATAGGTAACCTGGTAAGCATTAAAAGGATAGGCGAATTGTGTAGGGAGTATAATGCATACTTTCAATCTGATACGGTTCAGACTATGGGGAAATACAAGATTTGTCTGCATAGGCTGGATATTCATTCTATATCTGGATCTGCTCATAAATTTCATGGTCCCAAAGGAATTGGATTATTGTATTTAAATAAGGAATTAAAGATTGGTCCGTATTTTCATGGTGGCGGACAGGAGCGGGAAATGAGACCGGGTACTGAAAATGTTGCCGGAATCGTAGGTTTGGCCAAAGCCCTTGAGACAGCCAATGAAGATCTTGAAACAAAACAGGAATACATTTCAGCATTGAAGGATAGGTTAATTAACAGATTGAAAGAACAAATCCCGGGAGTTACTTTCAACGGACTGTCCGGGGATTTGAATAAAAGCCTGTTTAACATTATCAACATGCGTCTACCGGGTCATCATAAATCTGATATGCTGCTTTTTCAGCTCGATCTTAAAGGTATCTCAGCCTCAGGTGGAAGTGCTTGTGGGAGTGGGGCCCTGGTAGGCAGTCATGTTTTGAATGCGATACAGCCTGATGATGAAGGCACTTCTATCAGGTTTTCACTGAGTAAATTTAACACACCTGAAGAAGTTGATTATGCTGCAAATACCCTTGCAGATATGATTGTTAAATAATAGATTCAAATTCAAAATAACGATCACAGCTTATCGGGAATGTGTAATGAATGAAGTATCTAAATGGGGATAATGAACCGGGCAGTATACATTTTTGCGCGTTTTAGACTAAATCATTGAATTACCCCGATGAAATTAATACCTTATTGAAATAAATCACATAAACTGATGAACCATTCAATTTTTTTATATTCTGTAAGTATAATCACGGCCTTCTTTTTACTACTTCCTGAATCGGAAACCCTCGGGCAATTCAGTGAAACAATCAGCACAGACCGTCCCGGGCAGGCTAATGGAGCATTTGGTGTTGGAAAAAGTGTATTACAGGTCCAAACAGGTCCGGAGTGGAATTCTGTAAAAATTACCGAAACCGCAGCAAAAGCCAGTGGTTTTATCTGGCCTGCTACAATTCGTTTTGGGATTTCGGAGAAGATCGAGTTAAGGCTTAATACAGCGTATTCAAGTTATTCTGCAGATATTTCCGGTATTGAATATACCATGATTGGGGCAAGAGCCAATATTCTGGATGGAGAAAGTAATGGCCCTGCTGTCGGTGTTCTACTTGATTTGGGAATCAAAGCCTTTGCAAGTGAAGATTTTAAAGGAGATAATGGATTCGGAACGCTTATGGTGATCGCCCAGCAATCAATTTCGGCTAATTCAGCCATTACTGTGAATTTTGGTACCAGTTGGAATGGTTTAGGTGATTATCATACCTGGCCTTATGTACTGAATTTCAGTCATAGTTTGACGGATAAACTTGGAATTATTGTCGAGCACTATGGTGCATTTAATACGGGTAGTTTTGTCTACAAGTTTGACACAGGACTTGGATATCTGTTGACATCAGATCTATTAGTTGATGCGGCTTTTGGATGGGGAAAGGGAGAATTTGTAACGACCAGTTTTGTGAACTTTGGAGTGTCCTGGAGATTTGTAAACTGGCGAAGGTGAAACTATAAATGATTCTCCATAATTATATCATGTATATTCATTCATAGCGAAGTGTATTCACTGGATTTGACCTGGCTGCAGGAAATGCCTGGAAAATGATGGTAGCTAAAGTAATGATAAGAGATATACAACAAGCTGAAATAAATATTCCTATTCCAACATCTGTTTTATATGGGAATTGTTGCAGCCATAATTCTGTTTTCCATAAATTCTATATTCTCGTTGGAAAAAAGAAGATCAGGCATATAGTTAATTCGACATGATTCAACAATATCCGGGAATCTATCTTTTAATATTTGAGCCAGAGGAGTGGGTGTCAAAGCAAGGTGTGCTTCACCATAGGAATCTTTTACATGCTGTTCAACGCGATATAGACATGAGGCATTTTTATAAAACCTGTCATAGCTCAACTCATCCAATACCCAGACTGAAATAAGCAGAAAGGATGTAATACCCAGAACCAATCCGCCAATATTGATGAGAAAGAATCCTTTGTAGATCATCATCTGGCGAAAAAACAGATTGAGAAAATGTTTAAACATTATTCTTAAATATGGATATTAAAAAAGAATGCGGTTGTGCCGATTGGTATTCAGTCATTTATTTTGGCAGTGTTCGAAGTACCTGCATTCCATGCCGATAAGATCAACCAGAACAAACCTGATACCACCAAGCTTCCCAATCCGAAAAGTGTAGAAGCAAATGACACTTTCAATCCGTACATTACTATCTGAGGACTGATATCTGCGGCTTCCATGATTGCTTCCAGGGCTTCCCATATCCCATGGATCTGGGCAAATATTCCAAGGGCTGCACATATACTGCCTGTTACAAGCAAAGCAGTTAGTCCATTTTTGATCCGATTTTGATTTGAATGATTCGCGATTAAAAACGCATCATAAATGGCAAGGACTATGATCAATAATGCCAGAGGAAGAAGGGACCATTTATACTCTCCCAGCATTTGTAAAAAGGTCATATTAAATTCGTCAGGTGCCATAATATATAATCTTAAAGTTCAACATTTTTTCTTTACACTTAAATGTACGCAGCGATTTTAACTGAGATTTTGATTATAGACAAATAACTTATTTAAACTAACACATAGCATTGGTACGGCTTAAAATGTTGTTTATTGGTCCAGTAATGCAGTTTGTCAACTTATAATTGCAGTTCGGCTTAATTATCTTTTGAAACGCAGCTTTTCATTTGAATTACCGTAATTTTATTTATGATTGGAATAAGATGAAGATTGAGAGTATTTCATTAGGGAATTATTACCTGCGCATTGCAACACATATACTGTTCTGGATTGCAGTGGTAATATTCTATACTTTCTTTTTCGGGCACCTGGAAGGATACCTGAGACATACATTTCTTGTCATGGTGCTTTTTACGCTTGTTACAGCAGCAACAACCTATACCTTTAATTATTTTCTTATTCCCAGGTATCTGTTTAATAGGAAATAT
>JBHOSY010000067.1:0-21184 GCA_042584165.1 Bacteroidota bacterium | reverse complement strand
ATTTGGTGGTTCTTTAGGATTGAATTTAAATGGATACGATGAAGATGAGAGAAAAAGAACTATTTTCAGCAATAATCCGGAGGTTACCGATGCTACAATTAATGCGACACGATATACCAGTATAAACTTTACTGGCGGAATAAAACTTCATAAAAGATTTTCGGAAAGCATTAGTTTTATCATTAGGGGAGAAGCTGGCCTTTTCTGGATCATCCGACCGGAGATCTATGCCTATGCCAGGTGGGATGGCGGCGAAGACGAAATAACCCTGGAACAGTTCTCTGGTACCTCATTTTGCCTTATCGGAGGAGCAAATCTTCAATATAATCCTTCTGAGCGGGTGGCCGTTTCACTTTATACCGATGTTATTTTAGGAAATCCTGAATTCGATTTTGTTACATATGTTTACCCTCAATGGACCCTTATACAGGGCACCCAGGATGTGATAATTGTTGGATTTGGCCTTCAACTCACCTATATCGTTGGTTATTAGAAATCGAAGAATTTTTCCCCAATTATCAAATATTTTATTGGATAGCGTTTCACGAAGTGCTCACAGAGTTACCAGAGTATATTGAGAATGTGAAATGTCAACTTCCTCGCATACCTAAATAACCATGGAAGTATTCCACCTGACATAGATTTTTAAACAACAACCCCTAAATTTGAGTTTGGTAGTAAAAGAAATCATGAAAAAAGGTTTACTGACCATTCTGTTTGTACCAATATTCTTTTTCGCTTCCCTCGCTCAGGAAGCGAAGGTAATAAAGGTTACAGACCTGGAGCGTATGATACATAGCAAGGAGGAAGGAATTAGCGTTATTAATTTCTGGGCTACCTGGTGTAAACCCTGTGTCATGGAAATGCCATATTTCGAGGCCCTGAATCAAAGTTCAGATTATCCGGAAGTAACCGTTCAATTTATAAGTGTGGATTTCGTCGAAAATCTTGAATCCAAAGTGAAAAAGTTTATCCGGAAAAAGAATATTAAATCTGAAGTTTTCCTGATTGACAATATTGATTATAATTCATGGATCGACAAAGTTGATAAGAGCTGGTCCGGGGCAATTCCGGCAACCCTGATTATTCATGGACAATCTGGAAAGCGTAAATTCTATGAAAAAGAGTTCAAAGAGGGAGAATTGGAAAAAATCGTAAATGAATTCAGAACATCGTTATAATATAAACCAAAACAATACAACTATGAAAACTTTATTTGTTCTTCTTATCGGATTTCTGCTTTCATCTTTCGGGAATGAAACCGGGAAATCAGGTTATGATGTCGGGGATTTCGCAACAGATTTCAATCTGAAAAATGTGGATGGTAAAATGGTATCCATGGCGGATTATAGCAATGCAAAAGGATTTATAATTGCTTTCACCTGCAATACCTGCCCATATGCAGTTATGTATGAAGACAGGATCATTGCATTGCATAACAAATATGATTCAAAGGGATATCCGGTTATTGCTATCAATCCAAATGATCCGGCCAGAAATTCTATGGAATCATTTGATGAGATGAAAAAACGGGCAAAAGACAAGAATTTTACATTCCCATACCTGGTGGATGAAACCCAGGATATAACCAAATCATATGGTGCAACGAATACACCTCATGTGTATATGCTGAATAAGGAAAATGGGAAATACCAGGTTGCATATATCGGGGCTATTGACAATAATGCAAAAGATGCCAGTAAAGCTTCCCGCAAATATGTGGAAGAAGCAATCGACTCTATTATCACAGGAGGAAAAATTAAAGATCCCAGAACAAAAGCGGTTGGCTGCACCATCAAGTGGAAGCAAATATGATCCAACAGAGATGCCATCTCTCTGGACGATAATACAGCTCAGAGATGGCTTCTCTCTATTCCTCTAATAATTTTTCATACTGATCCTGGTGGTCATACCGCTAAAATGCATAATTCTCAAGGAGTACTCGTTATAGTTATAGTTTTTACTCAATTTTGAATAGCAGATTCCAGGGATGCCATCTCTATATGATTTAATGTATTTTAGAGATGGCATCTATATATAAAACAATGAAAAACCGCAAGATCCAGGCTGCAGTAATTGGAGATTCAACCGCTGACAAAGAAAAATACGATTTTGCGTACCAGGTTGGCAAGCTCCTGGCCGAAATGGATATTACAGTTATTTCGGGAGGCCGGGGTGGTGTTATGGAAGCGGTCAGCAAAGGGGCCTTTGAAGCAGGTGGAATTACGGTAGGCATATTACCATCCAGTGCCCTCGATGATGCAAATAAATGGTGTACAATCAGCATTCCCACCGGTATGGGCCATGCCAGAAACGCACTCACAACTATGGCAGCTGATTTTGTAATTGCTATCGGCGGAGGGGCCGGAACTTTAACAGAAATGGGCTTTGGCTGGATCTATGAGAAGCCGATCATTGCAGTGACGAGGTTTGGTGGGTGGTCGGAGAAATTGGGTGGAGAATTGATTGACAATAGGCAGTCAATTGAAATTATCCAGGTTGAAGATGTTGTGGCGCTGAAAAGAGCTGTAAATATTATTGTATCCTAATCGCAGAATAAGTAATTCAAGCTTTCCCGATTTTTCTTACATTGTTTACATCTCCCGGCAACAACTCTGCCAGGGCCATCATCGAATTGGCCAATGGAATGTTCCAGTATTCCGTTGTACTCCATTCCGCTCTTCTATCCAGGTCCAGTACGGCCTCATCTCTTGCATTGCCTCTGAAACCCACAGAAAAACCACCGGGATATGTTCCCAGGAATCGGCTGTGCGGCATGGGATTATTATATCCGATGCCTGTGACAAAGCAACTGTTTTTAATATTACCTCCCCATAACCAGTACAATTGATCCCAGGCAGCATCAAGCCATTTCTGGTCATTCAGCAATTTGCCGATTAATACCATAGCATGCGCCCAACTCGACCAATGTCCGCCAAGACCATGATTGATGCGTTGGGGAGAGCAGTCTGGCATAAAAAAGCGGAATACAAAACGATCATTCAATTGCCGGAAGTGATCTTCTTCCGTTGCTGCAGAATACCATGTCCCATATGGCATGAAGCCAAATGGATTCGTTGAGATCATTTTCGTAATATACTTATCCCAGCAAAGATTCAATGAGTGAATGAGTGATTCATACATTGATGAATCGTGATAGTATCTCATATACTCAGCCAATGCTATTAACGGTTGTGCTGAATGTAAAATTCCACGATACGGATCTTTTTTATCCTGATCCATGTACCAGAATCCGGAGTCTTTATCCTGAAGAGATAAAAGATCAGTAATGATAATGTCCACATCATCCTTTTCAATTAAATCATGCCTATTCATTTCAATTGATGCAAGTGCACGCCAGGAAATAGTGGCCGTCCATGTATGCATCTGATCACTTACTGCTTTCTGGCAGGTAAATTCCCAGCCCGCTTTTGCTCCTGCAATACATTGTTCTGCCAGATCGGGATCATATTTTTGTAATTGTCTAGCTGCCCGTAGCAGTATGTAGATACTGGTGTATTGAACGATTGGATTATAATCTACGCGGATTTTTCGTTCATCCCCGGAATTTGGGATGTTATCAGTAAACCTGTTTTCAGAATTATCAGCCATACATCCTGAATGATTTTCATACCACCAGGTCATGCCTTCCAATTGACGACCATATCCACCTCCCCCGATTTCCTCGAAGAACATACCGGTGTTTTTTTCCTGCATTTTCAGAATAAACGTTATCCCCCATGTGGTTTCAGTGATCAAATCATTGTCTGCTATACTTTCATGAGAAAAATGATTCCAATCGGGATATATTTTTTCATAATAATTCAAAAAACCCAGGGCTGGCATATTTGCTGTTGTCATCCACTTCCTTAAATCGCCTGCATCATACCACCCACCGCTTACATCCAATTGTTCACCAGTATCTGACCTGATTCCGTCATCAAGGTGTGATGGTCCCCGGAATTCATTTTCGAAATCACCGGATCTCCAATTATGAACGAAATCAAGGAACATGCGAGGCAATAAGGTGAAAGCTCCATCAGATATGATAAATTGAAACGAACGTGTATCTACTTCCGGAAATAAAACCCTGTAAATCCCGGGTATATTTAACCTGGTAAAATCACCGGTTAAATAGTTACCCATTTCAGTTTTTGATTTTTCCAGCTGTCCTTCAAAAACGATTTTCCAGTTTTCGAAGTCCCCCAGGGCCTCAGTTTCAACAATACCCATATCCTGAACTTCAAAACGAGTTGCTGAACAATCATCAACAACGAATGTTTTTTTTGCATTACATAAAAATCCGATATGGTTCAGATAGATCTGTGGTTGCATTATCTGTCTATTTATAAATTAAATCCATTCAATATCTAATGTATCATCCTATGGATATGCCCTTCCCGCGGTATTAAAATTAATAATGTTTATTGGTTTATGTGTTTATTTGAAAGATTGGGCATCATCTTTCGTTACTATACATTGTCTCAACATCCCCTCCCATGTATTGGGTTTTTCTGAGGGGGAAGTAAAAGTAAATCAATATGGTATATTCTACGCTTCACTCAAAATGACAAAACGTACATTCATAAGGCTGTCTCATAAGGCCATTTCACGCAAAGTACGCAGAGATATCCGCCAAGAACGCAAAGAGTAAACTGCTGATAATGAGTTCTTTGAGTTGTCCCTGCCTGATCCTTTAGATTAGCATCACTTTAAATAATGCAATATTAGTTACATTTAAAGAGCAGAGGTGAACTCGCCTGCCTGTTATTCAGTCCTATTCTACACAACTTTTAAATAACTTTGTGCGCTTTGTGTAATATCTTTGAGCTTTCTGTGGTTAGGCACATAGTCTTTTCTAACATTTTTGATAATACTATACATTAATTCCTGTATTGAGATGAATATATTTTCTCGTTGTGTCTGGATTGTTATGATATTTTTAAGCATCCGATTCCAGGTACATTCGCAAACACAAATCCCTCTTCCCGAACATCCCAGACCCGATTTCATGCGGAGCGAATGGATCAACCTGAATGGTGATTGGGATTTTGAATTTGATATAGATGATGTTGGTATTAGTAAAGGCTGGTACAAAGGGAAAAGCAAATTCACTAAACAGATCCTGGTTCCATTTTCATGGGGGTCTCCACTCTCGGGTGTTGAAAATGAAGCGGAGATCGGATGGTATGACCGTAGTATAACTTTCCCGCTGGAATGGCAGGGAAAAAGGATTATCCTGGTAATAGGTGCCTGTGACTGGCAAACGGATTGCTGGCTGGATGGGAAACAAATTGGTACGCATAAGGGAGGATATACGCCATTTGAGTTCGATTTAACTGAATATATTAAATATGGTAAAGAACAGCGACTCGTATTAAGGGTCGACGATGCACCACATGAGTTTAAACTCTATGGAAAACAGGGTTATGGGGAGGCGAAAGGGATCTGGCAAACGCTCTATCTTGAAGCAAGAAATGAGATCCATTTCGATCACATTCATTTTACCCCTGATATAGATAATAATAAAGTCTCTGTTTCCGGAGAAATCAACACAAATCTGACATCAGGTTCAACGGTAGAGGTCACCATTTCAGGAAAAGAAAAAGAAAATGTGGCTGAAAAATTCGAATTAAGACATGGAGAGAAAGATTTCCGGTTTGATATATCCATTCCAAATCCACACCTGTGGAATCTGGATGATCCGTATTTGTATAATGTGGAAGCCAGTCTTAAGGATAAAAATGGAATCAGGGATTTGGTACAATCTTACTTCGGTATGCGAAAAGTGGGTGTAATTAACCTTCCCGGAACAGATCATGCATATGTTTCACTTAATGACAAACCGGTTTATCTTCAACTGGCGCTTGACCAGGCATTTCATCCGGAAGGATTCTACACATTTCCATCTGATGCGTTTGTTCGTGATGAGATAATCCGTTCTAAAAAGATAGGTTTGAATGGGCAGCGTGTTCATGTAAAAATTACTGTTCCAAGAAAATTATACTGGGCAGACAAGCTGGGGGTGCTAATAATGGCCGATGTGCCGAATAGCTGGGGCCAGCCCGATGAGAATATGCGCACAGAGACTGAATATGCTCTTCGTCAAATGATCAAACGGGATTATAATCATCCATCAATTTTTTCGTGGGTAATTTTTAATGAAACCTGGGGATTATTTTCCCGGACAGATGACGGGAGAAAATATTTACCGGAAACGCAAAAATGGGTAATTGAAATATATGAACTGGCGCAAGAGCTTGATCCAACACGACTTGTTGAGGATAATTCACCATGCAATTACGATCATGTGGTAACAGACATGAATACCTGGCATGCATATTTACCAGGATACCAATGGAATGAGTTTCTTACCAACATGACGGATAAATCATATCCCGGATCTGGTTATAATTATGTGGAAGGATATAGGCAGGGTAATCAACCCCTGATAAATAGTGAATGCGGAAATGTTTGGGGATATAAAGGAAGCACGGGTGATGTGGACTGGAGCTGGGATTATCACATTATGATCAATGAATTCCGCAAGAAACCAAAAATCGCTGGATGGCTTTATACAGAACATCATGATGTGATCAATGAATGGAACGGATACTATAAATACGACCGAAGTGAGAAATTTACAGGTCTGGGAGAAATTGTTCCGGGAATGACATTAAATGATTTGCACAGTCCTGTATATCTTTCTCCGGGAACTGAACAATGCACAGATGTAGAACCAGGAAGTAAAATCACGGTTCCTCTATGGTTGTCAATTATGACGGAGCATTTTGAAGAAGGGAAATACATTGTCGAATCAAAGCTTTATGGGTGGGATGCATTCGGCAATGAATTCGAAAATGATATTTTAATTAATGAATTCAATCTGAATCCATGGCAAAATGAAGAAATAGGAGAATTAGAGGTGGTAATTCCGTCATTTAACGGATTGGGTATTTTCTGCTTTATTTTGAAAAATCAAACCGGGACTGTACTTCACAGGAACTTTGTGGCATTCGTATTTGACAATGATAAAACCCCAAAACAGTCTATCTGTGAATTAAATGGAAGCAGATACTGGAGTACGTCATGGGCTCCTGCAACCTATTCAGATGCAGAGTGGTCGGAGAAGAAATGGAGTGCGCAACAGGGAAATAAGGTGAATGGGGCAGGGTTTGGCCATTACACTTACACATTAGAACTTCCTGAAGGACTTGATGCCGGGAACATAGAATCTGGCAAGTTGAGGATGGAAATCTCATCAAAAAAACTCATGGGTAAAGATAGAGAGGATTTAGCTCAGGGTCCTGCTGATTATATGCGAGGAGGAGGCCTTCATGATCCATCAAAAAACTCAAATTCATATCCTATGACTGATACCTATAAATTTCCATCAAACGTAAGGGTATTTATTAATGATGTACAAGCTGGTGAATATTTCCTGCAGGACGATCCAGCTGATCATCGCGGTATTTTGTCATGGCACAGCCAGGAACGAAACGGCACACTCGACGAAGCAGGCACTTATGGATATCTAACAGATATAATAATTCCATATTCCGCAATTGAAAAAGCTTTTAATGGAAATGCGATTCACATCCGGTTAGAAGTTGATAAAAGTCTTCCCGGTGGAATGGCAATCTATGGGAAAAAATCAGGCAGGTATCCTGTTGACCCAATGTTGTTATTTAAATTGAAAAACTGAAAACAAAAAGCCATATTTAAAGTCGGATTGAATTGAAATTTTTTATTAAGTATAATTTTTAGACCAAATTGTAATAATCATGAAAAAAACATTTGCTTATCTGATAATCAGCTTGTTTCTCTTTGCCAGTTGTGGTCAGAAACAGGAAAAAGCAGCGCAGGAAGAAGAATCTGCAGCTGAAGTCGTTGAATGGATTGATCTTTTTGATGGGAGTACCCTTGAAGGATGGAAGGAATACAATAAGGACGAATTGGGTGAACTCTGGAAAGTAATGGACGGAATGATCGTCTGTGATGGTGCCGGTGGAGCTGAAGGATCTTCCTTAATTACTAGGGAACAATTCGATAATTTCGAACTTTCAGTTGAATGGAAAATTGCTGAAGGTGGAAACAGTGGTATTCTCTATCATGTAGTAGAAGACCCTGCATACAAGCATGCTTATGAAACCGGACCAGAATACCAGTTGTTGGATGATGGCGGATGGGCAGGAGATCCCATCACCGTCGCTCAAATGGTTGCTTCTGACTATGATATGATAGCCGCACCTGCAGATAAACCCACGAAACCAGCCGGGGAATGGAATGAATCAAAAGTAGTTTTTAATGATGGACACGTAGAGCACTGGTTAAATGGAGCAAAAGTTGTAGAGTTCGAAGCCTGGAGCGATGAGTGGTATGCAAGGAAAGACAGCGTGAAGTGGAAAGATTATCCGGGATATGGCAAGTACAAAAAAGGATCCATTGCATTACAGGAACATGGTTTTGGCGTTTGGTTCAGGAGCGTAAAACTCAAAAAACTGTAAAAGATACCTGATGTTTTACATTGAAGGCTGTCTCATAAGATTTTCTAGATTCTAGTTGCTTATGAGACAGTTTTCTCTATTATTCAACATTTGCATCTGTTCTGTAATTCGTGTCAACAGCATAATACAGTGCTGCAAAAGCCAGTCCGATCCACATATAGGCAAATACAATTCCAACCCCAATCAATAATAATCCCACGAATCCTATTGGTATGGCCAACAAAGCCATGGCAAATATGGTCCAGCCATGACCATTGGTCATTTGCCAGCTTTCTTTGATTGCATCCAGGGAATCCAATTTTTTATCCATTACCAGGTAAGGGACAAAAGCCAGTTTACAGGCAAACACAATTCCGGGTATGATAAAAAACACCACACCCAATCCGACAATAAATCCTACAAGGATATTGGCTAATAAGGCATTACCGAACTGCCCGGAAAAGTCGAATAGATCTTTAACCTCCGTCTTCTCTTTTCTAACAGCTTTTAGAAATGCATAGGACACTGTAAAGCTAAGAGGACCAAGTATAAACAGAGAATACAAAAGGCCCACAAGAAACATTATAATGGTTCCGGTAGAAATTAAATCCTCATCAGCGATAAAACTTGTTATCATTGATGGGATACTTATTATCCCATATACAATCAGGATAAGTAACAGTTCCAGAATATAAGATTTCATCGTTTCCCATCCATGTCCGTAACTGTCCCCGGCATTGGGATTGAACATAGCAGGCTCATAAGAATGTGATTGGATTGATTCGGGAGCTTCCATAATATCTATTTTTTCTTAAGATAACAAAAAGAATTCAGTGTGATCTGATAATTAAATTAAAATCCGGCAATTTTATCAACCAGGTTTAATAATGGAAATCCATTAACAAATCTCTTTACATTATCAACAAATACTTCCTGCACCCTGTTGTAGGAATGTTGTGAACGCCCGGAAATATGAGGGGTTATTATAACATTCGGTATACTCCATAATCTATGGTCCGAAGGTAAAGGCTCCGGATCTGTTACATCCAATCCTGCTCCTGCCAGGTGCCCGGATGTAAGGGCATTCATCAATTCATCTGTTTTTACGAGTTTACCCCTGGAGACATTTATAAAATAACTGCCTTTCCGCATCTGGTTGAACTGTTCTTCACCAAACATCCCTTCTGTATCTTGTGTGTGTGGTGCTGCACTGACGATAACATCAGATTGTTTCAGAAGTTTATCCAGGCCATTATCATGAAACAGATATATTTCATCGCAAATATCCCCGATTTGTTCCTTGTACATGGGTACAATATCCATTGCTACAATCCGCATATCCATTCCCCGGGCTCTTCGAGCTACCTGTTTTCCTATTCCACCAAATCCAATAATACCCACGGTCCAATTTTTCATTTCTACCATATTGTCATTGCCTCCCCCACTCCAGTCATTATTTTTCATTGATTGAGCTTTTGAGGCAATATTTCTCGTAAGAGCCAATAATAATCCAATCGTATGTTCACCTATGGCTGGACCATAACAGCCTTTTGCATTAGTCAATTGAACATCACTGTTTATCAATTCCGGAAACAGGTATCCTTCAACACCGGCAGAGGTACTGTGGATCCATTTGAGATTTTTTGCCGCCGAAAATTCTTCTTTTCGGATATAACCAAGCCATACATCTGAATCTTTTGCAGCTGACATCCTTGCATTTTCATTATCAGGTTCAATTATGGATATCTGATTTGATATTGATCCCAGGGATTTTAGAAAATCAGGTCCCAGACCGGAGGTAAGTGCTATTTTTAGAGGCAATCGGGGAAGTTTCTCACTTATGTTCATTTCAACGTCCCTACCAATGGATCCAGTTGAGATATGGGGTAATGTCAGGCCGGCCCCTCCAATTGCGAGACCTTTCATAAAATTACGCCTGCTGGTTATAGTTGAAGATTTCATAATATTTTAGTTTGATTCATCTTAAATATTACAAAAAGGAGTGAGATTTCCCACTTCATCAATGGTTGGATTTAAGAATTACTGATTAGAAAAGAGGAACTAAATAGAAAAAAATGCTATTGCATAAATCTGAAAAATCTACATTTTTACGTAGATTTTTTAAAAATTAAAATCGAATTTGATTTTGATGATATCTCCGAACTAACTCAATTTTAAGAATATGGAAACCAAATTAAGATTCCAACTATCCACCATGATGTTCATTCAGTATTTTATCTGGGGGACATGGTATGTCACACTCAATATCTACCTGGGTGAAAGTTTAGGATTTACCGGGACACAGATTGGCTTATGCTATGGGACTTTTGCCATATCTGCATTGATATCCCCGTTTTTTGTGGGTCTGGTTGCAGATAAGTATTTCTCCACTGAAAAAGTTCTTGCATCTATGCATATTTTAGGAGCAATTCTTTTTGTAGTTGCCGCGCAGGCGAAATCTTTTGCATTTTTCTATCCGGCTATGCTATTATATGCACTGTCCTATACACCAACCATGGCACTATCGAGTTCCATTTCTTTTCACCAGATGGAAGATCCGGGGAAACAGTTTCCTGCTATTCGTGTTTTAGGTACAATTGGATGGATTGCAGCAAATAATGTAATTGGATGGCTCGGGTATGGAAATTCTGTTAATCAATTATACGTTGGTGCAATTGCTTCACTATTATTAGGATTTTATTGTTTTACCCTACCACACACACCTCCAAAAAAAGAGGCAAAAGCAAGTCTGAAAGAATTATTTGGTTTAGATGCATTAAGCCTAATGAAAGAAAGATCTTTCCTGATTATAATTATAGCATCTGTTTTAATCTTTATCCCGTTGTCATTCTACTATGTATTTACGGCTTCATTCCTCTCTGATATTGGTATGACCCTTATTCCAAATAAGATAAGCCTTGGTCAGGTTGCAGAGATCCTGTTTATGTTAATCCTTCCATTTTTCTTGCGAAAATATGGTGTTAAAAAGGTACTCATTATGGGTATGGCAGCATGGTTGATCCGATATCTTTTCTTCTCTTATGGAAATATGGATACACTGGTATGGATGATCTATCTCGGGATCATACTTCATGGCATTTGTTATGACTTCTTTTTTGTAGCCGGACAGATTTATGTGGATAAAAAAGCACCAGACAATCTTAAAAGTTCCGCACAGGGTATTTTTACCCTTGCCACATATGGATTGGGTATGATTATTGGAACGTGGTTTGCCGGCAGAACAGTTGACTTTTACACAACAGATTCTATAACAAACTGGCCCAGTACATGGTTGGTCCCAGCTGCAATTGCTGCGATCGTTCTTTTATTTTTCATATTAATTTTCCGGGAAAAGAATAAAAAGCAACCTGCATAGTATTAAATAAAAAACCCGGATATGAAGATATCCGGGTTTTTTATTCTGCTCTCAATTTTATTTTACTCTCTGGATAATCTTGCCAGTTGCTTTTTCCTTTAATATAAGCTTTACATCCCCATTCGGAAGGATCTCCTCTTTGATTAATAAATGTTCAGAATCAAATTCCTTAAAATGACCGGTAGGTTCTACATCCTCTCTTCCACGCCAGATCTCAAGTTCGATTGGCTCCCACTTTTTAGATTCAGCTGATTTGTAACAGGCATCAATGATGGCATTGACTACATATCCATCATAAAATGTTTCCATCGGCTCTTTGCCATCATCAAGGGATTGGAACATATCTGCAAACATATGATCATATCCCAAAGCGTTGACTTCATCGCCAACAGGGTGCAACCATCCGGTATCAGATTCTGCTTTTTCAGCTACATATTTTCCTTCACCAACAGCTGTGAACATTTCCATGCCTGTCTTAAGAAAATGGTCCAGGAAAATCGTTCCTTCGACTCCACTTACCTCATCTCTAAGGTCCATACCTCCCCGGAAGTTCCAGCTTACCTCAAACTGACCAATTGCACCATTAGCATATTTTACCAGTCCTATAGCATGATCTTCTGCCTCTATGGGTTTTACCTGTGTATCTGCCCAGCACACAACTTCAATCGGTTTGATATCCTTGCCAATAAAATTCCTGGCAATTTCAATGCAATGGCAACCCATGTCAATTATGGCTCCTCCTCCAGATAATTCCTTGTTCCAGAACCAGTCGCTATGCGGACCCGGATGAGTTTCCCTTGATCGTACCCACAGTATATCGCCTAATGCTCCATTTTTCACAGATTGTACTGCTTTTAACGTCTTGGGCGTATATACAAGGTCTTCTAAATATCCAGCAAAAATACTTGCTTTATCAACAGCTTCAAGCATCGCTTTAGCTTCCTTTGCATTTCGGCCAAGTGGTTTGGTGATCATGATGTCCTTTCCAGCCTTTGCTGCAATTTCCACAGATTCCAGGTGTTGATAATTTGGAAGGCCGATAACAACCGTATCTACATCTGGATCGTTACACACTTCCTCCATGTTGTCTGAATATTTATCTAAAGACCAGCGTTCTGCCAATTTCTTAGCTGTTTCTTTGGTTCTGGAGTATACTGATACCACACGATCAGCTCCACGGTGTCGGTGTAAAGTGGCTGTATAAAAATCACCGATAAAGCCGGCACCTAACATGGCTATTTTTCGAGGTTTCATAATATTTAAGAATTGATTAAAAAGTATCTAATTAAAAACTATACAACTCAAATCATGAATTGAAATTTACGGAAAAATCTTATGGATTAATAAACCATCATAATTATCATAAATCATTTAATAAGACTCAAATACTTTGTCACGAGCGAGACGCTCGCGCCAGGTTGATTGGTATTCATTCGTCGCTTCGCTCCTTATAAATACCTTAGACCATAAGAAAAAAATGCTTCATTTCTAATCCTGATCTGTATTCCTTCAACCTTAAATCTAGAACTTTGAATCCAGAACTCTGAACTCAGAACCTTGAATCTTGATCCCAGAACCTCTAACCCAAAACCCTTACCCATACATCTTCAGGTTTTTCAATCATCCTGCCAATTGCAGTCAGTTCAAGTCCATTCTCCCGGGATATACTCAGGAATTCATCAATCCCATCCGGACGGACAGCCACCAACAGCCCTCCACTTGTCTGGGGATCACATAAAATATTTTTCTGATTTTCAGTGAGTCTGTTAAGCTTATCTCCATAACTTTTATAGTTTCTATCTATCCCACCCGGTATGGCCTTCCGATCCAAATATTTCTGAAGATTTCTAATGACCGGAATGCTGTTATAATTAATCTCAGCTCCTAACCCACTCCCTTCACACAATTCTATTAAATGGCCTGCCAGTCCAAAACCCGTAACGTCGGTCATAGCCTTTACACTTTCCAGGTTTGCAAAAGCAACACCGGATTCATTCAGGGTAAGCATTTGATTTTTAATATTCCTCAGGTCTTCCTCCTCAAGGAATCCCAGTTTCTGGGCAGTGGTCATTATACCTACACCAATTGGTTTGGTAAGAAAAAGATCACATTCATTTTCGGCTGAGTTATTTGATTTGATTTTTGTTTTTTCGGCGATTCCTGTCACTGCCAATCCAAATATGGGTTCCGGTGAATCTATACTATGCCCCCCTGCAAGAGATATACCGGCTTTTTTACATGCTTCCCTGCTACCGTCAATTACCATACCAGCAACTTCCGGTGGTAATTTATCAAGGGGCCATCCAAGTATTGATATTGCCATTATAGGTGTTCCCCCCATAGCATATATATCACTAATGGCATTCACGGAAGCGATCCCTCCAAAATCAAAGGGATCATCCACGACAGGCATGAAGAAATCGGTTGTACTTATTATAACCCTTTCTCCATCCAGGTCGTAGACTGCAGCATCATCACGTGTGTCGTTACCAATCAACAACCTGGGATCTCGAAAAATATCAACTTCAGTACGCAGGATATCATCAAGAACTTTTGGTGCAATTTTGCAGCCGCATCCTGATCCGTGGGAATATTTCGTAAGCTTTATTGAGCCCATTTTAAAAACTGGTTTTTTTAATCTCTCTTAATATCAAATCTCCATTTTCTGATGGTTCAGATGATTCGCAATTGATAATCATGGGTTTATGTTTCTTATACTTTTCCAGGCTGAAAGTATATGTTTTATCATAGTAATCCAGAAGTTTCATCGCAACCCCATGTAAATCATTTTTCTCAAGCATCTCAATACATTCCAGTACATTATTTTTTCCAAATCTTTTACTGATCTTTTTAATGCTTTCTGCAAGCAAGGTCCTGTCAGATGATCCGTAATCGTTAACAAGACGCTCTGCTCTGAGTTCTCTTTTCATCACAATCTTTATCACCAAAGCACTGTTCATGGATTCCCATAATGTTTCCGGAAGATAAACCTTTCCAATGGACATGCTTTCTCCTTCAACCCATATCAATTTGTCCTGATTGAATTTTTCAAATTCTACATATAGATTATTCTGGAATACCTGTGTTGGTGGTTGAGATCCCATTCCAATGGCTCCAAACGCAGATCCACGATGACTTGCCAATTCTTCAAGGTCAAGTACCTGTTCACCCTTCTTCCTGAGGTATTTTAAAATATCCGTTTTACCACTGCCTGTTGGACCATGAATTACAACCAGTTTTGGAATATTTTTAAAAGAATCCAGTATGTATTTCCGGTATGCCTTATATCCACCCTTAAGTACATATGCTTTGAGGCCCACTAATTCAAATAGCCAGGCCATTTTCTCACTACGCATACCCCCTCGCCAACAATAAACTTTTATTGTCTGATCAATAGCTTGCTCTAAAGCCTGTTTTGCCAATTTCTCCATCCTTGGCCCTACAAATGATAAGCCTTTTTTAATGGCTTCCAGTTTGCCAATATTCTTATATAATTTTCCTACTTCGGCACGTTCCCGGTCTGTGAATAATGGTATGTTAGCTGCTTGTGGAATATGACCTTCAAGATATTCTCCCGGTGATCTCACATCTACAATTTTTATATCTGTAGATTCATTTAAAAATTTCTCGGGAATTACATATTCCATACGTATGGATGAATTATCAAGTGTTGAAGGATATTATATGTAAAACTAACAAACCTTTAAAAACATATAGGATCCATGCAACCTTTAATAAGGTTTGGGAGTCCAACTAATTATAATGCATTTTTAATGAAAACCACTTTTTCTGCCGTCCTGATCATTCTATTTTCAAGTCTTACCCGGTTAAGCGCCCAATATGTGAATATTCCTTCTGAAACATGGGGAATTGGTTTTGGTAATTCGCCGAAATTCACCGGAATCCGGTTCAATTTCGCGGATAAGAACATCGAAAAATTAGATGGAATCAACGTTACCATATGGTCTCCTAAAGATTTTGATAGTGAGACAGGATCAATTAATGGAATAAGCCTTGGGTTGCCAATGGCAGTAGGTACGGGAAGTAGAAATGGCATCAACCTGGGTGTTTTTGGTGTTGGGGCTGCTGAAAAACTTGTAGGAATTAATATAGGTCTGCTTGGCATTGGCGCCGGGGAAGATGTAGTTGGACTCAACATAGGAGGATTAGGAGGGGGCGCTGGAGAAAATTTAACAGGAATAAACTTAGGTGGATTAGGCATTGGTGCCGGTAATAAATTATCTGGAATTAACATTGGAGGCCTGGGCGTTGGGGCTGGTGGTTCGGTTTCTGGTATAAGTGCAAGTATTATTGCTGTAGGGAGTGGAGAATCTATTACAGGTATTAACATAGCTGGAATTGCGGTTGGTTCCAGAGTAGATGTTACTGGAATTAACCTTGCAGGGATAGCCATTGGTTCCGGAGAGAGTGTAAAAGGAATAAATTTTGGAGGAATCGCTGTCGGATCCGGTAGTAAAGTAGTTGGGATCAATCTTTCTATAATTGCAGTTGCTGCTCCTACAGTAAAAGGTTTGTCAACAGCTCTGGTAGTAAGTGGCGAGAAAGTTCATGGAATTGCTGTTGCCCCTGCCTATTTCAGGATTGAAGGCAATGAAGGATATTTAAAAGGAATATCTATCAGCGCAGTAAATCATATCCGTGGTACGCAAAATGGGTTATCTATCGGAATATTTAATTACACATGGGAAATCGCCGGATTCCAGCTCGGAATTCTTAACTACGTAAAAAGTAATCCAAGAGGCTTGAAAATCCTTCCGGTTTTCAATACACGATTTTAGGATTGAAAAGATCCTCTTTCATAAAAGGTATAAGGGCCAGGGTCATGGCATGTTCATAGTATTGGGTTCTGTTAATAAGACCGTCAGTTAATATTCCTACAGCCCCATCCTCCTGTTTGGAATTTTTCCGGTTAAAAACTTTATCATCAGCATCTCCCAATTCCATACCTTGATTAATCAGTTCCGCAATTTCTGGTGGCAATAAAAATGTAGCAGTGCGGGCAATCCCTGTCCTCGTTTTGTTCAATATAACCATCCATGCAAAAGCATGCAGGTCATTATCAATTTTTTGTATGCCTCCTTCAATGCCCACCCAAAAATCTCCTGCAGGGAATTTATCTCTGGCATTTTTTGCCCTGTTGATTGATCCCTCCCTGGTTTCCTTATCAGTCATCGGTTGATGATTGACATCGGAAGATACATTCAAACCAACATATTCAAATTTAATTTCTGGAAAAGCTTTTGCAAAAGCCTGCCTGGTACAGACAATTTTTACTGGATTCTCTGATCCTATAAATACTTTTTTCAATGATTATTCAATTTCTATGTCCACCATGTTTCGTACAAGATCATCAATATTTTCGCGTTTTCTAATCAACTTTGCCTCTCCATTAATGATCATAACCTCAGCTGGTCTTTCACGAGAATTATAATTAGAGGCCATACTGAAACCATACGCTCCGGCATTTTTTATGGCGATGATGTCTCCCTCCCGCACTTCATTTAACTTGCGATCCCATCCCAACGTATCCGTTTCACAGATATATCCAACTACTGAATAAACTCTTGGAATCCCTTTTGGATTTGAAATATTTACCATATCGTGATATGAATCATACATCATTGGGCGTATCAGATGATTCATACCAGAATCTACACCCGCAAAGACTGTTGCCGGTGTGGTTTTAATTACATTTGTTCTAACCAGTAATAATCCGGATTCACTTGTAATAAATTTTCCTGGTTCAAACCATATCTCTACATTTTTGCCATATTCCCTGGTAAATCCCTCAAAAGCTCCCCCTAACTTTTTACCAAAATCTTCAACATCTGTGGCTACATCCCCTTCCCTGTAGGCAACCTTAAAACCGCTCCCAAAATCAATAAATTCCAGATCCTTAAACTCTCTTGCCACATCTACCAGCAACTGAGCACCATTCAAAAAAACTTCTGCATCCAGAATATCAGAACCCGTATGCATATGGAGGCCTTCTATCCGGATATTATATGTGTGAATAATCCGATGAACATGTCTGGTTTGATGAATAGATATTCCAAATTTTGAGTCAATATGACCAGTAGAAATTTTGTGATGCCCCCCTGCAAGGATGTGCGGATTGATACGAATACAAACAGGAACCTTGTCTCCATACTCATTGCCAAATTGCTCCAGGATGGAGATATTATCGATGGTGATCCGTACGCCCAGTTTAATTGCTTCTTTGATTTCAGAAAAAGAAACACAATTCGGTGTGTAAAGAATATCCTTTTGATCAAATCCGGCTTTCAATCCCAGGATTACCTCACCGATGGATACCGCATCAAGACCAGATCCTAATTTTTTAAGGAGCTTTAGAACAGATAGATTCGTCAGAGCTTTTGCAGCATATTTGATCTTAACATTCAATCCCTTGAATGCATTCTGCATTTTAAGATATTGTTCTTCGATCCTGGATGCATCATATACGTATAAAGGGGTGCCAAATTCATTGGCAATCTTCTGTACATCCATCCCCTGGATTTGATAACGGCCTTTCGTTAATTCCATGATCCTGATAATTTATTATATCCGTAACGCTCAAATGGATAGTTAAACTGTATTCCTGTCTTTAACTAGCATTGTTCCTGCAAGTTTAACCTTTTATCCTGAGCAGACTAATGGCCAAAGATAAAAGATCAGTCAAAAAAAAAGGAAGAAGTCCGGATGACATTCTTCCTTTTATTGAAGAGCACTCCCAATTATTGAATAAGCAGCTTTTTATTAACTGCTTTTCCATCTTGAGAAATCTGCAATACATAAGCTCCCTTTGCTTTTCCACCCAAATCGATATCTTTTGAATAGTTGCCAGCAAAATCATCAATTTTTTCAAAGAAAACTTTTTTTCCAGATTGATTATATATGCGAATAGAAAGAGGTTTGTCGGCAGTAGAAAATGATAGAGTAAACTGACCTTTGTTCGGATTCGGATCACAATTAAATGACTTCAATTTAAGCGGTTTATAATCCCCAAGATCAAATCCTTCCAGGTCTGTATCCCCATTTATTGCCTCTGATACAGATACCTCGACATTTTCTTCTTTGATTACCTTGACAGTTATGGTTTTTTTCTTGCCATCTTCGTCCAATTTCCCCACCCAGACATTCATCTCCTTTTCTTTATCAACTTCATCCATATCCTCAATTGAGGTATTATAATTGCCGTTTGCATCCTTCTTCACAATCACTTTTTTCACACGTTTTTTTACTGTTGAATCGTTATCTTCCTCAATGTTTACGGTCATATTAATTTCATTCTCTGAATTGGAATTCTCTTCTACAATTACTTTTACATCCTTATATTCTTCAATATCAACATCCGCTTCCTCATCTGCCCTGACGATAATCATTTTATTCTCATCATCTGTTATCTGAATATCCGTTTTATCATTCCCGGTTGTTATGAAAACCATTTCGTGTTCTTTATCATCATCGGTATCAAATTCGTATTTATACTTGTATACTTTTTCACCTTCTTTTACGGCAAATGTTTTATTCCCCTTTTTGTGTATGGTTTTGGTTTTACCGTCTTCATCTACCCAGACCAGCGAATCCGAATCAGGAGGACTTTTTAGCTTAAATGTTGTACCCTCTTCATCTATGAAGACCATTTCACCATCTCCCTTATCTTCTATTTTTATTGTATAAGCTTTTTCTCTTGAATTCACCTGTTTATCCATTTTGACTACTATATGCCCTTTTTCCTCATTGGCTATATCGATAACATGTAATCCTTCTAAATCCGAAAGATGTTCTGTTTGAACATCCTTATCAGCTTCAAAATCTTCTATGCTGTTGTAGGTTTTTTCAATAACCTCTTTTTTGCCATTTTTCTCAGTTACGATCTTTACTTTAACCTTTGTATCAGAATTATCATCTTGTGCAATTACTGGTGTAATCGCTCCAAGAAAACATATTAATGCCATGGATGTGATAACTTGTTTGTAGCGCGTATTTTTCATTACTATTGACTATTTAATTTTTCAAGAATATTCAAATATATCACTGATATGTTTTCGTTCATGTTAATTACCAGTTAAAGAATGTTAAAAAATGTTAAATAGATAGCCGTCAGTGCTTTAGTTCGTAGATTTGTAATATGAGGAAGTCGGCATTATGGGTAATTATTTCTTTGATGACCATTGCGATGGTGGGCCTGATAAGCTTCCAGATATACTGGATAAATAGTGCCATCCTTGTTCATGAACAAAGATTCAACCAGAATATTCACGAAGCCCTGAATCAAGTCGTAAATCAACTCGAAAAACGTGAAGTATATTATGCGGCCACAAATTCCTTGAATTTCAACAATATCTGGAGCTTCAGACCGAATATGGATTCAATGTTTTTCGCCCAAAGATCATCGACAGGAAGAAATCCGGTTTCAACAAACGGGATCCAAATGAATAATCAGGGATCATGGCAATCGATAGTTGAATTTGAGGATAGTTTCAACATTGGAAATCAACATATTACGGTCAGCTATAAAATCAATGACCGGCTGGTTCCTGATCACAATGAAATTGTGGAACACAACATTTCAGCAATACATGAAGCAGATCTTAATGTTCAAATAGATTCTTTCGAATGGGTGAATCAGGAAGTAAGGAAAAATCTTGAAAAAGTTGCTGAAAAATCCCAAATGGTAACGATTGTTCTTGATGAGCTAATGAATCCCAATAAAACCATACAGAGAAGGGTTACAAAAATGGAACTTGAAAATTTGATGGATGAAGCGCTTGCCGGAAGAGGGATCAATCTCGATTATGAATATCTTGTTTACGGTAACCGTGATCGAAATGTATATTACACAAATTATTCACAAAATACCCAACAGAATCTGGCTGAATCAAATATGACGGTTAACCTTTATCCAAACGATATAATTGGACCACAGACTTTACTTTCCATATCTTTCCCTGACCAATTTGGTTTCTTATTAAAGCAGATCTGGTTTACATTATCTTCATCATTTTTTCTTGTTGTTTTGATCATTTTCAGTTTCACTTATGCTGTCCTAACAATTATCAGACAAAAGAAGTTATCAGAAATGAAGAATGATTTCATCAACAACATGACCCATGAACTAAAGACTCCAATTTCAACTGTGTCACTGGCCTGTGAAGCACTGCAAGATCAGGAGATTTCCAGAAACGAGTCCTTTTTCAATAAATATGTTCGGGTAATCAATGATGAAAACAACCGATTGGGCCGTCAGGTAGAGAAAGTGCTGCAAATGGCCCGGCTTGAGAGGAAGGATTTCAAG
>JBHOSY010000066.1:0-21200 GCA_042584165.1 Bacteroidota bacterium | reverse complement strand
CTATCCTTGAACTGGATAACTACAATAATGATAATCATAGCCCGGGAGCTGACGGTATACCGGATTTTTCTTCTGAGAAGTTTATTTATCTTGCAGATGAGGCTAATATGCCCTATGGCAGGTATGATTCCGAAGGCAAGGCAGATTTTTTACGTGAATTGGTCATCAAGGATGCTCTTTTCCTGATGGATAATCAGTACTATAATTCTCCTGATGACAGTATTCCGATTAATAAGAAAGAACCTGTAAAGGCAATTGTAGTAGCATGTAACACTGCCACTGCTTATGGCCTTGAGACTTTAAAAGATATTATGGAAGAGATAGGTTTTGATATTCCTGTAATGGGAATTATTGATGCAGGATCCAGGGACGCACTTAAGTTACTTAAGCAGTCTGATCATAAGAAAACAATTATCGGTATTATGGCAACTGAAGGTACCTGTTCGTCGGGGGGATATCCCAATGCAATTCTCCAATATAAAGACAAAATACTTGGAGAAAATGAGATTAAAATAGTCCAACAGGCAGGTGTTGGCCTGGCTGGAGCAATCGATGGAGATAAGAACTACATCGATCCCAAGGCGTCAGGTGTACGAGATCCTGAAAATTATAAAGGTCCGGGTATTAATAATCCTGATTTTCCAGTAGATACTACCTACTGGACTGAGTATAATTTTTCAGCGGACAGTGACCTTTTAATTGAGGAAAATGATAATGGGACGATTTTTACAAATTGTGCCCCTGAATTCACTTTATTGTTCAACTTAATTCTGTCAGAAGCTATATCAATTACGCGGTTACACATCTTGTTTTAAAGGCCCTCGATGAAGAAACAGGAAGTGAGATCAGTACAGTTATACTGGGATGTACTCATTATCCTTTTTTTAAACAGAATATCAAAGATCATTTTAACTACCTGGGATCATTGGGGGAGCCTTATTCAGGTATTCTGGCCGATAGTATAATACTGGTAGATCCTGCAAGATCCCTTGCTGAGGAGTTGTATGTTTTTATGGCTGAACAGAACCTCTGGGGTGATAGGAGCATGTCAGAAAGTAAGTTTTATATATCAACTCCAAACACGCAGAATATGGAGAACCAGATCAACAGCGAAGGGGAGTTCCCATATGAATACAAATATGGAAGGGAAGTGAATTCAGGGGCACAATTTGTAAAAATCGTCCCTTTCTCTGATTTATGGATCAACCCTGTCATCAAGGATCGGATCAAGGAAAATATATCGGTTACTTATGACATAATCTTTAATGATAAATAATGCCCTGCCAATAAAAAAATTTACTATGAAAAATCCGGTATACCAATTTGTGATAATATCATTAATATTTATTCTTTCTTCCTGTAATACTCCTGATTATGATATTGTCATTAAGGGCGGTACAATATATGATGGAAAGGGAGGCCAGCCTTATCAGGCTGATATTGGTATTATTGATAATATGATTGTTAAAACCGGGAAAATTAATTTCGGGGATGCAATAGTCATCGAAGCAGAAGGCAATATAGTTTCACCCGGATTTATTGATGTTCATACTCATTGCTCAAGTGGTCTGGTAAAAATTGATACGTCTGCTGCACTGAATTACTTGAGCCAGGGAGTTACTACAGTTGTATCAGGTAATTGTGGCGGAGGCACATATAAGGTTGAAGAATATTTTAGTCGACTTAATTCAATAGGGATCGGTCCTAATGTGGCGCACCTTGCAGGTCATGCTACGATCAGAAGATCTGTTATGGGCATGGATGACCGTGATCCATCAAAAGAAGAGTTAGAGGAGATGAAAAACCTGGTAAAGTCAGCAATGGAACAGGGAGCAATTGGCATATCCACAGGATTGTTTTACAGTCCCGGGAGTTTTACAAAAGCTGATGAGATCATTGAGCTGGCAAGAGTAATAAAGCAATATAATGGGATTTATGTTTCCCATATCAGGGATGAGAGCAATTATACAATTGGATTGGAACAAGCAATTCGGGAAGCTATTTTGATTGGTGAAGAGGCTGATATTCCAGTTCAAATATCGCATATTAAAGCATTGGGTAAACCAGTCTGGGGTCTGTCTGATGAGGTGGATGCAATAATAAAAGAAGCCAGGACTAATGGTATCGAAGTGCTTGCTGACCAGTACCCATATACTGCGTCATCTACCTCTCTCGCTGCTATGGTTTTATCAAGATGGATTCAGTCCGGCGGTAAAACAAGGGATAGGTTACGGGATCCTGATTTGTTACCTGAGATAGCAGCTGATATAACAGCTAACATTGAACGTAGAGGCGGAGCGGAATCCCTGGTTATCGTATCTTATAGACCTGATTCGTCACTGGTTGGTAAAAGCCTGGGTGAAATAAGCAGGGAAACAGGCAAAAACATAATTGAGACAGCTATCTGGCTGATTATTGAGGGCAATCCCACAACGGTTTCCTTTAACATGAATGAAAAGGATGTAATCACGTTCATGCAGAAAGATTATGTTATGACAAGTTCAGATGGTGGTGTGCAGGTTCCAGGTATGGCTATGACACATCCAAGAAGTTATGGTGCTTTTACACATAAGATCAGGGAATACGTCCTGGATAGAAAAATAATCAGTATGGAGCATGCTATCCGCGCTGCTACTTCCTTACCTGCAGCAATGTTCAGATTGAAGGACAGGGGATTGATTGAGGAAGGTAAAATAGCTGATATTGTAATCTTTGATCCTGATGATATCAGGGATAATGCAACATTTGATAATCCTCACCAATACAGTTCAGGTATCGAATTTCTTCTTATAAATGGTGAAATTGTAATAGATGGTGGCGTTTTTAACGGTAAACTGGCAGGTAAAACAATACGCCTGCAATAATTTCACTTGAAAACTAGTTGCCTGTACGGGAACTTTTTTGTGATTATTTTTATTGTACTGAGTAGAAACTAAAAAATAGAGAGAAATGATTACTATAATATCATTAATATACTCGATTATTCTTTTTTCAGTTTTTTCTCCGGATCCGTTATCCTCTCAAACTGAAGATCAAATCACATTTACAGTAATTTATGATAACACTTCAATCAGTCCTGAATATAGAGGCGACTGGGGATTTGCCTGCCTGATTGAAGGTAAGGATAAGACCATCCTCTTCGATACTGGGACAAAACCAGAAGTTTTTAAACATAATCTGGAAAAACTGAATATAGACCTGGATAAAGTTGATGTGATAGTCATTTCCCATAATCATGGGGATCATACCGGCGGATTACCTGTGATATTAGAAAAGCGGAAAGACCTTTCAGTATATGTTCCGGCTTCCGTAGAAAATGATTTTCTTTCAAAATTCCCGGAATTTAAGGGTTTTTCCATAGGTGTTAACAATTCAATTGAGCTCTGTAAAGGTGCTACTCTTACCGGGGAAATGGGTGATCAAATTAAGGAACATTCCCTGATCATAGATACTTCAAAAGGATTAGTGGTTGTCTGTGGCTGTTCACACCAGGGAGTTGAAAACGTCATTAAAAAGACAAAAAAATTATCCAAAAAACAGATTTATCTTGTTTTTGGAGGCTTTCATATGCTGGAACACTCGAAAAAACAGGTTAACCAAATTATTGAGGAATTTAAAGAAGCTGAGGTCCAGTACTGTGGTGCTACCCACTGCACAGGTGATGATGTAATTAAAATGTTTGCTGATGCTTATGGGGATCATTTCGTTGAAATGGGTTCAGGCAGAAAAATCGTAATTCCGTAAACCACTGAAGATCGCATTTCTTTATGGTATCCAACAGTTCAGAGATAGCATCCCTGGATAAATACTGAATATATTATATTCTTATTTTAACATGTATTTAAATACCCTAAATTGCTTTTTTTACAAAAATCAAATCGATTTCATAAAAGGGTCATGCAATTCTTGAGTTAGGGATGTCAATATCCTCCAATTTTCATATTTTAGTGTTCTGTAAATCCTGTTAATCATCCAACAGAAATATTTTTTAATTAAACGCTCCACCAGGGAGTTTATCATGAATTTCTTATCTATTGGAAAAAATTGGAATACAATATTGCTGGTTTTCATTTTATCAGCAAACGCACAATTCAATACTACCCAGGCCCAGGAATTATTTATTGGTGATGAGGCTGAATCTTTTTTTGAAGGTGTTAATGATGTTTTTAAACGACAGATAAATCTATCGCTACCCAAGAAGGCGCGAGATCAATCCACTGATTCCAGGAAAATACTGGTGTTCAATATGCATAAAAACAGGCAAGGAATAGGCAAGGGACATGTTTCCATTCCATTTGGAAATTATATGCTTTACATGATGGGCGAGAAAACAGGTGCCTGGGAAACATGGTTCAGCCGGGATACACTTGTCTTTAAGCGGGAAGTTTTAAATAAGTTTGATGCCATATGTTTCAACAACACTGCAGGTGTCCTCTTTAATGATCCGGAACTGCGAAATAACCTGCTTGAATATGTTTACAGTGGTAAAGGATTCATTGGTCTTCACGCGGCAGGTGCAACTTTCGTCCAGTATCCTGTTTATGATCAATTCCCTGAATTTGGTGTAATGCTAGGTGGGTATGAAAATGGTGGACACCCATGGACCTCCTATGAATGGATCACCATTAAGGTAAACGAACCTGATCACCCCCTGAATATGGATTATCGATCTGTAAATTTTGATATCTGCGACGAAGTATTTCAATTTTCTGAACCTTATTCCAGAGACAATCTGAGAGTTTTGGTCTCTATTGATACGGACAAAACAGATATGACTGACTCGCTTAAGGAACGAAGAATTCTTCCGGAAAGAAAAGCTGATCTTGATATTGCGCTAGCCTGGATAAAAGGATATGGCCGAGGTAAGGTTTATTACTCTTCATTTGGAGACAATCCTCATGTAAACTGGGATCCAAGAATTCTCCGGCAGAATCTGGCTGGTATCCAATTCGTGCTTGGTGATCTCGAAGCTTCATATACCCCGAATAATAAACTTACACCTGCTATTGAAGCTCAGGAGAAATTGGGGTGGCGGTTGGGTCTTACTGCATATTCTTTCAAGGATAACACCTTATTCGAAACCATCGATCAAGCTGCCGAACTGGGTGTATGGCATCTGGGTGGATTGAATGTGCAAAAGGTCAGTAAGAATATTGACAAGAATTTTGATCACAATCTTACAGATAAAGAGTTGATCCAGATTAGACAAAGATTTGTAACTGCTGGCGTAAAACTGGTCACATATTATATTCATGATATTCCAAATGACGAAGAAACCTGTTATAATATCTTCGAATTTGGAAGAAAAATGGGAATTGAAACTTTTATTTCAGAACCAAAACCAGAGGCACTTGATCTTATTGATCAATATTGTGCAAAATATAATATTAAGGTAGCCATCCATAATCATGGGAAAAAAATCTCACCAAAATACTGGAATCCAAAAGGCATATTAAAAGCATGCAAAAGAAGGAGTCCGTACATAGGGGCATGTGGAGATATTGGATATTGGATCAGATCCGGTATTGATCCTGTGGAAGCAATCGAATTAATAGGTGATCGGCTGATCACATTACAAGTCCACGATCTGAACGAAATCACCGAAGACGGACATGATGTACCCTGGGGAACCGGGGAAACAGATCTGAATGCGTTCTTTATGCAGCTGAAAGCTCATAAAATAAAACCCTCCCTGGTAGGATTGGAGTATTCCTACAAATGGGGTGAATCACTTCCAGATATTAAGGAAAGTATAAAATTCTTTAATGCAACCTCAATTGATTTAGCAGATTAATAAAATAGATCAGATGAATAAGAATAATCAGAGACGAAAATTTATTAAAAAAGTTTTGAGTGCATCGGCTGGGTTAATCACTATTCCAACCATTATACCACCCCATGTTTTGGGTCTTAATGCCAGGACTGCCCCAAGTGACAGGATCAATATGGGCTTCATTGGAACAGGCCAGATGGGAACAGGGCATGTACGTTCTTTTATTGGATATGAAGATGTAAAGGCTATTGCGATATGTGATGTGCGACGAGAACACCGGGATCGGGCGAAAAAACATATAGATGAAAAATATGGGAACAAAGATTGTAAGACCTATAATGATTTTCGGGAATTGCTGGTAAGAAAAGACATAGATGCCATATTGATGGCCTGTCCGGATCACTGGCATGCTCTGATTGGAATTGAAGCTGCTCGTCAGAATAAGGATATGTACTAT
Source organism: Bacteroidota bacterium (assembly GCA_042584165.1). Taxonomy (GTDB): domain Bacteria; phylum Bacteroidota; class Bacteroidia; order Cytophagales; family Cyclobacteriaceae; genus JBHOSY01. The sequence goes on along the minus strand of JBHOSY010000066.1, from coordinate 14,970 downwards.
GAAAAACCATTGAGCCTCTTTTTCCATCAGTGCCAATCAATGAGAAATGCGATCAACCGATACGGAGTCGTTTTTCAACATGGCACACAGCAACGCTCGGATGAAAGATATCGTTTCACCGTTGAACTGGTGCGAAATGGCAGAATAGGTGATTTGAAGGAAATCGTGGTTGCTTCGGCTGGATATCCACAGATTGCTCCACAACCTTCCATGCCTGTTCCTGACGGTCTGGATTATGATATGTGGTTGGGACCGGCTCCCTGGACACCTTATACAGAATTGAGATGTACCCGGAACTTTACATTGATATATGATTATTCTGTTGGTTGTATCTCAGGAGCATATGGAATTCATGATATTGATATAGCTCAATGGGTAGTTGATGCAGACCATACCGGGCCGTTGGATATTGAAGGTACTGGCGTAATTGCAAAAGATGGTTTATATGATACTATTTTGTCATGGGAATCAACACATACCTATGAAAATGGTGTAAAGCTTCGATATATGGACCACAGAACTGCAAGACTAAAAGTACCTGAGTATACCGCCCACAATATGGGAATCCTGTTTATAGGTACGGAAGGCTGGATCTTCGTACAACGGGGGTTTATGGATGCACATCCAAAATCACTATTGCGGACAGTGATCGGCCCTGATGAAATCCGTTTACCAAAAAGTAATGACCATCGAAGAAACTTCCTGGATTGTGTAAAAACAAGACAACAACCAATTTGTCCAATTGAGGTGGCAGTCAGATCTGATACAGTATGTCATCAGGCAGATATTGCCATCAGGTTAGGCCGCAAACTACAATGGGATCCTGTTAGGGAGGCGTTTAAGAATGACATGGAAGCGAATCGAATGTTATCAAGACCGATGAGGAGCCCATGGCAGTTGTAGAATGAGTGATTGGGTGAATGAGTGATTGATTGAATGATTGAATGATTGAAAAATGAAAAAGCTAATTATAAATATCATACTGGTTTCATCACTGTTTATCAGTTTTCAAGTCAGCTCTACTGTCATCCAGGTAGACCGAAATTTTGATGGAGATATTATTAATGAAACGAAACAGTTACTGGAAATTCTATCAGTATACAATTTTGGGGATAGCCGGGCCTGGCTAAATGACTTCCAGGATCTTCTACGACGAATTCATAAAAATCCAGAGATTTATCCTGAAATAGAAGATCTCATGATTGAATTCCTTCAATCAGATGCTACAATGGAAGGCAAACAATATATATGCAAACAAATTGGTTTAATTGGCAGTAAACAATCTGTACCTGTTCTGTCAAAAATGCTTCTGGATATATCTGCCTTTAATATGGCGCTTCTGGCTCTCGAACCCATCAATGATAAAGAGGTTGATAAAGCATTAATAAAAGCTTTATCAAAGACAAAAGGAATTACTAAGACCGGTATTATTAATTCTCTTGGTGTAAGAAAGACTCCGGAAGCAGTTAACCCTTTATCAAAACTGATTTTCGATAAGGATCACCTCATTTCATCTTCAAGTATCGCTGCTTTAGGGAAAATTGGTAATATGCAGGCCTCAATAAGCCTTGGAACTGCCTATCAAAAGGCAGAAATCCCATTGAAATGGAGCATCTCAGATGCCTGGCTTAAATCAGCAGATAACATAAGTTCATATGAGGAAACCTACCCGATTTACGCAGAGGTATATAAGGATAATCCACCTGTTTCCATTAAAACAGCAGCCCTCAATGGATTGATAAATACATATACAGGTGAATCCTCAGATTATCTGGTAGCTGCTTTAAAAGATCCGGATCCCGAAATGCAGGAAGCCGTAATTCCCCTGATTCGAAACCTGGATATGAAAAATGATATGGAAGTTTACATTAAAGAACTTCCCAATCTTAAGGAAAATCTCAGAATACAGTTGGTTCTTGCAATTGCCGCTCGCAGGGATCCCGCAGCTCATGATCTCTTACTTAGCATGATTAAAAGTAAAAATCAGGATCAGAGATTATCAGCCTTGATGGTTTTTCCGGATCATGCTAAATCTTCTGATGTAGTTTTCCTGGCAAGTTTTGCATCAAAAAGCAAAGGTCGGGAAAGAGATATGGCCAGGGAATGTCTCAATTCCATGAGTGGAGATAATATAAATGATGCTATTCTTACTGTAGCACAAAAAGCTTGTCCTGAAGAAAGAGTTGAATTGATCAGGGCAATAGGATACAGAAATATTATCTCAGGAATTGACATTTTACTAATTAGTGCCAAACATACTGAAAGAAAAGTTCGCATTGAATCTTTTAAAACATTAGGTAAAATTGGATCCCCTGATTATTTACCGGAAATCATCGAATTAATGATAAAATCAGAATCATCGGCAGAAAGGAAGGAAGCGGAAAAAGCCATAACCTCGATTGCTACAACAAAGGATGATGAAAGCACCCAATCTGATGAGATTTTAAAAGTCATTCCGGCGGTTAAGACTCTAAATGCTAAAATCTCGTGTATCAACATTTTAGGAAATCTTGGTACCGAAAAATCACTCCCGGTGTTAAGGGAATATCTCATTAGTGGAGAATATAATATCCGGGTTGCAGCTATCAAGGCATTGTCAGAATGGCCAGATGCAAGCCCAAGAAAAGATCTCCTGGGCATCGTATTGAAAACAAAAGACATAAAGCAACATACCCTGGCCATTCAGGGTTATGTGCGATTAACCTTGATAGATAATAATCTACGTGAGGATGACAAAGCAACGGCTTTAAAAGAAACTATGGAATTGTCTGAAAACACAAATGAACAAAAGATCGTTATTGCAGGGATTGCCAGGGTCCAAAGCCTGAGTGCTTTACGTCAGGTAATCAAATTACTTGACAGAAAAGAATTGCAAAATGAAGCCGAGGCAGCTGTAATTGATATTTCCAGAAAGGTTGGAGAACTTCATCCTGAAAAAACACGTGCCATACTTAATCAATTATTAAATGATAGCCAGAATCCTGAGTTTAAGTCCGCTATTGAAGAAAGACTCAAATGGATGAAGTAAATTGAATTAACAATATCATGATAATACCCGGATCCATAAAGTTATTTGGTTTTTTAATAATCTTTTGTCTGTTTATTTTTTCTAAAGACAATATACAAGCACAGGATATGGAGCCATTAAATATTAAACTGCCATATCCGATGTTCATAGGAACACCGCAGAATTTTAATGTTGATAAACTTGAGATGCCATCAGTGGTATCAAGACCACCGTTCTATGCACCTGCTGGTACTGAGAATATTGCTTATGAAAAATTCATTGAATCTACTGATGAAGATCCCATAATAGGAGAAAACGAACTGATTACGGATGGTGATAAAGAAGCAACGGATGGATCATTTGTTGAATTCAGATCTGGAAATCAGCACATTACCATCGACCTTGAATCCACACATGAAATCTATGCCATTCTGATTTGGCACTTCCATAAGAAAGCCAGGGTTTATAAAGATGTGATTGTACAGGTATCCGATGATCCTGATTTTATTATCGATACCAGTACACTATTTAATAATGACCATGACAATTCATCCGGATTGGGGGTTGGAGAAGATTTTCATTATGTGGAAACACATGAAGGAAAATTAATTGATGCGAAAGGTGCGCATGGTCAATATGTGCGTTTATACAGCAATGGAAATACATATAATGAATTGAATCACTATATTGAGGTTGAAGTCTATGGAAAACCAGTAGAGTGAAGCTCTCTTCCACATACCTGTATCTATTAATGATCATTCTGATCATTGGTGGAACTTTTCGACTCACATCCCTCGACTTACGTCCCATGCACACAGATGAGGCGGTTCATGCCATCAAGTTTGGTGCCCTCCTTGAGAAATGGGAGTATATCTATGATAAAAATGAGTATCACGGTCCTGTACTAAACTATCTTACCCTTATCCCTGCTTACATACAAGGTGAACATAATCTGGTTGACATAGATGAGGTTACACTTCGTTTGGTTCCAGCTATCATCGGTTTATTCTTATTATTGATCCCTTTGTGGTTGTTTAAACAAAAAGACTGGAAAGTTGCTCTACCAGCCGTCCTGTTGCTTGCAGTTTCACCGGCAATGGTATTTTACAGCCGCTATTATATCATGGAAATCCTTCTGGTATTTTTTACCTATGGGTTTATTGCCTCATGCTACGGTTATCTGAAGACCCTGAAAATGCAGTGGGCTTTCCTTGCAGGAATTTTTTTAGGATTAATGCACGCCACCAAAGAAACCTGGATTATTTCAGTTGTTGCAATGATCGTAGCCGGTCTAATCCTGTTTTATTCAAATATGAAAGGGAATAAATCAGGGAACAATGTAAGGCTGATTAAGAAAAAGCATATTATTCTATCTCTTATAATTGCTGTATTTGTTTCCATAACATTTTATTCATCATTTTATACCAATCCTCAAGGGGTCATAGACTCATTCACTACATACACCATATATTATTTTAGAGCAGGCCAGAGTCATGTTCATGATCATCCCTGGGGCTATTATTTTAATTTGCTTACATGGAATACAGGGCCGGGGAATATTATATGGAGTGAATTATTTATCGTATTGCTGGCTATTTCCGGATTTATTGGATTGTTAAGGAGGAAAGCCCATGAAGAGAAATTCTACCGGTTACTGCTTTTTATCGGTTTATATTCATTAATCCTGACATTGATCTATTCATTTCTTCCTTACAAAACCCCGTGGAACCTGCTCCAGTTTTATTGCGGATATATAATTCTTGCAGGATATGGTTTTTTGATAATCTGGCGAATTATTGCAGATCTTAAGTGGAAGATTGTGATTATTATAATTATTTCCGGAGGATTTCTGCACCTGATATGGCAATCCTGGGCCGGAAGTTTTGAATACTATGCTGAGCCTGAAAATCCTTATGTTTACGGACATACAAGTAATGATATAAAGTTAGTTCATGAATTTGTTGATAAAGTAGCTTCGATACATCCTGAGGGACAGAATATGTTTATTGAAATCGTTTTCCCCGGATCTGATTATTGGCCACTTCCCTGGTATCTACGTGAATATCCTAATATCGGCTGGTGGAATCACGTGGATTTCAATGTACCTGCCGCCCCCCTGGTAATTGCCAGCCCGGAAGTGGAAGAAGACCTACTGAGGAAATGGTTTGAAACACCTGCTCCCGGGTATAAAACACTATACATGCCTTTATTTAATGAATACATAACACTTCGACCGGGTGTAGAATTACGGGGATATCTAAGTAAGGAAACCTGGGATAAACTCCAGGTTCATCAATAGAGCTATTGCACAAATAACTCACAAAGAATAACAGAAAAATATCTCTTTGTAATAACTATTTTAATTCTTTCTTGATTTTTTTCAACTCCCTAATTATCTGCCAGAAATTCTTCATTATAGACAAACGGCTATCCGGATCTGCTGTCCATTCAATGGGGAATTCTTTGATTCTATATCCTGCTTTATCAGCTCTTAAAATTATCTCAATATCAAATATGAATCCATTCGTGATACACCCCCTGTAAATGGTGTGCGCCACTTCCCGTTTATAAATTTTCAGACCACATTGTGTATCTGTCAAATACTTTGGAATTCTCATCCAACCAGAGATAGATCTTCGAAACAACCATGAAATAATCTTCCTGGATCTTGTTTTCCCATTGATTTTACTTCCATCCAGCAATCTGGATCCATGGAGGATGTCGTATTCATCATTTCTCAACAGATCAAGACCAGGCAATATATTATCGTATGGCACACAACTCCCACTATCAATAAACATTACAATATCAGAGATAGCCTGCAGGATGCCTGTTTTTACCATACGTCCTTTCCCTTTGTGTATGTACTCAATCACCTGCAGGGGAGATTTAATAACAGAGGCGATTCCTTTTGCATTCTGAACCGTATCATCCCAACTCCCATCATCAACAATTATGATCTCCCCTGTCAGTCCATTCCTGTTCAGAAAATCATCTGCCTCAGATATATCTCTGGCAATCTTGTCGGCTTCATTGTATACAGGGATTATAATTGAAAGATCCATTATCAAAGCCTAAAAAGTATATCCTCCACCGAATAAACATATAAACGAATAAACATATAAACTAAATCAATTATCCACTACCAATGCTATTGGTAATAATTTTAACTTACTCGATGTTTGAAGAATAGATGTTCCTATGTTATCCTAATTGGCTACTGTTTTCATGAATTTTTGTAATCGCATTCACGATATCATCCATATCCTTTTTAGTCCCAAGTAATATGTTCTGATAGAATGCAACCACATCTTCCGCGATTTTGTCATTCTCAGGCAAAACGTTATCCTCACGCCATTGATTAAGTCTTTCCTCTCCATAAATTCGTTTGTAACCCTTTGATGTCAGGGCATCTTCAATAAGACCATCTTTATTCTGTTTGCCATATCCTGCCATACTTGGTATGCCTTCCGCACTCAACGCTCTCATGAAAGACTCTCTTGATGCATTATTAAATTCTTCTTTTTTATATCTGACAGGATATAGATGATAAGATGATACCTCACCACCATCGACCATTTTAGCAGGGATAATCCCTGGTATTGCTTTCAATTTTGCATCAAGGTAAGCAGCATTACTTTCCCTTACTTCGGCATCCTTCCTAAACCGTTTCATCTGTGACATTAAAATAAGGGCTTGTACGTGCTGCATACGATAATTAGTTCCCCGAATAGGGTACCGTGAATCTGATTGAATACTTCCATAATTACCCCCTACATTATGGTAGGAGAAACAAATATCCATTAGCTTGTCATCATTTGCAGTAACAGCGCCACCTTCGCCTGCTGGAATATGTTTGGAATTCTGGAAACTGAAACATCCAAGGTCACCAAGAGTTCCCGCATTCTTACCTTTGTATTTAGCGGACCAGGCTTGACATGCATCTTCGACTACCATCAGGTTATGCTTTTTTGCTATAGCATTGATGGCGTCCATATCGCAGGGATAACCATAAATGTGAACAGGAAGGATTGCGGTGGTACGTTCGGTGATCCTTTCTTCAATCTTTGTTGGATCCATTAATAATGTTTTTGGATCCGTATCCACAAATACTGGTAAGGCTTTCGAAATAAAGACTACATTAAATGTTGCGATAAATGTAAATGGAGATACCAGAACCTCATCTCCAGCATCCACTCCAGCAGCATGCAATGCAGTTATCAATGCTGTAGTACCGCTTGATGTAGACACGCATTTCTCAGCGCCTATCAACTTAGCATATTCCGCCTCAAACTCCTGACAATAGTTCCCATTATTACGATACCATTTCCCACTATGATACATATCCAGGATACCTTTCTCACAGGTTTCATCCCAAACAGGCCATTCCGGCCATGGACCTTTTCGAATTGGGTCACCTCCTTTGATCGCCAGGGTGTTTTTGACGGATGATCCTATGCCGCATGAAGTAAGAGGCCATACCATGGTGGCAAGTGCCCCGGCAGAAGTTGTTGCCAATACCTGCCTGCGAGTAAATTTTGTTGGTGCCATATTGTTATTCATTTAGTTAAAAAATCAAAATTCAATCCTGAAGCAATATTTCATAGATTTCAGGATGAAATCACAAATAGAATTAATCTTCTGTGATCTTATAAAGTACAAGTAAGTTAAGAGATTATTATGGATATTTCAATAGCAATCTGATTGGACCATATACCTTGTAATAGGGAATTCAATAAAGGATGAATTTATCCGTCCTTTGAATAATCAAATTAAAATAAGGCATCCGGAACAAATTCCCTTTTAAGAGAAGTCCCGGATGCCTTTATGGAATCTTAAAAAAATATTTATTTGATATTTTTAATTACCCGAGTTGATCCCTGTTTTCGTAAACCTTTGTGATTGCGTTTACAATATCATCCATATCTTTTTCAGTACCCAGTAAAATACTCTGGTAGAAGGCTGCCGCTTCTTCACAGAGCTGGTCATTTCCTGGCAGTACATTTCCTTCTCTCCATTGATTCAAACGTTGCTCCCCAAAAAGTCGTTTATACCCTCTGGATGTTAATGCTTCCTCGATCAATCCATCTTTGTTTTGGGGTCCGTATCCCCCACTCGCAGGGATTCCTTCAGCATTTAATGCCTTCAGGAAGGTGTCTTTTGATGCATCATTAAATTTTTCCTTCTTATACCTGAATGGATACAAATGATACGCTGATTTTTCTGCACCATCAACTAACTTATACGGAATGATTCCAGGAATATCTTTAAGCTTTGAATCAAGGTAAGCAGCATTTTTTTCCCTTGTAGCGGCATCCTGCTCGAAACGTTTCATCTGCGACATTAAAATAAGAGCCTGCATCTGTTGCATGCGACGATTGCTCCCGCGTACGGGATAAGCTGAAGTTCTCGGCATAGATCCAACAGGTCTTCCACAGTTATGGAATGCACTGCATCGGTCCATAATATTGTCATCATTTCCAATAATTGCTCCTCCTTCACCAGCAGGAAGATGTTTCGAATTCTGAAAACTGAAACAACCCAGATCTCCTAAAGTACCGGCATTTTTACCTTTGTATTTGGCAGACCATGCCTGACATGCATCTTCAACCACCTTTAGATCATGTTTCTGAGCAATTGCATTTATTTTATCCATATCACATGGAAGACCATAAATATGTACAGGTAAGATAGCAGTCGTACGGTCTGTAATCTTCTCTTCGATCTTATTCGGATCAAGTAAAAAGGTTTCCGGATCAGAATCTACAAAGACCGGTAAGGCTTTCGTAAGGAAGATGGCATTATAGCTTGCAATGAAGGTATAGGGTGATACAAGAACCTCATCACCGGCATCAACACCCATTACATGAAGCGCTACCAAAAGGGCGGTTGTACCACTGGCTGTGGCCTGACATCGCTTAGTCCCCATTTTCTCAGCATATAACTTCTCAAACTCGGTAACATGCTCCCCACTACCAAGCCACCATCTTCCGCTGCGAAGCATATCTGTAATGCCTTTTTCTGCGGCTTGATCCCATACCGGCCAATCCATCCATGGAGCTGTACGGATCGGATTACCTCCTTTGATTGCCAGAGTATCTTTTACTGATGACCCTGTACCGCATGAGGTAAGAGGCCATACCATTGTGGCAAGTGCACCGGCTGATGTGGTTGCCAGCACCTGCCTTCGAGTAAATTTTTTTGGTGCCATGATTGTTTAATTTTTTAAGTATTTAAGTGTCTATTAGTTTATTAGTTTATTGGACAGTTTAAAATCTACATCTATATCCGTAATCCAAAATCAAAAATCTTCTCTCACCCCTACTCCTCCCTATCCCTAAGGATATTGGGACTTTACGGTTGTGCCTCCCACCCATAGTCAACATACTCCCAATCTACTTCTTCTCCTTTGATTCGTAGTAACAAGAAACCCTCTTCCACAGCTCCCCTCGGTCCATTCCACCAAGAAGCACTAACCGCTCCACCGGTAATAAAATGCACCTTATTGTCTACATAAATATCTTCCAGGAAATGGAGATGTCCCTGGAGAACAAGTTTCAGGTTGTACTCATAAAAGAGTAAGAGTACTTCACGTCCGTTCGTGATTACTGATCCCTCTCCATTCGCTGCCAGGGTTCCACGGACCAATTGTGTTTGAGCGGTAATAAAAGGGATATGTGTTCTCAATACTATTGGAGTATCTTTATCAAGTTCGGCAAGCTCGGATTTTATCCATTCGATTTGTTCATCATCAATACCACCATAATAATGCCGTCCTTTATCCGTTCCTATTCCATCCAAAACCATAAAATGCCAGCCTTTATGATCAAAGGAATAATACCGTTTACCAATCCGGTTTTCAAACATATTCTCATTGTACTCTTTATGTGATGGATCAATACCGCTATCCTCGTATAATCCGAAAACCTCATGATTTCCCATCGTATTATAAACAGGCATTTTGAATTCAGCAGAAACTTCTTTATACAAATTATATAATGCATCCGCCCTCTCAAACGGTACCCCCAGGGCATCCGCGACCAAGTCGCCACCCGTAATAACAAAATCCGGATTTAATTTATTCACAGTATCTATAGCCTGTTTGAATCCCTCTATAGCATTAAGCTCCGGCTGTAAGTGAATATCTGTTAGAAATGCAAAAGTAAATCCTTCTTCAACTTCTGTTTCTGTCTTTTCACCTGGTTTTTGATCACAGCGGAAAATAAAAAATGTCAGTAGTAATGATATGATTAGTTTTTTCATAATGTTTTTAAAAAATCTATTTAGCCCTAAAAAAATGATTGGTTAAGTTAAGGGATTGAAATGGGTTTTACAATCAGGAAGGTTGATAATGAGTTTTGATGTAGTCAAACAGATAAAAAAATATTCCAATCGGACGCTTGAAAATTGTTGCAAGCATCCGATTGGATCACTAAACAATCAGGAAATCACCCTATAAAAGAGCAATACCGTTACTCTTGCATTCAGTGTGCATATCAGTTGGCCAGATAGATGACTGGATCTCTCCTATATGGGCTTTTTTCAAATACAACATACAAAGCCTGGATTGACCTATACCTCCTCCAATGGATAATGGTAATTTATCAGTTAGAAGTTGCTGATGAAAATACAGTTCCTGCCTTTCAGAAAGTCCCCTGATTTCCAATTGTTTAACCAGACTTTCTTTATTTACACGTATTCCCATGGAAGAAAGCTCGAAGCCCATATCTAGAACAGGGTTATAAACAAAGATATCTCCATTCAAACCATGGCGCCCATCTGGGGTAGTAGTGATCCAGTCGTCGTAATCCGGGGCACGTCCGTCATGGCATTCACTATTTTTCAACGGACCTCCTATCCCAATGATAAAAACCGCCCCAAATTCCTTAGAGATTTCATATTCCCTTTCCTTGGGTGTGAGGTCAGGATATCTCTCTTCAAGCTCTTCGGTATGTATGAAATGAATTGTATCAGGAAGTGCTGGTTCTAAAACAGGGAATTCATAGCATATATATTTTTCAGTACGTCGAATAATATCATATAACTTCCTGACAATATATTTTAGATAATCTGTATTTCGATCTCCAGCCGAGATAACTTTTTCCCAGTCCCATTGATCAACATACAGAGAATGTGTATTATCAAGGATCTCATCAGGCCGGATGGCATTCATATCTGTATACAATCCTTTTTGAACTTCGAATCCAAACTCTGCCAGCATTAACCGCTTCCATTTTGCCAGGGACTGTACGATCTCAGCCTGAAGGCTATTTTCACCATTGATTTTAAATGACAGGGGCTTTTCAATACCATTCAGGTCATCATTGATTCCTGTCCCGCTGGCAACAAACAGCGGAGCTGTTACCCGCGTAAGGTCCAGTTCAAAGGCAAGGTTGGTCTGGAAAAAATTTTTGATGAGGTTGATGGCTGTCTCTGTGTCATGGATATTCAACAGAGGTTTGTATCCATTTGGGATAATTAAATTGGATTTCATTAATTCCTTTGGTTTAGTCAGAAATGTGCTTTCCGATCTGTTGATCTTATTTAGATTCATACAATAAAATCGGCAGAATCAGATTATTATTTTCGCAAAAGTAATGGTATTTTTTAAATGATTTACTATTTAATTAAAATATTACAGGCAATTATGCCAATAAAACATGATAAATATTATAATTTTTATATTCTGCTGGCAGTCAGGAGTAATTGGACCATTAGTTTGCTGGAATTTCTATCTCACGAAATGTAATAAACTATCTCATAACCTTTGTCCAAAACAGTCCACTTTTTGCTCAAGGTTTACAATTTACAGGCTGTATAATGAATAAATAATAACAATTTTATGATTTATTCATGTAATACATATATCGTTGAAATTTTACCAGTATATATTGTCGGAATGTGATTTGATATGAGGGGATAAGCAATCACGGTGAAAATGTGATTCATAGAATCTTTTGCTCCAATACGTCAATCTTATTGAATAAAATATTGAAAAATCGATTTCTTTCCTTTTCTGAAGACACACTGATCATTGTGGAGTTTTTTAACAATCGTTCAATAATGAACATAGTATCCTTGCAAAAGACCGGATCTGAGGTTGTTAAAATATTCAATACATTATGTACCACATGTACAGTATTCAGATCTCCCATTTTCAGGAAAATAGTATTATCTGAAAGGATCACCTCATTATAATATAGTTTAAAATTCTCGGAATCTCCTGACGGTTCCTTGCCGGGAAGAAACTTACAGCCACAGTCTGCCTGTTTCTGCAAATGACTTATGACCATCCTTACATCCTCCAGGACTGCCTGTGTTTGAGCAGGATCCTTGAACATACCGCTTTCATGATAAAAATTGATCTGCCGAAGGGTCGTATTGATTGTTTCATCGCTCCAGATCTCAATACTTGGAATGGTCAAATACCCTTCCCATATATTTTTTCCTCTATCCAGTATTTCTTGCGGGACTATTTTAGGATCAAAGCACTTTTCCTGAAATCCGGAATAGTTTAGAAGATTTCGCATCCAGAAAAAATGTTTAAACGCGGCCAGGTTTGGATAAATATAATAGTAAAAGAAAGGCAGGTCCAAAGCGGAATAGATGACCTTTTTCTCGTCAAATTGTTTCAGAAGCCTGAGATTATCGAGTATTGAGGATATATGCTGATCAAATCCAAAACTTTCGAGAGCTATGGCCCTGTAATCAAAAACCACAAAATCGGAAGTTTTTCCTACCAGGGAATCCAGGGATATGTCAAATTTCAAGCATAATTTCTTCGCTTCATCCAGCGATAGTCCCGATTCTCCCCTGATCCTTCTGTAAGCACTATCGGCACTAATATTCAGTTCATCTGAAACGACGTCAGCCAGAGAAAGACTGGGAGAAAGTTTTTTCCGTACTTCCTCAAAAAACTGTTTTTGTATTTCAAGTTCTTGAATCACAGAATATCAACTTTACATTTTAACATTCAGAACTTTCCAATATACGTTGACGATTAAATATAGATAATCTTAATTGTTTCTAAAACAGGTATTCTTGATACTGCTCATTATTGTTTTTGACGCTTGTTCTTAATTTTTTCAATAAAACCATCAATTTTCTGATACATGTTATTGAAAAAACGAATACGGTTTTTTTCAGATTTTACACTGACAAGCTTAGATTTTCTCATGAGATTTTTCAGAATTTGAAAGGTATCCTCACAAAATGATGGATCAGTCGTCGATAGGATGTTCATAACATTATGTCCAAGATGGACCATATTAAAATCTTTCATCTTAAAATAAACCGTATTGTCGGAGATGCTAACATTATTATAATATAACTTAAGATTAGTTTCATTCCCCAGTGTTTCATTTCCAACCTGAAATTTGCATCCGCATTCAGCTTGTTTTTGTTGGTGTTCGATAATCGATTTATATTCTTCCATCAGCATTATCGCATCTTCCTGGCTTCTGAATCTGCCTTTATCATAATAGTAATCGATTTGTTGAAGGGTGATACTTATAGTTTCTTCACTCCAGATTTCAATACTGGGCACCTGTACATAGCTTTCCCATACCTTTTTTGATATACTCAATGTATTCGAAGAAATGGCTTCCGGATCAAATTTCATATCTTTCATTCCCGGGAAATTGAAAATATCCTGCATCCAGAAGAATAGTTTGAATGCTGCCAATCTGGGTTTTATAAAGTTGTAAAAGATAGGTATGTCTTTAGCTCCATATATGATTTCCTTGATTCTATACTCCCTGAGAGCCTGCATGTTATCGATGATAGACAGGAAATACGAATCGTAATTAAATTTCTCTGGATTGATGGCACGATAACTGAAAAGTACTGTATTGGGTGCACTGGCAAACAAACTGTCCAGGGACATTTCAAACTTGGTACAGAGTTTTTTGATCTCATTGAAGCTTAGACCGGTCTCACCCCGAATTCGCCGATATGCGCTATCAATGCTGATTGTTAATTCATCGGAAATTACGTCTGCAAGCGAGAGACTGGTTGAAAGTTTATTTCGTAATTCTTCAAAAAAGCGCTGTTGGATCTTCAGGTTATCATTCACGGTTAATCTTTTATACTTAGATTTTAGATAATCCGTACAGACATCGAACCTTTCTACTATAGCTAAATATAAGAATATCCTGCAAATAATAAAACTTATCGGATACATGTTCGATACATTTGATATCACTTTATGATATAATTATAACTTGATGTAAGACATTGATTGTCTTATATTTATAAGAGAATCACAAATATCTATCTCTTAAAATATAATTTCTATTTTAGACTTTGTTACCTTATGTTTTTGATACTGAAATCCATTAATCAATTGTCAAACCTAAAACCAGACTAAAATGAGTAAAGCAGCAAAAACCATCCAGATCTTTGGTATATACCTGATTGTTACCGGACTAGGTTTCATGGTGATACCAAATAAAATTCTTCCTATAATGAATGTTGCACAGGCCACAGAGGTATGGGTACATGTTATGGGTATGGTTATCTTTCTGTTAGGTATTTACTATATCGCAGCAGCAAAAGATGAAAGTAACACTTTTTTTAAAGTGTCAGTATTTACGAGATCCTCCGTTGTTTTATTCTTCCTTGCATTCGTATTATTAGGCCTTGGCGACCCTGTATTGATAGGTTTTGGTTTCGTGGATCTTGCCGGAGCTATCTGGACCGCTGTAGCCTTGAAAGCCGATAAACGGATAGTAGTAGAATAGAACTCATTATTGATTGCCTTACTACACAGAGGGGTAAAGAGAACTCACAGACCTTCCTGCCGATGGAGTAGGGTTGCACTCAGTTATGTAAACTATAGACCTGGAGTACGAAATATGGATATCATAATCCTATTATAGGTTAATTTCGAATAATCGAATTAACCATTTGGACCTGCTACATTTGATCGGACAGTAAGTTAAGCCAAAATTCTTAACTTAAAG
>JBHOSY010000065.1:0-21217 GCA_042584165.1 Bacteroidota bacterium | reverse complement strand
GTTTCCAATATTAATTCTGTGATATTCCATTGTCATCTATTAACAAATACTTTTATTAAAACCTGTCTTTACAATTTGGAACTTTTATACGATAAAAAACGTATGTAACTTTGCATTACCATTTGGGGCCGACTGGATTTGACAGCAGGAGTAAATGGTGCGCTTGCATGCCGGGTGGTAAGTGTACATCCGTGAAAAATTCACTTAAATTATAATTGGCGAATATAATTACGCCATGGCTGCCTAATCTGGGATTAATTCTGGATTAATGGCTTAAACGGTTGGTTTTCTAGGAAGATCCCGGGCCACATCTCTCTGGACTATGTTTTACCGGTCTGGTGTTCGAGGTGTCATAAAGGTAGAACTAGCCCGATACAGTGTTGCGAGTTGAAGGTGAAATCTAAGTAACTTTGAAGTACGGTTTTGGGTGTTGTCTCCCAGCCCTCTTCGAGATTAATAGATAACTAAGCATGTAGAGAGTTCATTGTTTCCCTGTCTGGACGAGGGTTCGAATCCCTCCGGCTCCACTTTTTCCCTGTGTTTATTTGTGAAACCGGTGGGATGCTACCGTGTACACTGCCCTTACTAAAAATATTTGCAGCACATTTTATTTGCGCTCGGTCCTTTCTATTGTCACTTGCATCCTTTGTGACTTTTGCATTGTTGGGCCTCAAAATCTTCATTCACTGTAAAAAATACTTCATTCACCGATTTATTGTATACTTGATAACAGTTGAGCCGTACATTAGCTTAAACAAATTGTTATAACTATGTCAGCAGAAACAAACAAACGCGTATTATTGGCCGGTATCTTAATTTTAATCGGCTTTGTGTTTATTTTAAAAAGTTTTGGTTTAATTCCACCTTTTTTTTGGTGGATATTCAGTTGGGAAATGATCCTTATTGTTGTTGGTCTTTTTGTTTTATTGGCAAGAGGAGCAGTTTTACCAGGTGTAATACTTATTGGGGTAGGGAGTTATTTCCTGCTTCAGGATATTGGATTCTATTGGATTGATCATTGGATGATCTGGGCCATTATTCTAATTGCTGTGGGAATGGTAATTTTGTTAAAAAGAGAAATACCTGGAGAGAAACGACATCGAAAATGGGAAGGAGGAGATCATTTTGGCCATAAGGAAACAACGGATCCGGGTATGGACTATATCGATGAAGTGGCTGCTTTTGGAGGAGGAGAAAAAATTATCACTTCACAGAATTTTAAAGGCGGTAGGGTAACAGGAATATTTGGCGGTACAGAAATAAATTTTTTAAATGCCAAACTTGCCACAGGTACTAATTATCTGGATATATTCTATTTGTTTGGAGGCACAACACTGATTATTCCGAAAGATTGGAATGTAAAGACTGATATCGTCGCATTATTTGGAGGTATTGGAGATAAAAGAGATATTGTAGATAATCCGGATAATGATGACAAGGTTCTATATATTAAAGGTTTTGTATTGTTTGGAGGTGGCGAAATAAAATCTTTTAAGTAGCACAAAAGGATATGATCAATCCGGTTGCACAAGACCGAAAGTATTTAATGACCTATTTAAGCATTTGGGCCCTGGTTGCAGGTGCCCATTTTGCTGTATTTTTTTTCTTGCTCGAGCAATCTTTCAGAGTTTCAGTAACTGACAGCTTTCTGTTCAATTCAGGTTTCGCCCTGATTGGACTGGTTATGTGGTATATAGTACGTTATAATGATTTTAAAATAAAGAAACTACCCGAGTTATTGCTCAATCACGTGGCTGTAATGGTAATATTGGTTGCCAGTTGGATATTGGTTAATAATTTCCTCCTCAAATCCATTTTCGCTGAACCTGAATTCCATATACTTTTGGATGATGCTATCTCAGGAAGGGCTGTTGCTGGATTGTTTTACTACCTAACCATTGTTCTAGTCTTCTATCTTATTATTTATTACCAGGAAAACAGTGATCAACAAATCAGAACAGCTAAGTTAGCAAGTCAACTTAAGGATGCAGAATTGAATTTATTAAAAAATCAGATTAACCCGCATTTCCTGTTTAATAGTCTTAACTCAATTTCTTATCTAACTTTATCAGATCCTGAGAAAGCAAGAGAGATCATAACAAAACTCTCAGATTTCTTAAGGATTCTGTTAAGAGAGAATAATCAATCTATGACCAGGCTGAAAAAGGAGCTGGAACTTACCAGGTTGTATATTGATATTGAAAAATCTCGTTTTGGTGATAACCTGATATATCAGGAAAAAGTACATAAAAACTGTTACCAGGCAATTGTTCCATCACTTTTTTTATTACCTCTTTTTGAAAATGCGGTAAAACATGGTGTTCAAAATAGCACCATACCTGTAACTATTGCTATATTAGTAAAAAAGGGGGAAGAACATCTAGATATCCTAGTTGAGAATAATTATGAATCCGGTTCCCAAAACAAAGGAACTGGTTTAGGCCTAAAAAATATACGGGAGAGACTTAATCTAATTTATCAACAGCAATCAGTGAAGATTACGAAGACTAGTGACAGATTTAAGGTGCAAATGATTCTTCCTTTCAATACAGATGAAAAATAGATTTCGCACATTGATTGTAGACGATGAAAAACCAGCCCGGGATCTAATAATACATTATCTGGGGAGTTATGAGAATTTTGAAATAGTTGGGGAAGCTGGGAACGGATTTGAAGCATTTAAACTGATTCAGGAAAATAAACCTGATCTTGTTTTTCTGGATATTCAAATGCCAAAAGTGAGTGGTTTGGAACTTTTTGAACTATTGGATAAACCTTACCCGGATGTAATATTTTCAACTGCTTATGATCAATATGCTATTGATGCTTTTGAACTGAATGCCTTGGATTACCTTTTAAAGCCATTTGATAAAACCCGTTTTGAAAAGGCTATTGATAAATTTTTGTACAAAAGAAAAGGTAATGTAAATATATCCGGCAAACAACAATCAGATATTGTAATCCATGCTTTCCCTCAAGAAATAGAAAAGGTTGTAGTTAAATCCGGGTACAAAATTTACATCATTCCTGTTGAGGAGATATACTTTATTGAAGCCCAGAATGATTATGTGAAGGTTCATTCCCAGGGTGGAAAATATCTTAAACAACAGACAATGAAATTCTTTGAGGATCGGATGCCTGCTGAAAAATTTGTTAGGATTCATCGATCCTACATCATTAATCTTGATGAGCTTGCAAGAATTGAAATTGTTGACAAGAATAACAGCCTTGCATTGATGAAGACTGGTGACAAATTAGCTATTAGTAAGAGGGGAATAGATACGCTGAAAAAACACCTGGATTTCTGATTTGAAAAGTTGATTTATTTATCACCAGTTTGTATACATGCCTTGGGTTTTTAAATTTATAGCATTATTCATTTTAAAAAATAATAACTATGCGATATATATTGTTTTTATGCCTACTGGTATTCCTTAGTTGTAACAATCAATCAAATCAAAGTACCAATTCAGCTAAAGAAGAGTTTAAGGCCAAAAGAGGTGTAAATATTAGTCATTGGCTGTCACAGAGTAGAGTTCGTGGAGAAGAACGGGCCGCGTATTTTACTGAAGAAGATGTTAAATTTATCGCTTCTATTGGATATGATCATATCCGTTTACCCATTGATGAAGAGCAGATGTGGGATGAAGAAGGGAATAAAGAAACAGAAGCATTTCATTTGTTACATAATGCGCTGGGCTGGGCTAAAAAGCAGAAACTGGACGTCATTGTGGATTTACATATAATCCGATCTCACTATTTCAACAGTGATGACAATACTTTGTGGACCGATCCAAAGGAGCAGGAAAAATTCAACGATTTATGGCGGGATCTGTCCGGTGAATTTAAAAAATATCCCATTACGGATGTTGCATATGAACTTATGAATGAAGCAGTTGCAGATGATCCGGAAGACTGGAATAGGCTTGTTGCAAATGCTATTACAGCTGTACGTAAAACTGAACCAGAGAGGATTATTGTTGTAGGATCAAACATGTGGCAACATTATGATACTTTCCATCAATTGAAAGTTCCTGATGATCCAAACCTTATTCTCAGTTTCCATTTTTACAAACCATTTTTACTAACCCACTATAAAACACGTTGGAATGATATCAGGTTTTATGAAGGGCCAGTACATTATCCTGGAATGACAGTACATGATGAGGATATAACACCCGAATTACAGGAGTATCTGAATAATGAACCAAACCGCAATCGGGATTTTACTATCGAAACTATTCGAGAAATGTTTCAAGAACCTATTCGGGTAGCAATGGACAAAGGATTGCCACTATATTGCGGAGAATTTGGATGTTATCCAACAGTACAGGAGGAGGATCTGTTAAGATGGTATGAGGATATGATTATGGTATTGGAGGAGTGTGATATAGGTTGGGCAAACTGGGATTATAAGGGTGGTTTTGGTATTGCTGATTCAAAAACTCGGGAACCCAAAAAAGAATTAATTAAAACTTTATTGGGTGAAGAAGCTATTCTTGGATTATAAACATCTATGTGATCTTAATGATGTGGAAAAGGTTCTGGCGGCAGATAATGAAGTTATCAGGTTGGTCAATTCATGGAGACCTCCCGAATGACATCAGTAAATTCGTAATCGCTGTTGCTCCACACACCAGCAATTGGGATTTTGTTGTGGGACTCATGGTAAGAGAGTCAATAGGATTTAAGGGCAGATTTCTTGGTAAGAGTTCATTGTTTAATTCTCCTGCAGGATTCATTTTTCGGGCATTGGGGGGATATCAGTAGACCGATCTACCCCTGCCAATATGGTTAAGAATTTTGCAAATATTGCGCGAAAATCAGATGAATTCATTTTAGCTATTGCTCCGGAAGGAACACGAAAAGAAGTGCATTCGTGGAAGACCGGGTTTTATTATATTGCCCGGGAGGCTGAAATTCCAGTGATAATGGCATCAATGGATTTTAAACTTAAAAAGGTGAGTTTTTCAAATCCATTTTATACTTCGGACGATACGGATTCAGATATGAAATTCATTAAGAGATATTTTAAAGATGCTAAAGGTTTAAGAGATTTAAAGGCAAGTAAATGAGAAAATATACGGGATTATTCTTCATACTTATCTGTATCCTGCCATCATGTTTAAAAAATAGTAAGGAAGGGCAACGAGTACGCATCAGCGAATCATTTAATGATGGCTGGCGCTTTGCGGTTGATCCTGAAGATCAGGGTGAGAGAGACGGATGGTATAATGGTCTGGCAGTCGATAAAACTATACCGGTTACCATACCGCATACCTGGAATATAATGGAAAGCTATGAAGAATATACAGGCACAGGATGGTATGAGAAAAGTTTTGGGATAAATAACGAATGGATAGGTAAACCCATATTTCTTCAATTTGGTGCAATTTATCGTGATGCTACAATTTGGTTGAATGGCCAACAGATCCTTGAAAGAATTGGTTCTGGGTATACACCATTTAGGGTTAAGATCACAGATTATATTCAGGATGGTCAAAACAAGATTATCATTCGAGTAAATAATCGCTTCAGCAACTTCGCTGTACCTTATGAAAGGAAGTTTGATTGGGCCAATGATGGTGGTATTACACGTGATATCCATTTAATTAAAAGTCATGCACCTTCTATTGAATATGTTCACTTATCGCCATCCCTCAAAGGATCTACAGGACGAGTTACAATTAGAATAAAGCTTAATGAAGAAGATTTTAGCCGTGTAAGTATTTGGATACGGGTAAGAGAAGAAAACCAGAAAACAAGTGAAGAGGTTTTCACAGCCAATTTTAAGGTTAAAGTAAGTGACAAAATCGGATATGCCGACTTTGAATTTGATAATGCTAAAGCCTGGCATTTTGATCAACCCAATTTGTATAAAGTTGATCTGGCAGTAGGTTTTAGTACTATGTTAACAGATACTTATACATGTAATATTGGATTCAGAGAGTTCGTTACACAATCAGATAAAATCCGTTTCAATGGAGAAATTGTCAGGTTACCGGGTATTGAATGGATGCCTGGCTCGAATCCTGCCTATGGCATGGCAGAACCTGATGAAGAAATTTATAAAATGTTGGGTTTGATGAAAGAAGTGAATGCCGTTTTTACCCGTTTTCACTGGCAACAGGCTGAAGCATTGTTTGATTGGTGTGACAGAAATGGAATCATGGTCCAGGAGGAACTTCCTTTGTGGCAGGCACCATATGGTGATCAAATCTCCGATAGCATTCGACAAATTGTGAATCTTCAAATCGAAGAAATGATTAGTGCACATTACAATCATCCTTCAATTGTTGCATGGGGAATTGGAAATGAATTACAGGGACAATCTCATAATATTAAGAGTTATCTAATTGATATTATAGATAAAATTCACCAATTGGACACAACAAGAATTATTAACTATGTATCAAATTCAATGCATACAGATATTGGGAATGATGCAACTCTTTTAGGTCACTGGCCGGCATGGAATGATTATACAGGATATTGGTATTTAGGGAGTGATGGTTCAGGATTAGGTGAAAAGGATTTAAAACCTATTCTTGAAAATTTTCATACGAATATCCCCAATAAACCGTTAATGATTTCGGAATATGGTTTGTGTGAACCGGTTTTTAAAGGAGGAGACCCTGAGCGAATACGTCATTTTAAATTTCACACGGCAGTATATGATGAATTGGATTATGTTGCAGGATTTATTTATTTCAGTTTAAATGATTACAGAACGCACATGGGTGAAGAAGGAGTCGGAAAGTTACGGCAACGTGTCCATGGGATCGTAGATCTGGAAGGGAATAAAAAACCGAGTTACCAGATTGTTCAGGAAAGACTGTCGCCGATAGAAAATTTGGTAGTAGAGGTTAGGAATAATAAAGTATATATCAGAGGACAAAACAGAAATGGGATTCCTTCCTATTCTTTACGTGGCTATTATATTGAGATAGAAGATCATTCCGGAGTAAAAACTGGAGAGACGATCAATCTTCCAGATCTAGAACCAGGTGATCCGTTTAATGCAGTCATAAATGATTCAGGAATGGACATTGGTCGTGTTTTAATAAAACGCCCAAATGGTTATAATGTGATAGAAAAGGGACAATAATACGAGGCATGTTTCTAATTTATTTATTGTTGTTTAATATGATTAATCAGGATATTTCTTTCAAAGAGAACCAACTGAAATATCCAAGGGTAAGAACGGCATATGCTGAAAAGGGAGATTATGTCGTGACCTTGCTTGAAGAACATAACTTGATTAAAGAAGATTTGAGACTATTTATTCGAGTATTCAAGGACACAGAGATCCTTGAGATATGGGCTTCTAAATCCGACCAAAGATCCTATAAGAGAATCCTTGAATTTCCATTTTGCGCAACCTCAGGTGATCTGGGGCCAAAAAGAGTACAAGGTGATGGCCAAATCCCGGAGGGATTCTATCATATTGATAGATTCAATCCCGCAAGCAATTTTTATTTGTCCCTTGGGATAAATTACCCGAACCAGTCTGATAGGATTCTTGGAGATCCATATTCACCCGGTGGCGATATTTTTATTCATGGCAATTGTGTAACAATTGGGTGTATTCCTATTACAGACCAAAAAATAAAGGAACTATATATTCTTGCTGTCGAAGCCAGGAATAATGGACAGGAGAAAATACCAGTGCACATATTTCCATCTCAGCTGGACGAAGAAAGTTTCAATTTTCTGAGCAAAAGGACTGAGGATACAGCACTAACTGATTTCTGGAAAGGCTTATCAGGAGGGTATATGTTCTTCGAGCGAAATCTGCAACTTCCGCTAATCAAAATTAATGCAGAGGGAGATTATGTAATCGAATGATTTTATTTAAATTCAGCTTCCATGTGCTATAATATCAGTTATCTTACAAAGAAAAGGCTTGACTATGCACGTCGCTATGGTACTGAATCTGACATAGCTGAAATTGAGAAAGATCTTGAGCGGATTGGCCAAAAAACTGGTCCGGTTTATTATGTTAGTGGTTATAATCATCCGGATGTTCCTGTGATAACTAATCATGATCCCGGAAGGATCCAGTTATTCGGATGGGGTCTGATCCCTTTTTGGGTTAAAGACGCAATACAGGCGACCCAGTTGAGTAAGCGAACATTGAACGCAAGGGGTGAGGAGATGTTCGAAAAACCTTCATTCAAGCATGCTGCAAAATCAAGACGTTGCCTCGTAATTGTTGATGGATTCTTTGAATATCATTGGAAGGATGGCTTGTCTTATCCATATTTTATAAAGACAAAAAATGGAGAACCATTTTCACTGGCTGGCCTTTGGAGTACCTGGCGCTCCAAGACAGAAGATATTACACGGAATACATTTTCAATTGTTACTACCCGGGCAAATGAGTTGATGGCTTATATACATAATCAACCCAAAGGATCAAATGAATCTAGAATGCCAGTTATATTGCCAAAAGAAGTTGAAAATGAATGGTTAATAAATGAAGAAGATAAGCTTAGTATTGACATAATTAAAGATTTAGTACAACCATATGATGCAGATGAACTGGAAGCATATTCTGTTAAAAAATTAAAAGGAAAAGAAGGCGTTGGAAATTCGGTCGCAGCTATCAAAAGATTCCACTACGCAGAACTTGAATCAGATCAGGGGACACTTTTCTAGATTATATGTACATTGTATTTATGAACGATCCTGTTTAGAATACACCTGAAATTAATTCTTGCGATGTTATTTTGGGGGGGAGTACAAAAAAACGAGAAACGAATTCCAGGAGTCTGATATCCGTTTCCCGTCTCATTGCTTGTAAACCGTAGTTCTCAAACAACGCCTCATATCCTTTTAAAAGATTAAAATCTTCAACATTTTCCAATGCCGACCGATTTCGAAATGTATTCTTTCCATCCCGAAGGAATTCCTGAATACTTCCCGATCATATTCCAGTGGCCTCTTTGTTGCCATACCCCGTAGAGTTCGGCCCTTTGTTAGCCTCTGTATTCGGATCAACCTTTCAAAGATCAAATTGGTATTCGAAAGGTATAATGATATACATATCCTGTCAAATTTTTTACATAAAAGTAATCCACAACTTATCAACCAAGTTATGCACAGTACTGCATCTGGACCCTATATACTGATTTAGTGAGATTATAGAGAGGAATTAAAAATGAACGGGGAACAAATTTCAGGAGTCTGAATTTTGTTCCCCGTCTGACTGTTCATTAACCATGGTCAATGAACAATATCAAATTTCTCTTTGATAAGGTAGAATCAAGATCGCCTGTCTGACAGGGGACATTGGTTCCGAAACACAAGTTCATTAATCCGAAGATCACCTTACCAAGTTCCAATTTTCCATTCGAAGTTTTTTGTTACCTGGATCCGTAGATCATAGTCTATTGTTCACTTCTTATTTCGAATCAACCTTTCAAAGATCAAATTGATACTCTAAATGTATGATGTATTATATGTTCATGCAAAAATTAATATTAAAAGAAATCCACAATTTTTTAACGACATTATACACAATATGACATTACTTAAATTCTCTGAGGGATTAAACTATGATTAATTGTAAATCCCAGATTGATCTTTCTGCAAATAAGATATTTGAGAATAAAAAAACGGGAAACAATAACCAGTTGTCTGATATTTGTTTCCCGTCCCGTCGCTTGTTAGCCGTAGCTGTCAACCACCGCCTCATATTTCTTCAAGAAATTAAAACCCTGGTTTCCCAAGAGAATCCACAATTTCGAAGCATTACTTTCTATTCCTGGGGAATTTCCAGTCTTACTTCAATCCTGATTCAAGAGCCTTTTTATTAACGCATCCCGTAGGCTACAATCTTTTTGTTAGCTCCTGCATTTGGATCAATCTTTCAAAGAGCAAATTGGTAGTCGAAAGGTAGAAGGATTTTCCAGACCTGCAAAAAAATAATGTAAAAAGAATTCCACCATTTTTCAACAGGTTTATTCACAACAGGAAGTTCATATTGTTTTACCATGGCCAATAACTAATACAATGATTATTTATAGATTAGATATTTAGGATATTGTAAAAAATTACGTGAATCTCTATAATTTCTTGACTATAGAGATCTGGAAATAAGAGAATAGTATGTTATACTTATGCTTTAGCTTTCTGGTTTTACAAAATCTCATCAAAAAATACATAAAAAAAACGAGAAGTGAATGTCAGTCGCCTGATGTTCGCTTCCCGTTTCGCTGTCTGTCAACCGTAGTCGATAAACAACCCCGCATGTCTCGTTGAATGGTTAAAATCTCAAATCCCCGGAAGAACCCTTGATTTCGAAAAACGATCTTTCCACCCCGAAGAGCTTCCGTACCGCCTCCCAGTCTGAATCCAGCAACCTTTTTGTTTCCCGCGTTCCGTAAAACCCGAGCTTTTGTTAGCTTCTGTTTCCAGATCAACCTTTCAAAGATCTAATTGGTGAGATAAAAGTAGAAGGAATTTCCAGATCAACCAAAGAAAAGATAAAAAAGAAATCCACCACTTTTCAACAGAGTTATTAACATTTTATAAATGGGAATATTTTACTTTAAAAGGAGCCAATATGTAAAATCCAATAATGGTTTATGAATTTGGATTGATAGGTGATTGGTATCAGCTGGCTTATGGCCTGATTGTTAATAGCTGACAAGTGTTGGAGGGGGCTATCAAAATGAACGTTATGGATATAAAAAAAGGGATACCATCAATTATGTTTATGCTTCCTGGGTGTAAGAGCGGCATCCCTTTTAATAATACATGCAAAAAAAAACGAGAAGTGAATGTCAGTCGCCTGATATTCGCTTCCCGTTTCGATGCTTATCAACCGTAGTTGATAAACAACCCCGCATGTCACGTTGAAGAGCTAAAATCTCGGGTCCCCGGAAGAATCCTTGATTTCAAAAACTGATCTTTCCGATCCGAAGAACTTCCGTATCAATTCTCAATTCAAATTCAGATGCTTTTTTGTTACTTATGCTCCGTAGAACACGGGTTTTTGTTAGCTTCTGCTTTTGTATCAACCATTCAAAGATCGAATTGGTAGGGTAAAAGTAAACGGATCTCTTAGATCTACCAAAAAAAATAACAAAAAGAAATCCACCATTTTTCCACGTATTTATTAACAGGTTTTTAACAAAAATTGAAGTATTTATTCGTTGTTATCAACATTTATCATTAACTGTCCACATTATGGTGTTATTAAGGTAGTGTGGCCAGTTGTATGGTGAAAGTTGTGGAGCAGATGAAGAGCATGAAGAAAGCACGGAAAACACCAAGATAGTAATCTCACTTTGATGATCTCCGTGCCTAATCTGCTTATTTCTTGTCTTTTTCGATCTAAAAGTTTGTAATCAAAAAACTACCAGGTTCGATCTTTCAGGTAGTCATCGAGTTCTTTTCGGGACATAGGCACCTTGTCCGGGTTTTTATCAACCCACTTCAAAAAATCTTTTTTAATTTCGTCTGACCACCTGCCATCGATCTGACCAGGTGTATATGTACCTTCGCGAAGCCTCATGTGACCAAATTGGTCTTTCAATCCAATAAACTCGGCTGTAATAATAACGTCCTCTGCTAAATGTGGAGGTATGAAAATTACGCCTTCTTTTTTAGCAAGAACCAGATCGCCAGGATATACAATGGCTCTGCCAATTCGAACCGGTACATTTATACCTGTTAACATGGTTTCTGTTAAAAAACTTGGATCCCATCCCCGAACAAAAGCATTGAATCCTTCGATTCCCTCAAGTCCTTGCAGGTCACGTGATCCCCCATCAAACACAACTCCTGTCTTTGATTTGGAATATATTGAATTACCCAGATTGTCACCAATCAACGTGCCATCAATTACTTTTCCGTAACAATCAGCAACATATACATCTCCTTCAGACAGCATATCTATTGGCCAGGAATTACTGGCGCCGATTCGACCTTCAGCATGTCCTTTGTCAAGGATACGTTTGTTAACATCAGGGCGCAAAGGCATATACTGAGCAGTCAATGCCCTGCCTACGAATGGCTCATCATCATGTAACATTGCCCACCCGGCATCAAACTGGTTATTAAATCCTTTATTTTTAAGTACACCCCATGCTTCTTCGATACTGATATTCTTCAGTCTTTTTAGGAGATCATCTGACACCATGGGTCTCCCATCCTCAAATCGCTTGCCTTCCCATTCTGAGGTTAGGAATTCCATCTGCTCCTTTGGAATAGTAACTTGTCCGAATCCGATTTGCCAAGAAATTAAAATAAGCGTAACAAAAAATATTGGCTTGAAATTTTTCATGATCATAAAATTTAGATTTATTTAATTCGTTGATTGTTCATTATCTTCCTGAATTTCTTTATTACCCAGGTTTTTATCCACTTCTTCACCTGTTGATTTTCCCCTCCACCATGTGGCGAGGGAAGATCCGGTAATATTCATCATAGGTCCAAATACTGCAGGTGCCAATCCAACAGTTGCTACCTTGCCCATTTGAAGTGCGATTCCTGAAGCAAGACCTCCGTTTTGCATACCCACCTCCAATGAAATAGTACGGCAGGATTTTTCATCCAATCCTATAAGTCGGCATGTCCAGTATCCCAGGAAATACCCAAGTATATTGTGGAGGAGACAGGCCAAAATCAATAGGGCACCGATTTCAAGCAGGCTATCTCGGCCAGCTGCTGTAATTATTGTGATTATGATTCCGATACCCAGCATGGAGATAAATGCTAGAACGCGACTTAAAATATCTTTAGATCCTTTTGCATAGTGATTTAATATATATCCACCAACTATTGGAAGAACAATAAACCATCCCAGGTTTTTCAAAAATGCCATCGATGCTTCATTCAAACTGGCATCGGAAGTTTTAAAGAATATGAAGTTTTTTATAAGTACAATACTGACATATACAAGCATTTCCATAATCACAGCTTTCTTTTTCTCCCTGCCAAATGCAATAGCATTAAGCATTAGCCCGGCTACTATAGGTAGAATCACCATATCGATAATGTCCAACATCATTTTCCAGAAATCCACATCTATGTATTGCCCAGCAAGTAACTTCATTAATGCAGGAGTAATTAATGGTGATAAAAGGGTCGCCAGTGCAACCAGTGTAACTGATAGAGCAAGATTTGCTTTTGCGATAAAAGACATTACATTACTGGCCAAACCACTCGGAGATGATCCAACGAGGACAATCCCAGCGGCTATTTCTGGTGGAAAACCGAAAACCAGGGCAATGCTAATACCTATGATCGGCATAATTGTAAATTGACAAACAATTCCTACAATAACCCCCTTTGGCATTTTAATTACTCCAATAAAATCTTTAACACTCATTTGAGATCCCATTCCAAACATGATGATCTGAAGAAGAGGGACGATCATTTTTTTTGTATCAAAATCACCAATATGGCTGAATGAATCCGGGTAATACATGGATACGGATACTGCAGCAAAGATCCACATCGTATAAGCAAAACTTTTCAGAAAAGAGTGATAGTGGAAGGATATTGCCAACATTACAAAGAAACCAATGAGAAAAGGTCCTGCTGGTTCTCCTCCTTTGGTAAAGTATATTATTAATGATGTGATTAATAGCGCAAAGGAGATAATTACAGGAATTCTGAATTTCATATTTGTACGATTCATAATAAAAAATACATTAATGGAAGATCTTGATGGTATTTAAACTAGGTTTCTTTTATCTCATGAATAATCTCAAAAAATCAGACCTAAATAATAAATTTTCCCATTAAAAAAACAACTACTTTTTAAATCCATTATAAAAATGAAAAATAATTAATTAACTGTGTAGAGATTGAGAAAAATATTTTAGATGAATACTTGAGAAAGAAGTAAATAAGTGTTGTTAAGAAAGCCCTGGCAAAATCCTATAGTTCAAGCACTTTAATATTCACTAACTTTATATATCAAGGAAATAATATGAGAAGGTTTGTTCTTGGAGATATGCATGGCGCTTACAGGGCACTAATTCAATGCCTGAGTAGGTCAGGTTTCAACTATACAAAGGACCTGTTGATCTTTCTTGGCGATATATGTGACGGATGGAGTGAAGTAACAGAGTGTGTAGAAGAGTTACTCAAAATTAAAAACCTCATATATCTTAAAGGAAATCACGATCTCTGGTTAAGTAGTTACCTGGAAACAGGCGAGGAAACTTACACTTGGTTGGTGCAAGGAGGGATTATCACAAAAGGATCCTATATGAAAGCCCCGGAAATGAAAAATAAACATCTCGAATTTCTACAGAGGGGCATAGCTTATTATATTGATGATGATGGGAAACTATTTGTGCATGCAGGATTTAATCCTGACAAACCAGTTGATGAAACAGATGATCCTGAACAGGATTACTATTGGTCCAGAGAAATTTACAGAGCATCTTTTTCAGGTCCTGTTCAGCCAGAAAAGTATCATGAGATATTTGTTGGGCATACACCAATTGGGGGTATTTCAAATAAACCTCTAAAAAATCACAATATATGGTTAATGGATACAGGAGCCGGATGGCGTGGCAACCTTTCTATTATGGATATTGATAGTAAAGAGCTTTTTCAATCAGATCCAGTTGAAGACCTATATCCTACAGAACCAGGCAGGCAGGGCCTCAGGGACCTTATCACCTCAGGTGAGATTAAGCTATAAAAAGTGCGTGGGATTAGTGATCACAGGCTGTCAATGATGGATGAGGCATAATCCTGTCATTGTCTATTACTATCTTATCTTTTGATAAGAGAAACGAAGGAACTTCACTTATTTCAAATAAATCATCTGCACAACTGGTAAAGAATATATCTTCTCCAAATTTTGTTTTTATCATGTCTGTAAATTCATCAAAGCTATACGAGCGATTATCTGTCATCAGGATTCCCAATACTTCATGAATATGCACTACTGTCTTTTCCATATTATATATTTATCTGTCTACAAAAGTATAACTGAATCTCGAATGTTAATATGATCAGGATCATATCTTGTTTATAAATATTATCTCATATATAATTGCGAAATATTAATCCCAATAATACAATTTTATTACAATAACATTAGTTAAATGAAAAAAATAACACTCAATTTCTTCCTGGCATTAATATGTTGCTGGACAATCCAAATTCATGCTCAACCAAGAGAAAAATATGTCAAGGTAATCGTTTCACCTGATCATTCAGACTGGTTGTACAAAACAGATGAAAAAGTAAACTTCAGGGTAAAAATCCTAAAAGACGGGAATCCTGTTACAGGGATCATGGTTCATTATGAAATCAAACCCGAAATGATGGAAACTATCAAATCTGGAGATGTAACATACAAGAAGGATCCCATAATAATTAATGGGGGAACCATGAAAAATCCGGGTTTCCTCAGATGCTGGGCAACTATTGAATATGAAGGAAAAGAGTATAAAGGATATGCTACAGCCGGATTTGAACCTGAGAAAATCAAACCAACAACCACCGAACCTTCTGATTTTACTGAATTCTGGACCAGTGCAAAAAAGGATCTTTCGGAAATCCCTTTGGATGCAATTGCCACATTACTTCCAGAAAGATGTACTGAAACCGTCAATGTATATCATATATCAATACAGAATTATCCTGGTAAAGCAAGAGTTTATGGTATTCTCTGTAAACCTAAGGCACCAGGCACCTATCCTGCTTTACTTCATGTTCCCGGTGCTGGTATCCGTCCGTACTATGGTGACATTGGAAATGCTGAAAAAGGAATAATAACCTTGCAGATTGGCATTCATGGAGTTCCTGTCACAATGGAAAGATATGTGTATGATAATCTTAGTGAGGGTGGCTTAAGAGGTTACCCGACGTCTGATATGGATGATGTGGATGCATATTATTATAAAAGAGTATACCTGGGTTGTGTCCGGGCCATCGATTATATTTTCAGTATACCTGAATTTGATGGTGAAACACTGGCAGTTTCAGGCGGTAGTCAGGGGGGGGCTCTTTCAATAATTACTACTGGCTTGGATGATCGAGTAAAATGG
This sequence comes from Bacteroidota bacterium, assembly GCA_042584165.1. Taxonomy (GTDB): domain Bacteria; phylum Bacteroidota; class Bacteroidia; order Cytophagales; family Cyclobacteriaceae; genus JBHOSY01. The sequence continues at coordinate 5,189 of JBHOSY010000065.1, read as the reverse complement.
CTGGTGCCATTTTTCCCAGCTCTGAGTGATTTGACCGGATACCTGGAAGGCAGGGCAGGAGGATGGCCACATATGTTCAGGCATGTTGATCCAAAAGATCCTGTAACCAAGCGGGAAATAGAAGTTTCAAAGTATTACGATGTTGTCAATTTCGCACGACATGTGAATGTTGAAGGATGGTATTCCTGGGGTTTTAATGATAACGTATGTCCCCCAACAAGTATGTATTCAGCCTATAACGTAATCAATGCACCAAAACAACTTTTCCTTGTTCCTGAAACCGGGCATTGGACATATCCTGAGCAACAGGAGAAGAAAAATGAATGGTTGCTTAAAAAACTAATCGGAGACAAATAGATATACGGTTATACTTAGATGCATTAAGTACAAACTGCCTGAATATAGTTTTCGGGCAGTTTGTGCATTTTGTTATTGTATTTCTATCTTACTATAGAACCAGGAACTGGCTTAGATAATTCCGACTTACAAGAATAGAATTGCGGATATCTTCTTCTGATTCTTCAAATGCCCTGTCTTCAACCTCAATACACACCGGTCCACAATATCCGACACCAGTCAGGGCTGAAAAGAAATCACTCCATCGAACATCTCCCAGACCTGGCAATTTTGGTGAATGATATTCCAGCGGATGAGCCAGAATCCCTACATTATCCAACTTATCCTTATGGATCTTTACATCCTTAAGGTGGACATGATGAAACCGTTCATGATATTTAAAAATTGGTTTGATCTCATCCATATGCATCCAGATCAGGTGGGATGGATCATAATTCAGACCAAATAACGGGCTGGGAATCGTTTCGAACATTCGGTCCCAAATTGCGGGACTGAAAGCCATGTTTTTACCACCGGGCCATTCATCTTTTGTGAATAGCATTGGGCAATTTTCAATACCTATTTTAATGTCTTCTTCTTCAGCAACTTTCACAATTCCATGCCAGCGATCTTCAAATAACTTAAAATTCTCTTCAAGGCCCCTGGTTGGATCCCTTCCAATAAATGTATTAACTACCGGGATACCAAGTTTTTTTGCAGCTCTGATTACATCCTTTATATGTTCAATATATTTCTCAAATCCTGAAGAATCCTCAAGTGGATTCGGGTAATAGCCCAATCCTGAAATATATACATTTTTAGTTAGCAGATAATTTTTGATGTGATTGATCTTCTGGTCATCCAGTTCATCCACGTTAATATGTGTAACACCGGCATACCTTCGCTCAGCCTTTCCAACTGGCCAGCACATGATCTCTACACATTTAAATTTGTTTTCAGAAGCGAAGTCAATCACTTCCTCAAAACTTTTATCTGCCATGATGGCACTTACGAATCCTAAGTCAAGCATTTTTTAATCAGTTTTCGTTTTACAGTTTATTTGAGTTGAGTGTCTATCGTTCAGCGTTTAATATTTACCGTTGTATCATTGTAATGTTTCTGGAGTTGGGAGAGCTCATTTTTTAGTTCTTTTATCAGTTTAGAATTCTCCGGATCATCAATTATATTATTTAATTCCTTGGGATCTTCCTGCAGATCATATAATTCCCAGGCATCGATATCATAATAGAAATGGATCAATTTATATCTATCTGTTCTTATGCCGTAATGCTTCTTAACACTATGGGCCCCAGGATATTCGTAATAATGATAATACATAGAATTCCTCCATTCACTGGCGGCTTGTCCGTACATTAGAGGTAGCAAACTCTTACCTTGCATTTCATCGGGAATATTCAACCCGGCCAGATCAAGAAAAGTTGGAGCGAAATCAAGATTTTGGACAAGTTCATTAATGATTGATCCCGCTTTTATTTTTTCCGGATACTTCATTAAAAGTGGCATTCGCAGGGATTCCTCATACATGAATCGTTTATCGAACCAACCATGCTCACCAAGATAAAATCCCTGATCCGAAGTATAGACGACCAGGGTGTTGGCTGATAAACCAGTATTATCCAGATAATCAAGCACTCTTCCAACATTTTCATCTATTGAGACGATACATTTCAGATAGTCTTTAATATATCTTTGATATTTCCATAGGGCGAGTTCCTTCCCTTCAAGATTGGCTTCTTTGAGCACTTTATTTGCAGGTCCATAATATTTATCCCAAGCATCATGTTGCGGACCCTCTTTCATTCTTGAATACTGTCTTTTCCATTGCCGGTCATCCCATTCAATATCCGGATCGTCAGGATTTATTTTAAAATCCCATCCATCCCGCATATGCGTAGCAATTTCCATTTCCTGCTCAACAGCAGCTGCGGATCGAGTATCGTAATCATCAAAGTAGGTATCCGGTACAGGAATATCTATATCTCTGAATAACTGGTGATGATTTGGACTGGGCATCCAGTTACGATGTGGAGCCTTATGATGGAGTAAAAGGCAAAATGGTTTATCTGATGTTCGATCTTTCAACCAATTTAATCCCAGATCTGTGATAATATCTGTAACATAGCCTTCAATAATGGTGGTATCCCTTTCAGAGATAATAAAAGGATTATAATATTCTCCCTGCCCTCTCAGGATTTCCCAATGATTGAAACCTGTTGGTTTGCTTTTTAGATGCCATTTACCTACCATGGCCGTCTCGTATCCTGCTTTTTGCAGTAATTTGGGAAAAGTCAGCTGGGTTCCATCAAATCGGAGACGATTATCTCTAACTCCATTTATATGACTATGTTTACCCGTTAACAGTACTGCACGACTGGGAGCACATATGGAGTTTGTTACAAAAGAATTCTCGAATCTTACTCCCTCCTTTGCAAGTCTGTCAATATTGGGTGTTTGGATAATCCTGGATCCGAGAGAACTTACTGCCTGAACTGCATGATCATCAGACATGATATAAAGGATATTAGTTTTTTCTACAATGGTATTATCATTGTTTACACATCCAAAAATCACAATTGAAAAAGGGAAAAGAATTATGATTTTTAAATTGTGAAAGGCATTTTTCATTATTATAAGCATTAATAATTGGTTCAAAAAAATCTATCCTCAATATAAAAATAATTCATTCATAAGGAATATACCTAATTCCTATACACTGAAGTTTATACCTCAGATACATCATATTTTATTCAAACCTAAGTTGTAAATAATATCCAGGTAAATATTAAGATCAATCCAATCATTATGATTAACTTATGGTGTGTTTTGTGATTATTGAAGAGGATGGATTTTTAACGAATATTTTTAGAATTAACTCTTTACAGCCATGGGAGATCTTAAGTCAAATCCAGCTCTTATCTATTTAGGAATACTTTTAATCACTGGTATTAGTGCATGTAATACTGGAAGTAGGATAAACCCTGAAGTTAAAATGTTAGAGAAAAATTGGAAGCTATTTTCTTCTGCTGATGTTGACGTTAGTGGGGAAATAATATCATCACCTGGTTATAAATGCGAAAATGAATATAATACAGCCATCCCGAATACCGTTCTGGCTGCACTGGTTGAAAATGAAGTATATAAAGATATTCACTTCAGCGATAATTTTGACAAGATACCTGAAGAACCATTTACTGTTCCCTGGTGGTATCGTAAATCTTTCGTTTTAGAATATATATTAAAGAATGAGGTATACCGACTTGTTTTTGAAGGAATTAACTACAGGGCAAACGTCTGGATGAACGGTCAGTTAGTTGTTTCAGCCGATACGATGGAAGGTTGTTTCAGGATTTTTGATTTCGAAGTAACTGATTACCTCAATACAAGTGAAAACGTTCTGGCCGTTGAAGTTATCCCTCCAAAAGACCAGGAATTAACAATTGGATTTGTAGATTGGAACCCATGGCCACCAGATAATAATCTCGGAATTTGGAGACCTGTTAAACTTGTTAAGAGTGGTCGGATATCAATGAAACAACCATTTGTAAATCCAAGTGTGAATCTGGAACAACATGAAGCCTCACTTACCATTTCAACAGTTTTGACAAATCACTCCAACACGAATGTTAAAGGAACTGTAAAATGCAAAATTATTAATTCATTCGACCAGGGATACTATGAAATTTTAAAAGAAAAGGGTGTTTTCATGGATAGCGTGAAAGAACGGGTAATTGAAATGCCTTATACGCTGGCCCCGGAGGAAAGCAAGAAAGTAATATTCAATCCCGCCGATTATGAACAATTGAATATCAGCAATCCACGATTATGGTGGCCTAATCTGCTTGGGAACCCTGAATTATACTCAATGGAATTAATTGTAAATGATAGAAGGGTGATTGCAGATAAATACACAACTCATTTCGGCATCAGGGAAGTGTCTGATTACCTCAATAAAAATGGACATCGGGGATATAAAATAAACGGTAGGAAGATATTAATTCGTGGCGCAGGATGGGTTGACGATGTACTTTTAGCGGATGATGATAAGAAGGTCAAAGCCCAGATTGAGTATGTGAAACATATGGGATTAAATACTATTCGTCTGGAAGGATTCTGGGGAAGGAATAAGAAGATATATGAATATGCAGATGAATATGGATTATTAATTATGATTGGTTGGAGTTGTCAATGGGAATGGGAAGGTTATTGTGGAAGACCAGAAGATGATAAATATATGTCGATAAATACACCAGAAGATATTGCACTTCATTCCCGGTCTTATATGGACCAGGTATTGTGGTTAAGAAATCATCCCAGTGTGTTCTTATGGGTATACGGGAGTGATAAATTGATAGTACCTGAAATGGAGAAAAAGATCAATGCATTTATCGAGAAGGAAGATCCAACCCTCTCCAATAGAAAGTCTTAGAAAGATGATCCCGGAAGAATCACTATGGCCGATTAATGATATATGGCGATATCATATGGGGAGAAATGAATTCAACAAATTTGATCGCTGGCTGCCAGCTTTTAACAAACGATACGGAGAAGAAGACAATGTTGAGGATTTCGCTTTTAAAGCACAAATGTCAAATTACGAGGCTGTAAGGGCTATGTTTGAGGCATTTGCGGTTAATAAACACAATGCTACAGGAGTGATACAGTGGATGTTGAATTCAGCGATGCCGGGGATGTTATGGCAATTATACGATTGGTTTCTAATGCCAAATGGTGCATTTTATGGTACAAAAGCTTCATGTTATAATTATAATCTTGTATATAATTATGGAAATGGGAATGTTTATCTTACCAATGAATCACTCTTTCCCCTCGAG
>JBHOSY010000064.1:0-21263 GCA_042584165.1 Bacteroidota bacterium | reverse complement strand
TCGGTACCTGGCCCAGCGTTACTGCCGGTAAGGTCTTCTCATCCAGTATCGTTACAGGCTCTGTGTTGATACAGCCTGAACTGTCGGTGGTCAATATTACTGTATAGGTATCTCCGCCCGTTAATCCCGTTACCAATGGCGCTGCTCCGATCGATGCTGCTGTCGTGTCTACGCCTGCTACCCACTTGAATGTGTACAAGCCATCAGCCCCGTCTCCCGATGCAGTCGCCTGGCCGTTTGCCAGCAACGGATCACAGTTCGTTGAACCTACCTGCACAATCGCAATGTTCGGCAACGTCGTAGAATCGGCTACCTGGATGTTTATCGGGGGACTCTCACAACCCAGTGAATCGATCATCGCTGTAACCGTGTAGAATCCACTGTCCAGTTCAGCGTATATGAAATCCTGGAGATTCTGGGTCAACGGACTTGCTCCGTTCACCACCGCTGTCGTCTTGCCAGTATATAATGTCAACGTCACGCCGGTCAGGTCTGCAGGATCGATCAACTTATATGCCACCGATCCAGTTACCTCTCCGTTATAGATTATCGCCGGATTGGTCAAGGCAGGATCACATACTGTGTTCGGTACCTGGCCCAGCGTTACTGCCGGTAAGGTCTTCTCATCCAGTATCGTTACCGGCTCTGTGTTGATACAGCCTGAACTGTCCGTGGTCAAGATTACTGTATAGGTATCACCTCCCGTCAATCCCGTTACCAATGGCGCTGCACCGATCGATGCTGCTGTCGTGTCTACGCCTGGTACCCACTTGAATGTATACAATCCATCTGCACCATCTCCCGATGCAGTCGCCTGGCCGTTTGCCAGCAACGGATCACAGTTGGTTGATGGAACCTGCACAATCGCAATGTTCGGTAAGGTCGTTGAATCAGCTACCTTGATGTTTATTGCCGGACTCTCACAGCCCAGTGAATCGATCATCGCTGTGACCGTGTAATAACCACTGTCTAATTCTGCGTAGCTGAAATCCTGGAGATTCTGGGTCAACGGACTTACCCCGTTCACTACTGCTGTCGTGGTGCCAGTATATAAGGTCAACGTCACCCCTGTCAGGTCTGCAGGATTGATTGCCTTATATGCCACCGATCCGGTTACTTCACCGTTATAGATTATCGCCGGATTGGTCAACGCAGGATCACATACTGTGTTCGGTACCTGGTCCAAGGTTATCACTGGAACTTCACTGGTATCACTAACTATTATCGCTTTCGTCTCAAAACAGCCTGTAGAGTCCGTTGTAACCTTCACGGTATATGTAGTGTCGGGACTCATTTTTAATGATATATTATTGTCGGCCCCGGTTACATCAACTCTTTCGGGTCCGGTTACATCGGTCCCTGACACCCATTTGAATATATAATTGGCTGTTGAACCAGTAACCGTAGCCGTAACCTGTCCATTTGGTAAAGCAGGATCGCAATTTGTTGCTGATATTTCATCGAATTGAATAACCGGAAGCACAAAATCGTCATCAACCCTCAAGGTTATCGGATCACTATAACATCCCAGGATACTTTCATAGGCACGTACAGTATAATCACCACTATCCAATTCTGTAAAAACAGGGGCTTCAGCAGTTTTAGTATCTAATAAATTCACAGCCAGGGTATCAGTCCCATCGAACAACTTGAAAAAGTAATTGGTATAATCTGCAACGAGCACTGTGTTATAATATAGATCAGTAGAAAGAAGGCCATTATAGTCATCTGCTGTAGCGATAACCGGATCACATATTGTATTTGGTGTTTGTGTCAACTGAATGACTGGGTACTTGCTCGAGTCGGGAAGTGTTAATGCGCGGGTATTAACACACCCGGTAAGGTCATTTGTAACTTCTACTGTGTATTCCTGTGTGCCATTCAATCCACTTGCATTCGGGTTTGTATATAGAAACAGGTCCGCTGTAGTTCCTTCATACCAGTCAAAAGTATAGTTATTTGTAACCAGGGTGCCACCTCCAACATCAACTGCAGATTCTATTGCTCCGTTATCAGGGCCTTCACAGTTAGTAGCCGGGGTAATAGTAACCCATTCGATTGTCGGAAGGATCAGTGTATCTTTGACTTCTATTGTTACCGGATCGGAAACACATCCCAATGCATCATTCTGAACAACTGCTGTATAAAATCCTCCGGGCAGGTATCGTAGTGTATCACCATCAGGATTTGTAGTGGTAAGTACAGGATCAACTGTGGTGTTTCCATCATGCCATGTAAAAGTGTAATCCGTAAAATCATTCACAGGGATAGTTTTATCAGTCACGGTTGCTCCAGCAGCACCATTGTACTGTGTAACAGTAACCAGGGCTGTATCGCAAATCGAGTTACCAGATGCTGATAAGGATATGATGGGTTTTTCACTGGCATTGGTCAAAGTATGTGATAACGTGTTTACACAACCTGTATTATCCTCCAACACCCTTATTGAATAAACCGAGTCTGGCTGTAATAGCAGGGCCGTTTCATCTTTCGTACCGGAAGTACTGGCTACCGGTGTCCCTGTGGGGCCGGTATCTATACCTTCGTACCAGAAAAATGAATGACCATTGATCGTAGGTGTTCCGCCAACGTCAACGTTAGCAGTAAGTTCACCGTTTGGAAAAGCTGGATCACAGTTGGTTGCAGCAACTTCTGTTAACAGTATCACAGGATATGCCAGTGTATCAAAGACTTCGCCAAATATGGGTGTTGAACTACATGCTTCAAGGTCTTTTGTTACTACGATTGTATATCGTCCCTCATTCAATCCAAGTAATGTATCCCCCTCCGGATTAGTGCTCGTAATTATGGAATCTGAATCTACAACCTCTCCCCTGTACCAGTCGATTGTAAAACCCGTATAATCTGGAACTACTGAACCATCATATGATATCGAAGCATTTACACTTCCATTGAAATTGCCTCCTGATGCCAATATGGAATCGCATATGGAATTATTGACAGAAGTAACAGTTACTACCGGATTAATCAGCGTTTCTGAAAGAGAGGTATCCAACAGTATTGTCGCGCAATTATTCTGGTTTATTACCTTAACCGTGTAAGGGAAGCCCTGGGCCGCAACACTGTCAGCGATTTGTCCATTCGTCCCGGAAACTGTCGACATCAAATTAGCCGGCAGGGTGTTGTCTCCTTCATACCATTCAAAAGTAAAGTTGGCAGGATCCTGCGGGGTTCCTAAAGTATCATACACGTCAGCTATTAATCTTCCATTTGGATGTGCAGGATCGCATGAAGTTTGGGGTGTAAGTTCGGAAATTACAATAACCGGATATACCTTCTGTTCTTCAATCGTTACACGAATAGGTGGGTCAGATTCGCAACCAGTTGAGTCGTCCAATACGATAATAGCATATTCCCCTGCTGCTAATCCAAATCTTGTTGGACCTGTTCCATTTTCTGGTCCAAGTTCACTTCCTACATCGTCGGCAGCTGTATCCCACTCATGCCAGTTAAATGTAAAATCTGCTGAATCCTGAGGAACTCCATTTACATAAGCGGTTGCAGTTATAACTCCTGAGTCTGGATTTTCACAATCTTCAACATGCTGCAATACCGATGCTGAAACAGTTGGAAATATTGGACCACTCAGCGTACCGGAAATATTTACAGCCGGACATCCGTCATCCGGGATTACACGCACAATATATTCACCAGCTTCAAGGTTATTAGCTGTTGACCCGGTAATACCAAGAGGAGTGAAAAACCGGTCATACCATTCGTATGTATACGTAGCAGTACCAGACAGGATAACTGCCTCCAGGATACCATTGGGTGGATCACAAAGAGATTGATTCTGGATTTCCTGGATTGCAGCTGTTACCTGGCTGCCGATTCGGTCCAGGGTATCTACAATAGGTAGACTGGAACAACCTTTTTCTGTATTGGTTACGATCAGGGTATACTTGCCTGAATCTAATCCTGTAATAACATCCAGTGTTCCCTGAGGGGCAGGTATAGTAGTTGTTGTATCTGGTCCGTCATACCATTGAAATGCAAAATTGCTGTAATCTGTAACTGTATCACCTTGCTGGATAATAATTGCCTTTAACTCTCCATTCGCCGGAATGGAATCATAGCATCGTGTATCATCCTGTATTTTCAGAGTGTAGACATCAAATGGTTCAGGTGTAATATCAAAATAATAAATGTTGTTGCCGATTTTACATTCTCTTAGTGGATTGTCATCAATTGAAATGGGGATAGTAGCTCCATCATCATTTAAAACAATATATAACCTGAATGCTTTACCCGTGCTGTTAAAATTTGTGCTGTCTGTTAATGTATCTCCAATCTGGAAATTTACAAGATTCAAATCGTATTGGTATAAAAGAGTGGCTGGTGGATCTGGTTGTGGATCGGTAGATGGGTCACCATCGAAAAAACTCACTGGGACAATACTGTTTATGGTAAGTGAACCATCATTGATTATGTTAAACTTAACCTTAATTTCAAGATCGCCACAAACTGGTGGGATTACATCCACAGCCGGAAAATAACTGGGATCTGACGGATCTACATAATCCGGATCTCCTGGTTGTGCGTTTGGATTATCACCAACAAAAGCCACATCCGGAGCCGGGAATACCGGGCAGCCATCAGGACCCAATGTTGGTACCTGGTTCAGAAATACATTCAGAGGCCTAACAGGTCCGACCTGACCATCAAAACAGGGTTCCGTACCAAATATCATTGTTTGATCGAACTGTGGGAATGGGATTGTAAGATCGTCATTGACATTAACTACGAAGTATCCCGACTGGTTCCATACCTGTCTGGTTGGCAACCACAGGTTTTCTTCAGAATAGAATATATTCAACCCACCCAACGCCTGTTGTTGAATTTTAGCTTCAATATCAAAAGATGTTGAAGTATTACATGGAACACAGATATCCGTACCACCATCTCCATCAACATCTGCAATAATAGGACCTTCTGTCATCGTATGGGACTGGCAGGTAGTGGCCCAGTAAACATTTTGCCCTGTTTCACCATCTACAATTACAAGTTGCTGCGAATCCCTGTAAACTATTTCCGGTTTACCGTCATTGTCGAAGTCATAGATGGTTACAGCAACTATACCTGACCTGGAGTCATTTAATGTCCTGGGTGTGGCCCATAACTCTTCAATTTCATTCGCACCGTTAATCGTGAGCGCAAACAATTGGTTACCAGCAATGACTACAATATCCAGTTCACCATCTCCATCTGCATCGCCCAGGTTGGGCCGGCTGGTTCCCCAGGGCCATCCACCGGCTTTAGTCGGATCTCGAGCAATATAAAATGACACATGGCCAGCTGATACATCCCAGAAAAATACTGCTGTACTGTCATTTGGATCGGCACCGGATAACACCACATCCAGGTTTCCATCTCCATTCATATCAGCCACGCTTGTACTGCTGAAATTCGTTATCCCATATTCCTGCGGATCATTAAGAACCTTTGGGTAAAACTGCGTAAATCCCAGGTCGTTCATGGAATGAGCTACTGCCAAAGCAGCCGGTGATCCAGGATTACGGTTCGAAAGACTTGGAACAGAATAGATCAAATCACCGCAAACCAATTCCTGATTTCCTCCTGAAATAATATCTACAGCAACAGGGGCTGAATTTACTTCGTTTTCCCAATCCCTTCCGGTATTCCCATCAGCCAGCCAGGCGCCGGTTTCTGCAGCATATATCCTGTCTTTCAGATAGATTTCTACTAATCCATCACCATCAAAATCTGTTAAACCGAAAATTCCCGGACGACCCGAACCGATATTAACCGCTTCTCCCCCATTAAATGTTGGAATAGGTTCCATCTCGCAGGTTGCCGGGTTGAATTTCAAGCCAACAATGTAATAATGGTCAACAGCTCCCAGTTCTTCCTCACCTGGCTTTCCTTTGCTTGCTCTTGCGCTTGCTAATGCAAAAATTTCCCCGTACCCATCTCTGTCGATATCAGCAATGGCAACTTCAAGTTCGTATACAACTTGTAATCCGCCTTTTGCTTCAAAAATATCATCCTGACCGGTAACTCCGAATTCATGTACTACCTCACCTCTTTCTTTGAGATCACCACAATATACGTGATCACCTGAAGATATCACACGGACAGCCTTTCCCCATTTCGACGTAGCCACAACTTCAGGCAATCCATCCCCATTCAAATCGCCAATGGCCATTTTTGATTGAGTATCTACTGTATTCTGCTGAGTTTTTACAGGCAGGTCATCAATGTAATCGAAAAAATTGAGGGAGTCAGGGGGAAGAAGGCTGCAATCGGAAGTCTCACCTACAAATGTTAAACCGTAAAAGTCAGCGCAATCAGCGTCTGACATATCAGTTAAACCATCACCATCATTATCCGATCCATCGTCACAATTACATCCTCTTTCAATATTTGAGGCAAACTGGCAATCTCCATCATTACAGTCTACCAGCCCGTCACTATCGTCATCAATGCCATTATTACAGTTTTCCTGGCCAATAGCATTAAGGGTGGAAAAAGCCAGTAAAACTGTAAATATCAACCCGAATATCTTTTCAGATCTTCCTCTCATCAATCGAAATTTAACTTTTATTTACCGCACAACCATCACAAATCCTGATTTTGTCTTTCCGTCATCACATCGTATTATATAATAGTAAGTACCTTCCGGTAAATCATTTCCATCATAGACCGCATCCCAGTCATTTGAATAATTAGTTTGTTCATAGACATTTGCTCCGGTATCAGTATATAGTAATACAGTACAATCCTGATAATTTTCAATTCCCCCGATTACCCACGTATCATCAATCCCGTCACTGTTTGGTGAAAACAAATTCCTGGGATCTACCTGTATCCCACCGCCTCCATCAGGGTATATGGTAATTTCTGCCCTGCCCTGGCAATCACTTGCATCGGTCCCGATGACAACGTATGTTGTTGTATCATTTGGGGAAGCTATCGGATTGGCAATGGTGGAATCACTGAGAGTTACCCCTGGCGACCAGTTGTAAAACAAAGCACCTGAAGCCTCCAATTGAACACTTACTCCTGGTTTTAATATTGTATCAGGATCGAATGTAATAATGATTTCAGGACTGGGTTGGAAACTAACATCTATTGAATCTTTATTTGCACATCCCTTAGTATTAATTACAGTTACTGAATATGCACCTGTGTTGAAGATGTCAATATTTTTGGTTTCCTCTCCTGTATTCCACAGGTAAGCTGCAAAATCCGGAATCACCTCAAGATTAACAGTATCCCCGCTGCAGACTTCTTCATTTGGTGATTTATCGATGGTGAACACAGGTGAATCATTAATTATAACTGAATTGGTAGTTAGATCACTGCACGCGCCATTGCTATATGCAACACTCAGTGTAACAGTATATGTGCCTGCTGTTTGATATGTATGGGTCGGACTTGCATCCTGACTGGTCGAGCCATCCCCGAAATCCCAATTGAAAATTATTGTATAACCGGCATCATACGTTGAATTATTGGTAAATCCCAGTTCCTGACCAACACATTCTTCAGGATCAACACTGAAGTCTGCTACTACATTTTGAATTACCAGGATATCCAACGATGTACTTGATGTTGTGCAACCATAAGTATTATCTAAAACATCAACACCATAGGTTCCAGAAGCTGTAGCAATATAGGAAGTTGTTGTTGCACCTGTTATGTCTGATCCATTAAGAGTCCATTGATAGGAATATCCCGAAATAGAGGTAATCTGTAAAGTAGCATTATCGCCATTACAAAATGCTGTAGAATCACTGGTTGTGATCTCAAAATCAGGCATGGTAATTATTTCCACCAGCGACGAGGAGATGTCACTTGAACAATCATCTACCTGAACCCGGAGATTATATTGTCCGGCCATACCCGAGGTAGCATCCGGAATGGAAATATTCTGATTCGAGGACGTATAATCATTTGGTCCATCCCAGTAATACACTGCATTCGTCACAACCTCTGTAGAGAGGATTATTGTCCCACCTTCACAAAAAGGTCCATCATTCGTAATTACAGGATTGTCTGGAACAGTTCCACTCCCTGAGTTAACAATCACTGCGTTTGAAAACTTTGAACAAACCCCTCCTTCACTCCCTACAAGAACTTTATAGCCCAATGTTTCGACCTCAGTAATGTTAATTGAACTACCTGTTTCACCGGCTATCACTCCGTTTCCCTTGTACCATTCATAAGTGAGTCCAATACCTTTGGTTGCATAAAGATCAAAATCATCAGTTGCACAAAGTACTAATGGTCCGGCAGGTAAAATAGATGGTTCAACACAATTACCATTCCTGATAATGGATAAACTGAAATCGGAAGTACCGAAAGAAGTGAACGCAATATCAGGCTTTGCATCCCCATCTAAATCTCCAGCTTTGATATTCCGTGTGTAAAAATTTGAAGGTATAGGCACACGTACAAATGATTTAGTACTTTCATCAGAAGTGTTTTTATACACATCAAAAACATTATTTTGTATAGTAGTAACAATTATATCAAGTTTACTGTCCCCGTTCATATCTGCCGTCACAATACCCGATGGAAATGATTGAGCATCCATGTCATATGGATTTTCAAAGGTTATATCTCCAACATTATCATCATAACTATTATACAAAATTGATATTTTATTATCAACGGTCTTAGTTACGGCTATATCAACTTTCCCATCACAATTGAAATCTCCAGGGGTCATATTATTCAATCCACCTTGTACTGCAACTGTAATTGAACTTCCAAAAACCAGGTTACCAATAGAACTTTCATTGGGTTGTATGTAAATATCTGGTTGCGCTAACTGGTTGGTGATGATCTCAGGGTAACCATCATTATTCAGGTCTTCAACTGCTAATCCTTTCGAACCACTGGCCCCTTCTATAGTAAAATCAGATGGAGTTGTTTGAAATTGAATTGTCCCGATCGTGCCTGTATTTAAGAATACAGACACTTCAGGATTTTCGGTGTTAGTAACAATAATTTCAGGTTTGCCATCCAGGTCAAGGTCCCTGACTGCCAACCGGACAGCGAAATCATCTGATCCGAGGTATAATTCCTTCTTAGTTTCAAATTTAATATTTCCTGTCGTACTGATATTACGCAACATATATATGACATTTCTTGGTTGTCCTTCTTTTGTCAGAACGAGATCCTGCTTCCCGTCTCCATCCAGATCCCCGCACACAACGTAAGCAGTGGGTGAACCAACATCAAGCTCCAGATTGGAGTTTCTATCAAGTCTTGTGAATAAAATATTACCAACTGAACTATTATTTTTATATATATAGAACTCTGTAAGGCCTTCCCTGGGAGTAGCTGCAATATCAAGTCTTCCATCAGCATCGAAATCACACATAGATAAATCAAGGAGCTCTTTATTTACCGCGAAATCTATTTCAGTATCCATGTTTCCTGCAATGAATTCATTTCCCCCATAACTGATATAAAATAATTCCTTTGAGTACGCCTGCAGTCCATTTGTTTTATTTTCAATAACGATATTACTGCTGGTTGCTCCTGCAGGTATTGATACCAATACTGAATTCCCTGTTGATTGTAAGACGGTTCCCTTGGCGCCTCCAAAAAATACATTTAATTTAGATATATCATCTCCAAATCCAGACCCTGATATAAGCACCTCTTCATTTACTGTACCAAATTTCTTATCAATATTTGTAATAGTAGGAACTTGAGCAAACAAAGGCGATTGCACAAATATGAAGAGTATCCCAAAAAGGAAAATAATATGTCCTCGTAATCCCTTTTTTCGCATTACCATGATGAAAAAATACAATAATTATATACGCTATAGCTCATTTATTAATACTGTTGAAAAGTGAAAAGTAAGTTGTTATTCAACAATTAATATCCAAACATCCGAAAACCTGGGATCCTGTCTGGCATTATTTAACTCATCAAGGAAACCCACAGATGTTTCATTTCTGACTGTATATGCATACCATGTATTAGTCTGTGACCCAAATCCATACTTTATATGACTTCCGGATTCGTTAATACCATCTCTATATGTCTTTAAATCTTCAAATACCTCAAAAGTATTAACTATGATATAATAACCGTATTGAAGTTCCATAAGATGATTGCCTGGCCTGATCAGTTCATATCTTTCCCCTGAATTTATAATCTGATTTTCATCTGATTCACTTAATTCATGATCTTCCAGGATTGTTACAGTTTCCATGTTAAACCTGGGCTGTCTTGTGATCTGGGATTCATCCTGATCCTGTCCACTTGCATCAGTTTGATTGTCATCAGATTCATCTATTTCAAAATCGAATACTGCATCGTCAGGTGAGACATCACTGCCTGAGTCCTGAGCAAAAAACGAATCGGCATCCTCTGCCTCTACTCCCCAATATGATCTTTCATTATCAATAAAAGATATCGCTTGAACATCTTCTTTATTTCTTCTCAATAGCAAACCTAGCTGGAACTCATGGGTGGCAATACCAAGAGACATCGATTCGGAAGGTATTGTATAACTGTAGCCAATAGAAAAACTTCCTCCAATCTTAAATCCAACCAGTCCTGATATGCCAAAATCCTGCCTGTAAGATGCACCCGCCCAAAGATTGTATTTTATGTGAAGGATTCCAGCTGCTTCCAACTGTGATGGGATACCTTTGTAAGTATAGTATACTAAATGCGGCTCAAATGCCATTTCATCAAGACCAAAATAGAATCGATAGCTGGCATTTACGGTATATTTTTCGAGAACATTCAAACCTCCTTCATCGTTTGTGAGGGAGTTAGTAGGTGTAATCCCTGTATCAAATATTGATGGAAAAGCGAATCCGAGTGTAAAATAACCGCTATGAAAAGACATACCGAAATTCCCTGCCATGAAAGTACTATTCTCAACAATATCCCCTATAGCAGGATCAGCAGGATTATCAACTTCACCCAAATTAAAATTTCGAAAACCTATACCACCGGAAAGCCCAAATCTGATGTATTCCTTTTCAGAAAGTGCCAGTGCATACCCGGCTGTAACAGATGCAACATTTGTGCTTAGTAGTCCCCTTGAATCGTTGTATACATTCAGACCAGCTGACAATCCAGCCACCAGTGGTCCGTGAAAATTAAAATTAGAACTTACCGGGGCCCCATCAATACCCATCCACTGTTGTCGATGTGTAAGAAACATTGCTGCCCGACCTTCAATACCAACATACGCCGGATTAAGAAGATATGGATTCGTGAAGAATTGGCCGAACACCGGATTGTTCTGACCCTGACTGGTAATAGCAACCAAAAAGCATAAAAAAAATAAATATAAGTACCTGATCATTAGCAACTATATATACCTACAACGTTAAATATGCAAAGATTTATGCATTATTCGGTTTTAATATACGAAATATACAATTATAAGAAAAAGTAAATTATTCCCTTAAATGATTCAATGTTTTAGTTAAATAATTATAAAAAACTAAATAGTTAATTAAATTTGGTCGTTAATACATTGTTTTATGAAGAAAATATTCCTGATATTTTTTTTCTTTTTTTCAATATATCAAATCTCCTATTCCCAATTTTTGAGTGGCCCGAAAGGCTCAATACATGCCTATACAGCACATTACGGAGATAAAGATGTACAGGATATATATAACCCAAAAATTAATATAGGGTACAAGGCTGGTATATCATCTATTTTCCCACTATCCGATCATTTCAGTCTTGGTTGGGATGTATTGTTCTCTCGAAGGGGACGTAATGTTAAGATGGGCGAATCACAGTGGAGACTGGAAGAAATACATAATTTCCTGGAATTTCCGGTTCTTTTAAATATTAAATTTGATACAAGGACCTATGAACTAGGACCATTCAAAAGATTAGGGCCATTCACAGGGTATTTTGGAATTGGGCCAAATATGTCATATTGGTTTGGTGGAAAAGGGTACCTGAATACAGGAGGTATTGGCAATAATTATAAGCTGCAATTCAGTGAATTTGGTGGAGATTTTGAGACATTGTATATCCTGGATGCCAACAGATTCCAGTGGGGTATGGATCTCGCACTTGGTTTCTTTTCACCGATGTCGAATAATTCTCAACTTCTTACTGAATTTCGCCTGACATTAGGACATACCTATATGGGGGGAGAAGAAAGTACCTACATGCCAATATTGGGATTTGAAGACAATCTTGAGGCAAATTATCGTCTGTTATCTCTCTCTTTTGGATACCTGTTTTACCTGGACCCGGGTCAATTATTAAAAGGGAAAAGCACAAAAGGACAAAAAATAAAGGCTGAAAAAATAGGCGGACCGAAGAAAAAACGAACAAATACCAACAAAAAAACGAGCAAGCGCAAAACCTCGAATAAGAAGCCGAAAAACATCAATAAGAAGAAGACGCGTTAGGTGAAATCAAGGGCTTACAAACAGTTGACAATCCCCGAAAAGGTATTTCCATTCTACAATAATAAAAAATAACTTCATTACCCTCGTTATATGCGAGGTGAGTATTTTAAGCTAAGGCCGAGGCAGGTTTCCAACAAGACTATAAAAAAAACAGTAATCCCCGGACACCGCTCCGGGGTCTCCATAATTTATTTCCTGTACGTATTACGGAGATCCCGGCTCGGGGGCCGGGAATGACGATTTCATTAATTAGGTTTAAATTTGTATCTCCTTTAAAGGCAGGTATCTCCCTAAATTTCATATTTTTATATTTCAACCGCTTTAGTGAAAAATTCTATACAAAATTTCTACGCCATAATCCTTGGTTATATGAGAGTCACCGAAAAGGCGTTACCTCCTTACCATAATAAAAATCATTTTTTACATGCATTACAAATTGATTCTCTATCATTATCGAAATTCATTTCAAATGTCAGATCATGGCTGTGAATCTTCGTTTTTATCTTTGGGTCAGTCAGGGATGTGTGGATTAAAATGCGATTATCAGCCATAATCGGGGCCTCCGCAGCCCTGGAGCGGTCCAAAATTCAATTCCTTGTGAATAAAATGATAGGCTAAGAAGAAAAAAAGTTGTGAAGCAGAAGTTAAGGTTCGAATTTCAATCGTTTAATTAGTTCCATCAATACCGGATGATTTCCTCTTCCGGTTGTTGATAATTAACCTCCTATTTTCCGCCTCCTTTCTAAATCAATCTTCCTATCTTTGCATGAAATTTCAAATCTCAAATGATAGATTTTATAAATGAGTTGACATGGCGGGGTATGATCCATGATATCATGCCAGGAACAGAAGAATTGCTTAAAAAAGAAAAGACCAAAGGGTATATCGGGTTTGATCCTACCGCCAATTCCCTGCATATTGGAAGTCTTGTTCCGGTCATGTTACTGGTGCATTTCCAGCGTGCCGGCCACAAGCCCCTTGCCCTTGTTGGTGGTGCCACAGGAATGGTAGGCGATCCTTCTGGTAGAACGACAGAACGTCAACTTTTGTCAATAGAAGAATTACAGCATAATCTTGAAGGACAAAGAAAACAACTCGAAAAATTCCTAGACTTCGATTGCGGGGAGAGTTCAGCGGAACTTGTTAATAATTACGACTGGTTCAGGGATATAAATGTACTCGATTTTATTCGCGATGTTGGTAAGCACATTACTGTGAATTACATGATGGCAAAAGACTCAGTAAAGAAAAGGCTAGATGACGGCATGTCTTTTACCGAGTTTACCTACCAGTTAATCCAGGGATATGACTTTTGTTGGTTATATGAAAATCAAGGGGTAAAACTTCAGATGGGTGGTTCGGATCAGTGGGGTAATATTGTTACCGGAACTGAACTGATCAGGAGAAAAGCCCGGGGAGAAGCATTTGCATTAACCGCACCCCTTGTCGAAAAAGCTGATGGATCCAAATTTGGCAAATCAGAGGGTGGGAATATCTGGCTGGATCCGGAAAAAACATCCCCATATAAATTTTATCAGTATTGGATCAACAGTTCAGATGAAGATACGGCTAATTATATCCGGATCTTTACCTTATTAGATAAAGAACACATTGAAGAACTCGAGGGAGAGCATGCAAAAGAACCTCATATGCGGATATTGCAGAAAGCCCTGGCAGAAGAACTCACCTGCAGGGTGCATTCCAGGGAAGACTTCGATATGTCAGTAAAAGCCTCACAGATCCTTTTTGGAAAATCAACCACTGTTGATCTGAATTCTATTGATGAAATGACATTACTTTCCGTTTTTGAAGGAGTTCCACAGGCCACAATCTCTGAATCATTATTGACCGGAGTGAATGATGTCACTGAACTCCTTTCTGAGGTTACCCATGGCATAATTTTCCCATCAAAAGGTGAAGCCAGAAGGATGATAAAAGGAGGTGGGGTGAGTGTGAATAAAACCAAACTTACCAATCCTTCTCAAAAAGCTGATTTCAGCTTATTAAATAACCGGTACCTGCTGGTTCAGAAAGGCAAGAAGAACTATTACCTTGTAATTGTAGAATAAACGGTTACTTTTATCCGTGATCATCAATATATTAAAGTATCTGCCCTGTGAAGTTCTGCGCTACAGTAAAATATTGTTTTACATTGTCCTGAAAATTAGTTTAAATCATTCATATCTTAATTGTCTGAATTATGGATATCATGAAAAAATGGATACTTCTAGCTGTTATCCCGTTTATCGGAGTATTAGGCATCATATCTTCCTGTAATACGGGTGATGAAATAGGTGAAGATGATACTTTTAATCTCGATACACTGGCAATTAAACCTTCTACTATTGATGAGAACTTCACAGCAGCATGGGGAGTGACGACTACCGGCTATCCCCTGTTTTTTATCGATATCTATTTATCAGAGGATAATATATTAGGTAGTGACGATCTGTTGATCGGGACCACATCTTCTGCTGATTTGAGTAATGAAGTAACATTTGATGAAGAACAGTATTTCAGGATTGAAGCTATCGCCGGGTCTGCCAATGCAGTATTTCTGCATAATGAAAAGACTGCTGACATCAACGATGATAAATGGAAAGTATCAGAACAGGTATTGAATCCATCCGGAACGTCCCAGTATATCATAGGAGATTGTTATCATACATCCGGGCTGGTTATCGAATATGGACGTAAAAGACGATTGGCAGTGCCAGTTACGTTTAATTAGCTGAGAGGATTTTATAGGAACCGCCTTTCAACCATAAATTATCAAATAAATATCCCTGTCTGTTCATTTTTTCTCCTTAAATGAGAAAAAACGAACTAAAAAAGAATCAAGACCAAACGATGCTCCCTCCCACTTACCCTTCCCACCCCTCGCCGTTTGGTCGGGCATGCGCTCAGTTTCGCATGTTCAAGATTATAATGTTCCTGATAAACTATAAAATAAAACCACTGACCTGGCATTGTGGGCAGGTGTGCGGCGGATGTCCACGATCAGTGTGGCCCCATTGAAGCATGTGGGTGGCCAGCTTTAAAATGTCCTTTGTTCTCTGCTTTTGTAAAGTGCACGGTATCATTTAAAGGGACATTTTATTAAAGGGTTGGGCAGTGCGGTTTAGCGGGGAAATGGGGCTTTGATCGTGGGGCCTTTTCTTTTCTTTCTTTTCTTTGGGCAAGCAAAGAAAAGATAAAATCTATAATGATAGGAATCCTTTTTAGTCAGGTTAGTTATATGAAAGTTGTAGGAAATTAAGAACAAGAAAGAGGTACAGAGATCACCGAGAATCAATATATCCAAGTTTTCAACGCGTTCTCTGTGTCCAAAAAACTACGCATTAAACAATTCCGGGTATTTAGGTGTGATTGTCCTGTAAAATGCCTTTACCCGCTCCATATCTGATTTCGGATCATCTGTAACCTCCATGACAGGTCCGATTCCTGCATGCTTCTTTTTGTAGTCAAGATACCCACATATAAGGGGTACACCGGCATCTTTTGCTATATAATAAAAGCCCGATTTCCATTTTTCCACATTTTTCCGGGTACCTTCAGGAGCGATCATAATAAACATATGATCATGATCTTTAAGATATAGGGCCATCTGATCTACGTAGCTGTTTCTTTTACCCTGCGATCCCTTGCTTCTGTCAATGCCAATAGCACCCATTGATTTTAACAGTGGCCCTAACATGCTTTCCATAATTTCTTTTTTTATGGCAAATTTTACAGGTAATCCCAGCAGGTAAAAAGCAGATCTGGAGTACAGGAAATCCAGGTTGCTGGTATGTGGGGCAGCAATCATTACCGCTTTTTTTATTTCAGTCGGGACCGCCCCCATGACTTTCCACCCATTTATTTTCATCCACAAACTCGCCAGTAATTTCCACATATCGCTATTTTTCTATTATTGGTAACAGTTGCTTCCGGTGTTCACTTGCGAATTTATACCCTTTTTTAAAGATCTCAATAACTTTGCTGAATTCAAGTGCACCGTATTTCATGATATCGTCCGGTTCAATAAAAATATCACAATACTTCCGGCTCGGTATAATATTTGAATTAATTGCCAGCAAAAAGGTTCGTTCCATCAATCTTTTCAGGTTGCTTCCTGAATAATTCCGATCAATGGGGTTACAGTGCATCCCGATAATCTTATCACAATGTTTGATCAACGGCTCGGTTGGTAAATTACTGACAATACCTCCATCAATATAGGATTCGCCTTTGATCTCGACAGGTTTAAATATCACAGGGATTGCTGAAGAAGCAAGAACCGGTCGTATCAGGTCTCCTTCTGAAAAATAGGCAATTTCCCCGGTTCGGCTGTTTGTTGCCGCTACAATCAAAGGAATCTGCAAATTGTCGAATGAATTTTCTGGAAAATACTTCTGAAACACCTGCTCGGTCTTTTCAAGTGACAGGAGTCCCCGCCAGTTGATTGCAAGACCAAGCACATTCATTAATTTCGTTTTCACTATGATTTCAAGAATTTCATCAGGGGAATAACCCTGTCCATAAAAAGCTCCTACTATGGCTCCGGCACTGGTTCCCGATATCAGGGCTGGTTGAATCCCTTCTTCTTCCAGTAGTTTAATGATCCCGAGATGCGCTACGCCCCGGACTCCACCGCCCGACAATGCATAACCGATCTTCATATTCTATAAATCTTCAAGTTTGAATGTTTCTTTTACACGAATTCCCTTTTCAGTCTCTTGTACCACTGCACACTCATTCACCGGATCATGTTCAAAAAAGAGGATTAAATCGTTTTTAACTGCCTCATTAAGAAAATTCTTCTTTTCCTTCATGCTAATTAATGGGCGCGTATCAAAACTTATGATATAAGGCAAAGGAATATGCCAGACCGAAGGTATCATGTCCGCCATGAATACGATCTCCCGATCTTTATAACGGATGATTGGCAACATCTGTTTTTCAGTATGCCCGTCCATATAAATAATATCAAAACTCATAAAGGGAGATGATCCGTTAATATCGATGTAATGTAATTGTTCACTTTCTTCAATAGGCTGAATATTCTCCTTCAAAAAACTTGCCTTTTCTCTTGGATTAGGTTTTGTAGCCCATTGCCAGTGGCTTTCATTCGACCAGTACCGCGCATTCGGAAAGGTCAGTTCAGGTATGGTCTTCTCCGGATCTTTGTACTTAACAGCTCCTCCACAATGATCAAAATGTAAGTGAGTTAAAAAAACATCTGTTATGTCCTTATTTTGAAAACCGGCATGTTTCAGGGACGTTTCCAAAGAAAAATTACCATGGAGATAATAATAGGAAAAGAACTTATCACTTTGCTTATCACCTATCCCGGTATCGATCAGTATCAGCTGATCTCCATCTTCAATAAGCAGGCAACGCATGGCCCAGGTACCCAGGTTGTTTTCATCAGCAGGATTCAGTTTATTCCATATGGTTTTGGGAACCACCCCAAACATGGCGCCTCCATCCATCTTAAATAACCCTGTATTAATCACATGTAATTTCATGAATACTATATTAAAATCACAAATGTAACACTGTCTAGATAGGATTATAAATAACTTGTCGAATTAATTGTATCGTTGAAATGGTTAACTAGTAAACCAGTAGAACTGTAAATCAGGAAATGGGGGGACCGACCGTGAAGAAATGATCCGGTGGATCATTTTAGGAAGGGGCCAGCTTGCAGGGGGGAATTAAACTCGAAGTCGGAAGTCCAAACCTGAAAGCTTGAAGGCACGAATCGGGCGAGCTTCCCAGCTCGTTCGGATTATGATTAAGCATCATGCTTGAGAAGCTGCAATGTGGAAAATAGAAGCAAAAATTCGTAATTCTGAAATCAAAGGCTCAAAGAACACACACAGAGAAGTACATTTAATTATTCGATATAAATTGATCACATCCATAAAACCTTGGTACAAGATGAAAAATAAGACAATGCGACCTCGAATAATTAAATAATTGAACAATCAGATTTACAATAAAAAAGCCACGAATCACTATCCACGGCTTTAACTATTCACTTCAGTTTTTATTACTCCTTATACACTCCCATTTTTTCGAATTTTGCAATCCGTTTTTCAATTCTTTTCTCAGGTGTAAGTTTATTCAGTTCCTTAATCTCTTTCAGGATCTGTTTTTTAAGTGTTTTTGACATAAATTTAATATCAGTATGTGCCCCTCCTAATGGTTCAGCAATTATCTCATCAATCAAGCCAAAAGATTTCATATCTTCTGCTGTCAGTTTCAGTGCTTCCGCAGCCTGTTCCTTATATTCCCAGCTTCTCCAGAGAATAGAAGAGCACGATTCAGGAGAAATTACTGAATACCAGGTATTCTCAAACATAAGCACCCTGTCCCCTATAGCAATTCCTAATGCCCCTCCGGAAGCACCTTCTCCGATAATAATACAGATTACAGGTACTTTCAACATGAACATCTCTTTCAGGTTCCTGGCTATGGCTTCAGCCTGTCCCCTGGCCTCAGCATCAATGCCGGGATAAGCACCGGGTGTATCGATAAGTGTAACAATCGGTACGCTAAATTTTTCCGCCATCTTCATCAACCTGAGTGCCTTTCTGTAACCATCCGGATTGGCCATCCCAAAGTTTCGTATCTGCCGAAGCTTGGTATTACGGCCTTTCTGTTGCCCTACGAACAGGATACTCTGTCCACCTATTATTCCAAGGCCACCCACCATGGCTTTATCATCTTTTGCTGCCCGGTCACCATGAAGTTCTATAAATTCATCTGTGATTTCGTAGATATAATCCAGGGTATATGGTCTTTCAGGATGTCTGGACAGTTGCACCCGTTGCCACCTGGTCAGGTTTTGAAAGGTTTCCTTTTTCAGGGTTTCAAGTTTTTCTTCCAGGGCTTTTACTGCATCGTCAACTACCACACCACTATCGTGAGCCAACTGTTTCATTTCAAAAATCTTGGCTTCCAACTCCTCAATGGGTTTCTCAAATTCAAGCAACATACATTACAAATTTGGACAATCACAAAAATAAAAAATATTTCCACGAGGCAACTGTAATAATTGAATATTACCAACAATTTAGCACTAAATAAATGACTTCAAAGATATAACATTCAAAAAGGGAAAATAATTCAATGTAACTTTGGATATAATTCGATATGGATATAGTTTTGCATCGCTTTTAAGCACCGTGGTGTGGTAGTTCAGCTGGTTAGAATGCCGGCCTGTCACGCCGGAGGTCGCGGGTTCGAATCCCGTCCACACCGCAAAGTAGTAAATTTATAAAAGCCCTGAAATAATATTCAGGGCTTTTTTTTATGCTTTTTTTGACCTTTAAAGGCATTTTTAGCCAATTTTTTAGATCTTGAGATTAGTCGGGGAAAGTCGGAAAAAGTCGCTTTTATGACAACGCTTTTCTAACTTGTTGTCACGAAACCTAAAAGTGTTGTCACGGATTCTGAATTATGGTTAAAAAAATATGGATTAACTGCAATTTACGAAGTCAAAAAAGTAAAAAACCCACTCCCATTCACATGGTTGTAAGGTGGAAATTCGGTGGATTGATGCACCGAGTTACTCTTAATTCACAGAAAAAAATTGAACCACGCTATTTTATTAGTCATGAAAATCAGATTAAGAACAGACGTGATCGCTTTCAGAGAGTCATGACAAGTTATCAGGATCATCACTTTATTAACAAGGAGCTGGACAAGATCACATCTAAAGCTGAGCAGCTCTACCATGAGTACTATGAGAACCATGATGAAAATCCCGACTTAGAAACCTTCAGGGAACTACTCTATGAAGGAACAGGCATCAAGAGGCAGGCCGAGAATGTTGAGGTTCCAAAGAAATCCTTCTTCAAGGAGTTTGAGGCATGGATTGACAGTAGCAGACATCGCACTAATACGAAAACCGAACGTCCTATTAGTTCCCGAACACGACAGAACTACACGCAAGCCTTAACCACTATTAGAGCCTATAATCCAAATCTGACGTTTGAGGATATTGACATGACATTTTATGATGGATATTTAAAATATGCCCATGATGGATATGGATTGAAGTTATCGACGGTGGGCAAACATATTGGAACGTTGAAAGGATTTCTGCAAGATACTTTCGACCGAAAGATTCATGAAAATCTTATTTTCCGAGCGAAATCTTTTCGCACACCAAAAACAAGAAACGACAATTTATATCTAACAGTTGAAGACTTAAATGAGATCAAGGATCTTGAGATTACTGATGCCAAGTATGATCGTGTACGAGATATATTCCTGCTAACAGCTTATTCTGGATTGAGAGTGTCAGATATTGTGGAGTTGAAACCGGAAAACATTGGACGAAAAGTGATGAATGTTGCAACTATCAAGAGCCGAAAGGTAGTATCCATACCGATATTACCAGAAGTCAGAAGGATAATCGATAAGTATAATGGCCCCCCTCCTATGATGACTGAACAAAAACTGAACAAGTACATTAAAGATATCTGTGCTGAGGCTACCTCTTTGAAACTGGATTATAAGCTAAATGGTGAAGTTCGCAAGAAATACCAATGGATAACATGGCATACAGCAAGGCGATCTTTTGCCCGAAACGCATATGATTTGAATTGGTTTAATCCACCAGGTATCAAGCCAATTCAGGCAATCCTAGGTCACTCTAAAGAATCACAGACATGGGAATATATTGGCAGGGACGCTTCAGCACCTACAATCTCAATCAATACATTAGCATTTGAACAAGAAATAAAGGTAAGAAGTATATCATCATGACTGAATCACAGGATTTAAGCGATCAAATTAAAATCCGAAAGGAATCCTTATCGGACCAAGGTTTTATAAAATGGATTGATAAGCAAATTGCTGAAA
>JBHOSY010000063.1:0-21295 GCA_042584165.1 Bacteroidota bacterium | reverse complement strand
CTACTCGAAGAATATCCATTCACTCAGATAAAATTTTATCAAATATAAGGATAATTGATCCCCGTAATAATGATTATTATTTTTTTCGTTAATACCAAAGTGTTGAACTAACTAATTTTCAAAAATATTATAATAACGTAATAAG
The DNA here is from genome assembly GCA_042584165.1 of Bacteroidota bacterium. GTDB lineage: Bacteria > Bacteroidota > Bacteroidia > Cytophagales > Cyclobacteriaceae > JBHOSY01. Next base: position 21,150 of record JBHOSY010000063.1, on the reverse strand, counting down.
AAGGAAGATTAACAGGAATATCAATGAACATTTATAGCCTTCAATTAATTCCAATAAAATAAATTATTGGTAATCTATTAATGATTGCTCTATTTGAATTTTGAAAAATGAATCCAGATCCTATATTTCGATATGTGGATTTATGCTGAATAATTCCTCCTCTTTGGCTTTACCTTTAAGTGTCTGTGTTCCAACAGATTCAACCTTGAACATGCCATTTTTCGGGATCCACCATGCCATGGATTTTGAGGCGAGAAATTGTTTGCCGGTTTTATTACAGGCATCCTGTATTCGAGCAGCCGTATTTACGACATCGCCATGGAATGCAAGCTCGCGTTTGATGTCTCCAATTTCGGCCACGGTAACTTCACCCAGATGAATACCTGCTTTAAATTCGGGGGTCAGATTAAATCTTTTTTGATAATAGTGTTTCCTCTTCGATATTTTATAATGGAAGGAATAGAAAAACTGGATACATTTGAGATCTTTAAGCCCTGTTCGTTTTGTCCATGTAAGAATTACTCCATCACCTACGTATTGGTAAATCTCACCACTGTATTTCTGTGCAACTTCATTAAGATCATGTATTAATTTCTGTATTAGTTTGCTGTATTTAATATGTCCCAGTTCTTCAGCAATGGTTGTTGACCCTTTCAAATCAATGAAGATAAATATTCTGTTTTCAACCTGTGGTTTATGATAACGTCCTAAGAGAATTTGCAGTATTCCTCCTGGCCCATATGATTTATTGATTTGCCAGAAAAAATTAATGACCAATGAGCCGCCTGTAAAAAATACCAGTATAAATAATACAATGGCTCCACTTATTGAAATTGAGTTTAGATCAAATGGCGTGGGATCCGGCAAAATCTGTAAGGTTAATATGATTGTATAAACAATTAAATATGCCAAAATAAGGGTAACAGTATAAAGTGTACTTTTTAGTAAGATGACTTTCCAATATGAAAGACGATGAATTCCTGTTTTATCAATTAGTAGATTAATAAGGAAAAAAAAGGTGCCGTAGAATGATCCAAAAATCAATCCCTCGAGAAACTGGTAATCAGAAATCGTGTACACAGCCATTTCATTTCCTTCCAGATATGGCTGCAATTCAAAATAATCAACAAAAGTCCTCAAACTTACAACAGCGGACATTGAGAAAATCATTGTATATATACACCAGGCTGCTACATAATACAGCCATTGCCGAAAAAGATTTATTGACATGGTTATTTAGTAGTTAAGGACTATTTTTATATTTGAATCTACGATTTTTTTCCTAATTTTTTATTTATCATTTTTTTGACTAATCATTCATTTTGATCCCAAAAGACATGAAAATTATATCACTTCCATCCTTCCTGATCATTTTATTGCTACTGAATTGTAATCTCCCAGATATCCCAGATCTGGCTATCGAAAAAAGCATGGTAGAATATCTTGAAAATCCGTTGGGTATTGATGTTGTGAAACCCCGGTTTACCTGGTCTTTTACGGCATCAACACGAAACCAATTTCAATCACATTATCGCATTCTGTTGACGAGTATGGAAGAATCACTTGAACAAGATGAAGGTGACGTTTGGGATACCGGAAAAGTTGAATCTGATCAATCATTGAACATCGTATATGATGGACCTCCACTAGAATCAACTAAAAGGTATTACTGGAAAGTGAAAGCATGGAATCAACATGGATATGAAACAGGGTGGAGCGAAACTTCCTGGTTTGAGATGGGAATGATCAGTCAGAACGATTGGAAGGGAAAATGGATTGGGGATGGGAAACTTGTACCGGAAAGAGATGAAGATTTCTATAATGAAACTCCTTCACCGCTTTTCAGAAAAGGCTTTTCAATTAAAAAACCTGTGAAATATGCTCGACTCTATATAAGCGGTTTGGGATATTATGAGGCTTATATAAATGGTAAGAAAATAGGGGATCATGTGCTTGATCCCGGGTGGACCAATTATGGAAAGAGGGTATTATATGAAACATATGATATTACTGAAATGCTTTCGGAGGGGAATAATGCTTTAGGTGTAATGTTGGGGAATGGCTGGTACAATCCACTCCCTTTGGGTCTGTTCCGAAGGTTTAACCTTCGGAAAATTCTAACCGTCGGGCAACCCAAGCTGATTGCTCAGCTTGAGATTACATATGAAGATGGGGCAAAAGATATTGTAATCACAGACAGATCATGGAAATCCTACGACAGTCATGTTTTGAAAAACAATATTTATCTGGGAGAATTGCAGGATGGCCGGCGAAAAATAAGAGAATGGGCCGAAGCGGATTTTAATGATGCCGAATGGAATCCTGTTGTTATATCCTCTGTTCCAGGTGGTAAATTGAAAGCCCAGATGAGTCCCCCAATCAGGATTACCGGGAGATACACCCCGGTTTCATTAACAGAACCTGTACCAGGTACATATGTTTATGATTTAGGTAAAAACTTTGCCGGAACCATAAATTTCAAACCGGAAGCAATAGCAGGTCAGAGGATCAGTTTTCTATTTGGTGAAATGCTCAATGAAAATGGTACTGTTAATGGAATGACTACGGTTGCAGGTCATATAAAGGAGATATGGAATCTTAGTGGAGGTCCGGGTGCTCCTAAAACCGCATTCCAGATTGACGAATACATTGCCAGTGGAGAAGAAGGCGAAGCTTTTCAACCACATTTCACTTTTCATGGATTCAGATATGTCGAAATAAAAGGTTTGCAAGAGAAGCCAGCATTGAATGATATGGAAGGATTGCGTTTGAGTGCATCACTTGAAACAGCTGGAACATTTGTCTGTTCAAATGATCTTTTTAATCAAACCCAGGAAATGGTACTACAGACTTTCCTCAGCAATGTTTTCAGTGTACAATCGGATTGTCCGGGAAGGGAGAAATTTGGTTATGGAGCAGATATAGTTACTTCAGCCGAAGCTTTTATATACAACTATGACATGGCAACATTCTACATTAAAAATGTCAATGATTTTGCTAATGATGTCAGGCCGAATGGCGGTATGCCCGAATGTGCTCCGCATATTGGGATTGACTCAAAAGGATTTGGAGAAGAATCTGGTCCGATTGGGTGGCAGCTTGCATATCCCTTTATACAAAAAAAACTCTATGAGTTTTATGGTAACAAAAGGATCTTGGAGGAGAACTATGAGTTGACAAAAGGAATGATTGAATTTCTTAGAACTCAGGCTGAAGATAACCTGATTTATCACGGTATCAGCGATCATGTAAGTGTTGATCCTAAACCGGAAGCCCTTACAAGTGGTGCCTTCTATTATCACAATGTCAAATTGTTAGCAGAAATTGCAGAGATCCTCGGAAAATCATCTGATGCACTGGAATATAACAACCTGGCTTCCACAATCCGAAATTCATTCAATGAACATTACCTGAATACGGGAACAGGAAAATACGATACCCTCACTACCCAGATTACGCAGGTTTTCGGATTATTTTATGACCTGGTACCTGAGGAAGAAAAAGAAAAGGCATTTAATGTGTTACTGGACGAGATTGATAAAGAAGATGGACACCTTACAACCGGTATCTTTGCTACAAAGATGTTGTTTGATGTTCTGAGGTTATGGGACCGGAATGATGTAGCGTTTACTATCAATAACCAGACTACCTATCCAAGTTATGGATTTATGCTGGGTAATGATGCAACCACTTTATGGGAAAATTGGGATATACCAGATCAGAATAGCCTGAACCATCCCATGTTTGGATCTGTCAGTGAATGGTACTACCGGTCGTTAGTTGGTATTAATCCTGCTGATGGAAGCGTAGGATTTAACAAAGTGGTGATTAAACCAAATATCGTTGGGGATTTAAACCAGGTGAGTGGATCATATCGATCAATTAAAGGGGAAATTGGCTGTTCATGGATTAAGAAGAATAATGCGATTGAGGTAAATGTAAAAATACCACCAAATGTCCTGGCGACAATTTATATCCCGGCATCATCTATCGAAAATATTAAGGAAGGAGGGAAAAAGATTCATTCAAAAAGGGATTTGAAATTTATAAAGATGGATGGAGGGTATGCTATATTTGAGACTGGTTCAGGACAATATTCATTTTCTTCTGAACTCTTGTTTTAATCATCATACCATTTCCAGCGTTTTTCCCAATCAGACAGAAAATCTACCCGCCATTTGTTTATGGTTTGCTGGCATTCGTCTGGTGATGCTTCAAGGTCCACATAATAATTGGGATAATGATTCGGATCTGGCTTTCTATATTGTCCACCCCAACTTTCACAGGTCGGATCATTCACATTTCCAAGGCCTGCCAGAACCGGGGATAGAAGCAACAACAGAGTTGGCGAATCACCTTCTTTTAATATGCCATCCGGCCATTCCGCTGCAGGGAAAACATTACCGCATTTTTCATTGAAAAGGCTGTTATTAGTGGAACCACGTCCACGTATTACCTGGTTAATAAATTCCTTATTCCCCCATTTATCATTCTGGTTGCCTCCGAGATATACACCCCTGAAGGTTTCATGTGACCATTTTGGTAATGCGCCATTTTCAATCCACCACAATTCCGGGGATTGGTTTGCCATAAAATCATGTACCCAGTTCCGACTCTTGGGATCGTTCTGGGTATTACTGGAACTAATGTAATGGATTCTTATTTTTTCTGCGATTGTTGGATCTTCGAAAAGTGCCTGGGCCAGGGTTGTAATCGACCCCCACACTAATATCCATAAAGGATTTTCTTTGCCACCGGCATGTGCCCTTTCTATAATCAATGATGAACCTTTGCTTTTTCTCATATCTGAAGGAATACCAGAAGTTTGGGATCCTTCAACTACTTTATTAAGGATATCCCGTTCGGTTATTAATTCAGTATGTCCTTTTTTTCTTAGATAATCCACGTCAACTCTTTGTATCCATTCCTTGATCAGCGATACCCTGGGTTTCGATCCCGGTCCGGTTGTAGAGACAATCCCTTCTATTGTTAAGATATCAGAATAGTGGATAAGCCTGTATAGCGATTGAATATCATCAGGATCCCCACCGAGATCTGTATCAATCAATACACGGTATGTAACAGGACTTTGGGCAAATGTGGTGAATAGAAAAAAGGATGTAATCACTATAATAAATAGTGAAATTTCAGGTTTTCTCATAGAAGCAGTCTGGATCATTAAAACTATTTGAGAATAAGATCGTTCAATCTTTAATAAGTTTGAATTAATTAGAATTACAGAAATTTGCGTTAAAACATAAATTTATAAATCAATGAGAAAGTATTCAATAATACTCCTGTTCCCTTTTGTGTTTTTTTCCTGTGGGATAAAGGAGCTTAAAGAAGAGAACAAAGCCATGCGTGAGGAGTTGGATGTAAACCGCCGGGCCAATTCTACCCTATATGAAATTACCATTTTACTGGATTCAATTGATGCCAATCGTGACAATATGTATATGAACCTGGAAGCTGGGACTACCTATGATGAGTATATTGACAGAATGGAGAACCTGAATGAATATGTGAAAAAAACAGAACAAAAACTATCTCAGTTGGAGGATGCTATTTCAAAATCTGATCAAACAAATTTATATCTCAGTACGAATCTGAAAAAACTCAGGAAAGAGTTGATGGAAAAGAGCAAACAGATAAAAAGACTCGAGGACCAGGTGGATAAATATCGTACTGAAAATCAAGACCTTATGACACTCGTGAGTCTTCAGGAAGCTGAAATTGCTGATAAGGAAGCTGAAATAGAAACCAGAAATGAAGAACTGGCTTTTATTGAAGCCCATGTTGATGAGTTATTAAAACAGGCTCAGGTATCGGAGGCAGATGCTTTTTATGCCAGGGCCCAGGCTGTTGAAGAAGCTGCAAGAAGAACCAAGCTGGCTCCCAAGAAAAAGAAACAAACATTGATGGAAGCACTTGAACTATATGAGCAGGCATTGCTGAAGGGAAAAGAAGAAGCTAGAACAAAGGTTGATGAGTTGAAGAAGAGATTGAGAATATAATTTGTGGATTCCAGTTTTAGATGTAATTATTCTCAGGGTGGATCAGCAATAAAATAATATTAGAAATAGTTGGGATCTAAGTTTTGTTTCTGGGTTTATTGTTTGGAATTTCCAGGCTAATAATGGTTCCTCTTCCTGGTTCAGATTCCAGATTGATGTAACCATTCAGCTTTTCCACAGATTCCTTAACGATATACAAGCCCAGTCCGGAACCAGCGTTATCGTCTGTTGCACGATAGAACATATCAAAGATTTTATTTTGATGCTTTTTCTCAATTCCAACACCATTATCCTCCACACTTATTTTGGCTGAACGGTTATCAACCGATACATCGATGCTGACAACAGGATCCTTCCCATTTGCATATCTGATCGAATTTGAGATGATATTGTTCAGGATTACTTTCAATCTTCTTTCATCAGAATAAAATGCATTCTGACCTGAGATATTGACTTTTTTATCAATCTTATGTCCATTGGAGCTGTATTTTAGTTGCTCAAAGGTATCGTTAATCAACCTGTTAAAGGAAATCTTCTGTCGTTCTACCATCACTCTTGAATTCCTTGATAGATCCAGAATGTCCTTAATGAAAATATCCTGTTGCTGTGCACTGGACTTTATGAGGTCAATATACTCCTGTATCATTTTTTTATCCTTTTCCTGATGCGCAAGATTTACCAGTCCCAATACAGAGGCTATGGGTGCCCTTAGATCATGTGATACTTTATAGACGAAATTATCAAGTTCAACATTGGCCTTTCTCAATTGACGGTTGGTGATTTTAAGACTATCTTCAGCCTTTTTACGTGTTGAAATCTCCTCATTCAGCTTTTCAGTTCGTTCACTTATCTTGGCTTCCAGTGTTTCGTTAAATTTCTTGATAGTCCTCTGATATTGTAACCTTTCAAAAACAGTAGAGGATAAAATAATAGTAGTAATACTTATTACACCTATGAATATCTGCAACAATATGATTGAATTCATATCATTATCGAGTACTAAAGGACCAATGCCATTTATCGTTACATATATGGACGATAGAGCTGCAATCAGGATCGCAGTCATGGATGTTGCCAAGTTAAAACGGAATGCAACCCATAGAAGGACAGGCATTGCCAGGAATGGGAGTGCTTTCTCGATTGCTGGTGACAGGGTAGGATTATTGATGAGATACAGGAATACAGATAGTACGAGTAGAAAAATCAGGATTTCAATCGCTTTAGATTGTGTCATTTTAAAATGGAATGGCCTTTTCCATGAAAGTATAAATGGTGTAAACAATAGCACACTTGCTACATTTGGTATCCACCAGAAGAACCATTTTTCGGTTAATTCCGTTCCATCCACAAGCCCAAACTGCCATTTGCTATAAGTCCCAATAGAGGATCCGATAATGCACATTACCATTGCCACAAGAAGGAATATGAATGTATCATTGGTTTTGGAAAAAAGATCATCGTTTTTAATGAACGTTTTCAATAACCAGTATCCCGCAAGGATCTCCAATGTATTCCCGGCAGTGATCATGATGGATGCCTTGATGGTATCAGGTGTGTTATTAAAATCGTTGAACCAGAAAACAAGCATAAAAGCCACCAGTGATCCAATAGTAATTCCTGGCCATACACGTGGACCAAGCATTAGAACCAGAGCCAAGCCAATCCCAACAGGGGGCCAGACCGGAGAAGTATAAGTGCCCTGAAATGCAAGTAGAAGACCAATATAGGCTGACAAAAAATAAATTAATGCAACCAGAATGATTTTGAGATCATTATTTGAAAAGAATTTATATAAAGCCTTCATGACTCTTTTCTGTCTAGCTGTAAATATAAAACTCTGATTTAGAATTATATAATCCTATTGACTTAAATTAATACATTCATCCTCGGGAGAGGTAGGATCTTCATGTTGGCTATTGATTTCCCGGCAAACCGGAATGCAATTTAGTAACTTTTCGTGATAACCAAAAAGAATCTGATTTATTGCTATGTTATACGAAAATCCTATTAATATGGTTAAAATTGATACCCATTTAGTACAATTTTCAGTATAATTTTATATTACGAGAGCATCAATTCACTGTTAATTCATTATGATCATCCCAGTGTCTGGAACATTATCATTATATTTCTAAACACCCCAAAAAATGTATTTGTAATTTTATATGATAAAATGATTTAATGGCTCGTTCATCTGCACTAACGAAATTTCCTGTATATGCCTGGTTTGGGATTGTATTGATTATTGTATTTTGGATACTGAACTGGACACTTGATGGATTAAGAACGCATATCCTATTCTTTCCACAATGGCTTGGCTACTGCCTGTTTATCGATGGATTGGTTTATGTTCGTAAAGGTACTTCCCTGCTTAATAGAAGTGTAAAGAGGTATATTGGACTATATATTATATCAGCACCTGTCTGGTGGTTATTTGAACTGTTAAATGCTGGAACACAGAACTGGATCTATCTTGCCAGGGATCAATTTACCAACCTTGAGTATTTTTTATATGCAACGCTTGATTTTTCGACTGTTATCCCCGCAGTATTTGGTACTGCAGAATTCGTAAGTACTTTTTCATGGGTGAAATTCTCCAAACCAGTTAAAATATTTAAGTCAAACCACATGACAGTAGCGATATTCTTTATCCTGGGATGGATCATGCTGGCTTTGATGTTGACCTGGCCAAATTATCTATACGTTTTCATGTGGATATCTATATTCTTTATTATTGATCCCATTAATTTCTGGTTAGGAAACAGAACACTGGTTGAGTATTCAGGGAGGAAGAATTGGAAACCCATGATTGCTTTGGCTATCGGGTGTTTAATTTGTGGATTTTTCTGGGAAATGTGGAATTTTTATGCGTATCCGAAATGGATCTATGATGTTCCGGGATTAAATTATTTTCACATCTTTGAAATGCCGTTGACCGGGTATCTTGGGTATATCCCATTCTCTTTTGAACTATTTGGAATTTATCATTTATTAACAAGAACCAGATCAGGATTGGGTTCATACTATGTAGAATTGGAATAATGTCGATACTTTATATAGCAGAGGTTCCATAATAATCCGCCTATTTTCAGATGGCAGGCTATAGATTACGTCGCCAATCGGTGCAGACCATGTTTTCTGGCCAGATCCACAGCTGCAGAAAATTCATCAGAGGTTATTCGACGAGTCATCCTTTTATCATCAAATGCATTGTATTCAGGACGGTATTGGTCCATAAGGTTCAAGTAAGAGTTAGCAGACATGTCCGCAATGAATTCAATTGCACGATCTGTTCCTGCCAGATTATCCGGCAAAATCAGATGGCGGATGATCAAACCCCGGATTGCAATCCCCTGTTCATTAATCTGCAGGTCTCCTACCTGTCTATACATCTCATGTATAGCACGGCATAGGATCTCCGGATAATCTGGGATCCCACTTAATTCAAATCCTGTTTTTTCATCCATGTATTTCAAGTCGGGCATATAGATGTCAAAAATTCCCTCAAGCATCTTCAATGTATTCACATCATCATACCCACCTGAATTATAAACAAGTGGTACTGATAATCCTGATTCAATAGCCTCAGGTAAAGCTTCAACAATTGGAGCGATCATGTGGGTGGGAGTTACGAAATTGATATTATGACAGCCCCGCTCCTGAAGTCGAATCATCATGTGGGCCAGATCTGAAATTGATACCTCAACACCAGAATTCATTTGTGAGATATCATAGTTCTGGCAAAAAATACAACTCAGGTTGCAGCTACTCAAAAAGATAGTACCAGAGCCATAATATCCTACAAGAGGGGGCTCTTCACCAAAATGAGGGCAAACTGAGGCCACTTTTGGAAGATATTTTGAATGACAACTTCCTGATGCATCAAGATGACGGTTAACTTTACAACGATGTGGACAAATGGTGCAAGGAGAACACTTTGATTTTAAAACAGATATGGTCTCAGAAAGTTGTCCCTCAACATAAGATCTCAGGTATGAAGGTTTAACTGATCCCATATTTAAATATAGGGATTCTATTGTCAAATGCTGTTATCAAGGTTATGACGAAAGAATTCCTTCTCCATTCACCTTGAATCCTTTTCTTGGTTTTCTTCAAAATCGCATCAGTCCTTCCATCTTATTATGTCTTCGGATTGGCAACAAATGAAATCTAATTTTTCTATAGTTTCCATTATGAACTGAGCTAATTGGTTTTGTCCTATAGCTTCTACTGAAGTAAACAAGTTAAAATTGAAGTAATAATTGATTTAAACAGGTTTATGAATTAATTAATCATGGCAATAGAATAATGTCATTGAATCAATATGCTATTTGAGTCAAATTATCTAACTCCCCAAAATAAATTCTTATCTATCATTTTTGACTTCGAGTTTTGAAATTGTCTTTGATTTGCAGAAATTCGTGTTTCCTGAAATTTATTCAATCATGAAAAAATTATATTTTTTATTTTTATTATCTCTTTTAACTACTTCAAACTTAATCAGAGCTCAGGAATTAAAACCCTATATTCTTGCCTCGAAGAGTTTAAAGAATATTGAAGAGGTAAAATCCTCAATTCGGGAAAGTTTGTTAAAGCAGGGATTTGAAATCTTAGGAGAATACCGACCAGCCAATGATGCAAATCGCTGGTTATTTATTGTTGGTTGTGAGAGTCTATCTAAGGCTGTTAAAGAAACTGGAGGATTAGCTGGATTTGCATCTGCATATCATGTGGCTTTAACCAGGGATGAGAGAGAAACAATTGTTTCTTTTACGAACCCTGAATACTGGGGAAATGCATACTTCAGGGATGATTATGAGAAGATCAGGGAAAATATAAAGGTATGCTTAAGAAAATTACGCACTGCATGTCGTTCCGTTGGTGAATATGTAGGGGAAGAATTTGGTTCAGAGGATGGCATTGAAGCTAATGACTTGAAAAAATACAGGTATATGCTGGGCATGCCTCGATTTGATGATACTATTATTCTGGGAGAATTTGATAGCTACAATGATGCCAATCGTAGGATTGAAAGTAACCTTGAAAAAGGTGTTGAAAATGTAACACTTGTATATTCAGTTGAGATACCTGGAGAGGAATTGAAATTATATGGTTTTGCATTAAGCGGTGAGGAAGGCGAAGAACACTTCCTTCCGATCGTCGATATTTCGGATCCCAAACATACGGCTTTCCTGCCTTATGAGTTCCTCGTCATGGGTGATGAGGTACATATGTTGAATGGAAGATACCGAATTGCGCTTTCCTTCCCCGATTTGACCATGGGAACTTTTACAAAAATCATGTCAACACCGGGAGATATTGAAGATTTACTGGAATCAGTATTGAAATAGCAATCTGAATTAATAATCAGTTAATCCTTATATCAGAAATTATACTTTTAAGGATTCTTCTAAAACAGGACAATTAAACTATCTTCTGATTTTCAGCGTCCCAACGTACCTGTCTCTTTTCAAAATAAGATTTTTTAGCCATTTGAATGGCTATCGCCTCCTGGAAGGCCCAGTCAATATTACAACTTGTATTACCACCATTTCGAATAACATCAAGCCATTCTCTTAAATGCAGATGTGTGATATCTTTTGATTCGCCCCCAATATTAACGGTAGTTAATCCTCTGTCAGCATAATACTTTTCCGTGGCTGAAGAAACAGCATCCGTACCCTGATTTGGACCAATTGTGAACATCGGCTTATTGTTGCTGATCAATCTTTTATCAAGTTTATCCTTATACTTCGTTGAATTACCGTCGGCAATTACTGATAGGCTACTGCCAATTTCCATACTAGCATCCCGGCCCATAATGACTCTGCCCCGGCTACGGCTGTTCGCCAACGTGGCACTGTATATCAGGGTCATTCCTTTGTTGGGGTATTCAAAAACTGCTTGCATAAGATCCGGTATTTCTCTACCATCATCATAGTAGTATATACCACCTGTACACATACAGGAAGCAGGGATACCGCAATTCAGAATTCCATTTATCGCATCAAATTCATGGGAAAATAATTGTCCGAGAAGACCTGTCGCATAATCAAAATACTTGGTCCAGTTATAGTACCGGTCAATACTGAATGGTACTTTTGGCCGGTCTCCAAGCCAGAGATCCCAATCAATACTTTTTGGATCTCCAGATCTCGGGCTGCCGTCGTCATTCAGATGGCGTACCCAGGCTCCATCGGATGTATTCCGATTTGTAGTCATTTCTACCAGATTGACATTCCCCAGCACACCTTTTTTAACAAGGTCAGCAGCATAGGGATAAATTGGATTATGACGGACCTGATGTCCGAGTTGATAAATCTCCTTGCTGTTTTTTAATGCTGCAGCCATTCGAAAAGCTTCTTCTTCAGTACGGGTTGGTGCTTTTTCGCAATATACATGCTTGCCGGCACTGATGGCATCGATTGACATCTGCGCATGCCAGTGATCCGGTGTCGCAATTATTACTGCATCGATTTCATCACTTGACAGGAGATCATGATAATGTTTGTATCTCTTTACTTTTGGCAAATTGGTTTCCCCGGCAATAGCTTTAACACTATTGCGGCTGGCATCTATAGCACGTTCAGCTCTTTCATCGAAAACCTCGCATACTCCTGTCAGCACAACATTCAAATCCCGGTAACTCATCCAGTTATCCTTGGCTGTTTTATCCATTCCATCGATCTGTATTTTGGGTGCAAAACCGGTCTGAAACAATAAAGTCCGTGAGCGCGAACCAGCTCCTATTACCCCAAGCCGGATCGTATCCGCAGGTTTAGTTGATGTCCCTCCAGGAATATTAAATTTCAACTCCTGGTTCAATCCCAATTCATGAATCATATTTACTGATTCATCCTCTGGCACTTTTCTGCTCTGTGAATATTTATAGCCAAATAATCCAAAAACTGGCAGAGAGGCCATCCCTTTTAATATATCTCGCCTCTTAATTCTGCTTCGAGTTACGTTATTCTTATTTTCTCCGCTCGTGTCTTCCATAATAATCTAGAAATTAGGTAATATCATTTATACTTCCTGTATGGGATTTATATGACTCTTTTTTTATTGCCCAGAAGAAGATCAAGTCCGTATTGATGTCCTGCTGGAAATACAGCCAGCAATAACAGCGCCGCGGCTTCTATTAGATTTTTATTTACAACTAGGTAATTACCTTCAGTTGGTACTGAGTATTCCAGTCCTATCAACGGAGGAGAACTCAGGTAATACAGTGAAATCAATGCCATTCCAGCAAAAGCCATCCACCTGGTAAATAGACCCAGGATGAGTCCTATCCCAATAAGTACAAGTCCCCATTGATTTAAAAAATCAACAAAATTCAGTATTGAAGGATTTTCCGCCAGCATCTGAAAGAAACCTGATAGTATCCATTTTGAGTCCATCAGATACCCTGCTGAAGTCCAATCCGGGTTTTGTACTTTAACCAGTCCTTCGTACAAGAAATGCCACCCGATCAGTATTCTAAGGACAAATAATGAAACGGATTGAGATTTTGTTAGGTTCATATAAAAGTTTCTTTAGTTATAAAAATAATATGATTCCCTGATAAAAAAATTCCTTGTCAAAAATACGCATGTTGGCATTGTTAAACAACCTCAGGATTATTGATAATGGAGGAAGGATGAAGAATGAAGGATGAGGGATCTACAGGATGAAGGATGATGAAATTCAACACTTATCGTTCGGATTTATTTCGAAAGTATCGATTGATGGATTATTTCAATGGAAGTTTTTCAGAGGAGGAGATATTGTTGTACTCAGGGGATCACATAAGTTCTAATTCCTAAAAAGTAAAGATTCTCAAGTCTATGCCTATTTTTAAAGTGGTTCAAACAATTATAATGAAGGAATTGTCCGCTGGTGTTTCTTGCTTACATTCATTGCATAAAAGGCGATAAACACAAAACACAACATGGGTACCAGGTAGGCCATATTGATACCTGAGGGAATTTGAATGCTGCTATCCATACGAATATTGTCGACAAATGTTGAAACCATTCCTTCTAACTGGGTAATGATAGCACCACCAACAATAGCCATAATCAAACCTGACGTAGCAATTTTCGTATCTTCACCAAGCCCTTCGACGGCAATACCGAAAATGGTAGGAAACATAAGAGACATACATCCCGAAATGGCAACCAGGGAAAAAAGTCCTGTTTTGCCTCCAACAAAAACGACAATTAAACTCAGTAAAATGGCGGTAATACTTGTAAAGGTTAGGAGTTTTTCCGGTTTTATGTATTTCATCAATGCTGTAAAAATAAAGCGGGATGCCACAAATAATATCAACGATGCTACATAATAATTAGCGGCGATCTGTTCCGCCGTTTTGCCTTCAGGCAATGCAATTTCTTCCAGCCGTAGTTCCTGCATCGCATAACGTATGGTAAATGACCAGATGCCAATTTGAGCACCTACATATAATAGTTGCGCAATCACACCCATTACGTAGTTCTTATTCCGGAATAATCGTTTAAGAGTTGGCCCAAGATCAACATTCCCTGAGGCTTCACTGGCTTTTGGCATTTTTACTAAATAGATCACTATCCAAAGTACCAGGAGGAGGAAGCCAATAGAGACATAGGTCATGGTTACGGCGTTCATTTCCCCGGTTTGTATGATTTTCAGTTGTTCTACAGTCATGGAGGCTCTTTCTTCTGCACCTGCCTTGTTCAGTAAAGCCAGGATATAAATCTGACTTAATACAACACCCACAATGGATCCAATGGGATTAAATGACTGGGCAAAATTCAACCTCCTGGTTCCGGATTCCTCCGGTCCCATGGCTATAATATACGGATTAGCAGCTGTCTCCAGGATGGATAATCCACCAAAAAGGATCCAGAGTGCTCCGAGGAAATGAAAATAATTACCTGTCAGTTTTGCCGGGAAAAATAACAGACACCCAATAATATAAAGCCCCAATCCCAATAGAACTCCTGACTTATATGAGTATTTTTTTATATATATGGCCGCAGGCAGGGCAAAAATGAAGTAGCCAAATCCATATGCAGCAATTTGAATAAATGCTGTTCGTGAGTCGGTCATACTCATGATCCTTTTAAATGCTGCCAACAGCGTATCTGTCATATTATTGGCCAGACCCCATAGAAAAAACAGACTGGTAATCAGAATAAATGGGAGGATGGGAGTTCCCCTGAGAAGTGATCCTTTATCTTCCATATCACGCAGAATTCATTATCCATCAAAAAATTTCAGGGCCTAACATACGAAAAGTTGTTGAAATCAGAATGATTTGATTGTGGAATATTTCAGAGTGTGAAATAATTAGGACACAGAGTGCACGGAGAAGGCACGAAGAACACGGAGTTTTCGGTTTGGGAATTACGGATCGATTGTACAATCCGAACGAGTAACAAGTAACCAGAAACGAGCAACAACAATTCCTGCCTTAAATCGAATTTCAGAAGTGTTTTCAGAAATTCAGGATTATAATTGGATCACATTATTATTTTCCCAATGTTTTTCTGAAATTGGAATACATAATGATAATAGTGACGATAATTAACCATTATACCCATGGAAATCAGGAAAAGATATTGTAAAACCCTTTTTTTAAAAGATGATCCGGATTTGATCAGGCAATATATAGAAATACACAAACCTGATAAGATCTGGCCTGAGATTGTAGCGGGTATTTATGGGATTGGTGTATATGAGATGGAAATATATAAATCGGATCGCCAGCTATTCATGATCATGGAAGCTGATCCCGGTTTCAATCATGATCGAGATATGAAGGATGTTTCCAGTTTGCCACGCCAGGTGGAATGGGAGGAATACGTTGGTCAGTTCCAGGAAGTTTATCCCGGGAGTTCTGCAAATGAAAAATGGGTACTCATGGATAAAGTATTCGGACTCGATGAAAAGTCATATGAACGTGCAATAAACGGGCAGGAAAAATTACTTTTCCCGGCTGTTGAAAGATTCTGCAAGACACTAAAATTGACGGAAGAAGATGAACTTCTGCAAGAGTATCTGAAATACCATAAACCAGGAGGGGTGTGGCCGGAAATCATACGAGGTATCCGGGAAATCGGTGTATTAGACCAGGAAATCTATTTGAAGGATTATAAATTATTCCTGATCCTTGAAACAGTGCCAGGTTTCAAACATGAGGAAGCTATGGGTATTTTAGCCGATAAGCCGCGCCAGGCCGAGTGGGAATCATTAATGTCACGATATCAGGAAGCAGATCCGGAACAGTCAGCCGGAAAGAAATGGCTTATGTGTGAAAGAATATTCAGATTGTCTGATAGTGTCGAAAATTAGTGTCTAAATGTATCCTCTGCTCAATTTATTTCTGTGATAGACCTGTTTTACTTGAAATTTATCATTTTTTAAACCAGTCCTTAAATTGAATCTTGATTAAGCTGGTTAAGATCAGATTATTTTGAGGATATCAGTTTTGATAATTATCTTCTTTTTGATGCGCTAACAGTTTTGCCCTCACTCAAGTTTGTGATGGTATAATCATATTCACGGACTGTTGATGACTCCTTGATCTCCATTCCTGATGGAGGAACCCAGGTCCCAGTAGTTGGGATATCTTCCGGTTTAATCATCCAGATAGTACCATCCATCATAACAAGCTTCGCGCCACCTTCCTGAACTGCCATTAACATTGTATTGTACATTTTCTAAAAATAATTATGCACAATTTATTAATAATTAATCGTTTGGCCTAATAGGGATGGAGAAATGAAAGCTGGAAGTCTGAAGATGGAAGCTGGAAGCCGGAAGCCGGAAGTCGGAAGTCGGAATCCGCATTGTAGATGGTAAAAGAATTAAGAATACTAGTCCAAAAAACAATAAGAGACTAAGGCATAGTAATGGAGTTACTCAGTTGTGATAATTTTCGGATCAGCCATGAATTCAGGTCCATTCAGGTTGCCAATTATATTGTAGTGCCCTCTATCACTCCAGAAAACGAATCCTGCCAGTTCCGGATAGCTGTTATCAAGTTTTTTTAGTACATCAAAGCAATCCCGAGGGGGATCATTTCGACCATTAATGCCAAGTTCTGCCCACCAGATTACTTTTCCCTGTTTTTTCTTTTCAACAGCCCATTCATATTCAGGAAAACTCAAATCAGGCCCGTACCCGGATTTTCCCAATATATCCACATATTCGTCGCCAGGATAAAATGACTCCAGGGCTCCGTCTGATTCTCTCGTGTGATAAGCCCAGATAATATTATCAAGGCCTTTATTTACAGAAAAATAATCATGGACTAACCTGAATAATTTTATGGCATTTTCCCTGCCATCCTTAGGATGCCATTTTGAATTATTGTCATCAAGTTCAACAAACGGTGTATAGATCACCGGTATATTCTGATCTTCCAGCCATTGCAGATTGGTTGCCATCCTGTCCATCTGTCCATAGAAATTTGTTTTTATCGAATTGATCCCCTCTTCAAAAATCTGATCAACGTCACAGGTATCCCTGAAAGCACCTCCTGCCGGATTAGCATAAAAGCTATACACGCCAACGATCAAACCCCGGTCCCACATTTTTTTGACACCTTGGTTCCATGCCATATCAGGAAATGGATCATCAGTGAAATCATATGTTATCACTCCATACCTGGGCATCAACCCTGCGTGGTCATGTATTTTCTTAAGCCAGTTACTTGGATCGTCCATGTCCGGGTTTTCATTATGTACCCAGGTTGCCACCTGGCCGAACATGTACTTTCCATTACCGAAGGATTCCAGGTATTCAAGTACATCTTCTTTTGTCGAGATGTTCTGTTTGCAGGAAAACTGAAATGTTAATACAGCTATTAACAGTAAGCCTCCAATATTAGGTAGTGATTTCATAATTTATGTATTTAGATCAAAAAAAGTATAGTTTGCAATTCAGGTATTATGAATATTAGTAAAAACCAAACCTCCTGTTAATTTAACTCATATAATCCCTAAATCCCGATTATTCCAATGTAACAATCCGCGGATCAGTCATAAATTCAGGTCCATTTAGGTTCCCAATAATATTATAGTGCCCCGCATCGCTCCAGAACACAAATCCGGCAAGTTCAGGATAGCTGTTTTCAAGTTTATCCAGTACGTCAAAACAGTCTCTTGGGGGATCTTCCTTCCCATTAATGCCTAATTCAGACCACCAGATCACCTTTCCCTGTATTTTCTTTTCCACGGCCCACTCATATTCAGGAAAACTCAAGTCGGAACCATAACCCGACTTACCCAGGATATCCACGTATTCATCTCCAGGGTAAAATGCTTCAAGGACGTTTTTTGGAGTAGTCGGATTATATGCCTTTTCCATGGTATGATATGCCCAGAGTATATTATCCAGCCCCTTGGTCTTGGAAAAGTAATCATGGACCAGTTGGTATAATTTGATAGCATTTTCACGGCCGTCTTTCGGGTACCATTTTCCATCAAGTTCAACAAAGGGCGTATAAATTACAGGTACTCCCTGATCTTCCAGCCATTGAAAATTCGCAGCCATTCTATCCATTTGGGCATAGAAGTTAGATTTAATAGGGTTTGTTCCCGGTTCAAATATCCGTCCCACCTCTACAGAGTCTCTGAAGTAGCCTCCAGATGGATTTGCATAAAATGTAAATACACCGGCAATTATACCGTTATCCCACATTTTTTTAACACCTCCATTCCATATCATATCCGGAAATGGATCATCGATAAAATCATAGGTAATTACGCCGTATCTTGGCATTTTTCCAGCATGATCATATACCTTTTTCAACCAGTTGCTGGGATCATCCATATCCGGGTTTTCGTTGTGCACCCAGGTGGCGACCTGTCCGAACATGTATTTTCCATTACCTAAGGTCTTCAAGTATTCAAGTACATCTTCTTTTGTTGAAATGTCTTGTTTGCAAGAGACCTGGAATAGGGTGGAAGTTATGATGAATAAAAGGACGGTGACGCGAAGTGATTTCATAATTTGAAATTAAAGTCAAAAAATAGCAATAGCTGCAATATAAGTTTAATGATTTATAATTACATGCACAATTCCGACGTTCAAGAATCCATTAATACTTATGGATATGCATAAACAACTGGAATCACGCCAGATAACAAAGTTAATAAATTTGATATTTTTTAAGAGTGTATCCAATAATTATCAAATCCCCAAATGAAAAACCGAATATGTGTATTTTAGTGCCTGAAATTATTCATAATAATTACCATCAATGTTTATTATACTGATTCGAATAGTCAGCGTTTGATTACTGGCAGGTTTTTAAGAATTGAACAGTTAGATATATAAGTTAAATTTTTAAACAATGATTGAAAAGAAAAAATCGAGTAGTATTTCCAGGCGATCATTCCTGGAATCCTCTGCAAAGGGAGCAGCCGGATTGGCCATTTTGCCCGGTCTGATGAGTTTTAAACCAAATGAGACGATTAACCTTGGATTTATAGGATTAGGTCGTCAGGCGATGTTCCTATTAAATGGTTTCATGAATGTAGAAGGAGTAAAAGTACTTGCCGGATGTGATGTTTATGGGATTAAACGTCAGCGTTTTGAAAAACGTGTGACCGACTTCTACTCAAAAAAAGGTAGTAAAGCTGATATTAAGATCTATGAGAAATACCAGGATTTATTGGCCAGAGAGGATATTGATGCCGTAGTAATCGCTACTCCGGATCACTGGCATGCTTTAATTGCTATTGATGCAATCAAAAATGGAAAGGATGTTTACCTGGAGAAGCCTTTAACTTTAACAATCAGGGAAGGTCAGGCATTACGAAAAGCCGTAAGGAAATACAACCGGATCCTCGGGGTTGGTAGTCAGCAACGATCAGATCCGGCATTCCAACATGCAGTGAAAATGGTTCAGGATGGAAAGCTGGGAGATATGGAGAAAGTATATGCCTACGTAGGTGCACCTCCAAAACCCTATGATCTTCCCAGGGAAATTCTTCCTGTAGATCTTAACTGGGATCTCTGGCTTGGTCCTAATCCATATGTTCACTATAATAAAGAACTGAACCCGCCTATATCCCTTGATCCGGAAGAAAATGAAAAATTCTGGGGAGGTTGGAGATGGTATTCTGAGATGGGTGGTGGATTTACTACTGATTGGGGTGCTCATATGTTTGATATTGCACAGTGGGGCCTAGGTATGGATAAAAATGGTCCTGTTGAGATAATACCCGGCGGATATGAAGATACAAAGTTCCTGACCTATAAATATTCAAATGGTGTAATCATGACCGAGGAACCTTTTGATGATAAAAAGACCAAAGGAGTGAAATTTGTAGGTAAAGATGGATGGATTGAAGTTTCAAGGGGACATTTTGAAGCATCGAGTAAAAATCTGAAGCCAGATATCAAACGGGAAAAAGGGCCTTATGAAACTAAGATCCCGCATCAGGTAAACTTCATCGAGGCAGTAAAGAATCGGAAAGATCCCCAGGTTCCGGTTGAGATCGGACATAGTTCTTGTACGGTTTGTACGCTTGGGAATATTGCTTATGATCTTCGCCGACCTGTAAAATGGGATCCCGCAAAAGAGGAATTTGTTAAGGATCTTCAGGCGGATCTGTATATGCACAGGGAATACCGGAAAGGGTATAAGTTGCCGGTGATTTAAATGTTAGCTATTAGGTATTAGCTTTTGGCTTTTAGCTTTTGGCTATTAGCTATTAGCTATTAGCTGATAGGACATAGTTGATAGTGAATTGTAAAGTATTTGGGCCAGGCATTGCCTGGCCTTTTTGCTTTATAAATGGTATTATCCCCCTGCGGGGTCATCGCATAGCGAGACCCCGCAGGGATTGGTTGAATCAATCCTTTGAAATGCTTACATTTATTAAGGATTTTGACTTTTTTCGATGCGGAAGACATTTATCTCCATCTTATTTTTTATACTATTTTTTACAATTCATTTTTACTCTGAAGCTCAGGAGAAAAAGTCTGTCCCTTTTGCCGAGATATTTAAGATGAAATATTTTGACTTAACTTACTGTCCACTCAAATGTGGCAGGTTCATACCAATCCGTCAAATAAACGAATGCCGAATCTCTGATTCGAGCATCTTCCGAACTCTCGAGTTTGAGAACTCGGAGCTCGTGGCAAAGTCACGGGATAAACC